>NZ_CP007511.1:3757500-4070490 GCF_000818015.1 Stutzerimonas balearica DSM 6083
CGAATTGCTTGATTCAGTTGTTAAAGAGCGTTTCGATCAAGCCTTTCGTCTCGACCGAGGCCGCGCATTCTACAGCGGCCTTTCAACCTGTCAAGCTCTTTTTCGAAAATTTCTTTTCTACTCAATCGCTTGCCGCCTCGCCGAACCTACAACCTCTCGAAGCGGGAGGCGAATCATACAGCGTCAATTTCCGCTGTCAACCGCCTTTTTCACCACCTCGATCGATTCGACCGAGACACCAGCAGCGCCACAACCTCCGCCCTGCCAGCGCGGCGCATTCTACTCGAATCCGCCACCTTTGCAAGCCCTTTCAGCTATCTAACCTCTTGATTCAAAAGGTCTTTTTGCTGCAGTTCGCTGCGAAAGTGGTGCGCATTATAGGGGGCTTTGGCTGGGCGTCAATAGCGACATTCAACTTTTCTCGGCGTCCACGCGTATCTTGGCAAACGCCTTCTTACCGGCCTGACAGAGATACTCAACTCCCAGCTCGAACATAAATGTACGATCCACTACCGCCCCATCAACCTTAACGCTCCCAGCACTCAGCAGGTCGCGAGCCGCCGCGGCGTTCTTGACCAGACCAGCCTTGTTGAGCACAGCAGAGACTGGCATCGACTCATCGGCCAGTAGATTGATCATCGGCAAGTCTTCCGGCACCTCTCCTTCTTTAAGGCGATTGCCCGCGGAGCGATGGGCAGCAGCTGCGGCCTCCTCTCCGTGGAAGCGCGCAACGATCTCTTCGGCAAGCTTGATCTTGATGTCGCGAGGGTTTGCCCCCGCCTCGACATCCCGGCGAAACTCAGCGACCTCCTCGACCGAACGAAAGCTCAGCAACTCGAAGTAGCGCCAGATCAGCGTATCAGGCATCGACACCAGCTTGCCGTACATCACTCCCGGCGGCTCTTGGATGCCGACGTAATTGCCCAGCGACTTGGACATCTTCTTCACGCCATCAAGGCCTTCCAACAGCGGCATGGTGACAATGCACTGACTTTCCTGGCCATAGCCCCGCTGCAGCTCGCGCCCCATCAGCAGATTGAATTTCTGATCGGTACCACCAAGCTCCACGTCCGCGCGCAGCGCTACCGAGTCGTAGCCTTGTACCAACGGATAGAGAAACTCGTGGATAGCGATTGACTGATTGGTTTCGTAACGCTTCTTGAAGTCATCTCGCTCAAGCATTCGCGCAACCGTGTACTGGGACGCCAGCCGGATGAAGTCAGCTGGACTCAGCTGATCCATCCAGGTCGAGTTGAATGCCACCTCGGTCTTTTGAGGATCGAGAATCTTGAATACCTGAGCCTTGTAGGTTTCAGCGTTCTCCAACACCTGATCTCGAGTGAGCGGCGGCCGCGTCGCACTCTTGCCGCTGGGGTCACCGATCATGCCAGTGAAGTCACCGATCAGAAAGATGACCTGGTGCCCCAGATCCTGAAACTGCCTGAGCTTATTAATAAGCACGGTGTGCCCCAGATGGAGGTCGGGCGCGGTGGGGTCGAACCCTGCCTTGACCCGCAACGGCTGACCGCGCTCGAGCTTGGTGATCAGCTCCGACTCCACGAGGACCTCATCGGCGCCGCGCTTTATGACGGACAACTGCTCCTTAACTGACCTCATTTACAGTCTCACCCAAGAAAATCGAAGGCTGTAACGTTACAAGAACAGGGCCGAAATACAAAGCAGCCGACCTGCCAAGCGGTAGGCGAAATGAGGGCTTCAGGGTTGCCCCGGCCAGGCTTTGCTTATATTTTAGGCAGTTATTTCCGAGCACAAATGCCAGACGCTAATGACGTATCCAACCCCAAAAGCGCCTCTCTACCCGAAAAGCCATCTTCTGGCCGCCAGCGGTGTAGCTGCTCTGCTTAGCCTGGCTCTGTTGGTCTTTCCCTCTCGAGAGGTAGAGGCGAAGAAGAGCTTTATCGATCTGAAGCTCGAGTACGCGGCCGAGCAGGCGATGCAAAGCGAAGAATCAGTCGATCAGGCGAATGCCGACAGCGCTCTCGACTCGCCATTCGCCACAGTCGACCCTGCCAGTTCGCCCGCCACGGCCACGGTCGAGCCGGCTACCGAGCCAGCCGTCAAGGTCATCAAGGTCTCAAATGGCGATACGCTGTCGACGCTGTTTGCCAAGGCGGGCCTGCCGCCAAGCACTGTTCATGACGTGCTGGCCAGTAGCAAGGAAGCCAAGCAGCTTGCCCGCTTGAGAGTCGGACAGGCCCTCGAGTTCGACATTGACGACCAGGGCGCACTGCGCAGCCTTTCCAGCCAGGTCGGCCCCTTGCAGAGCGTGCGCATCGAAAGAAGTGCGACGGGCTACTCCTTCAAGAAAGAAGAGATCAAGCCCAGCGTTGAAACACGCTACGCGCATGGCGAAATTAACAGCAGTCTCTTCCTGGCCGCCAAGCGCGCCGGTTTGAGTCACAACCTCACCATGGACCTTGCCAATATCTTCGGCTACGACATCGACTTCGCGCTGGACATTCGTCAGGGCGACCGATTCGAAGTGGTATTCGAAGAGAAGACTGTCGACGGCAAGCGCGTTGGCACCGGCAATATTCTCGCGGCCCGCTTCGTGAACCGCGGCAAGACCTACACGGCCGTTCGCTACACGAGCAAGAGCGGTACGACGAGCTACTACACCGCCGACGGCGCCAGCATGCGCAAGGCTTTCATCCGCACACCGGTCGATTTCGCGCGTATCAGCTCGCGCTTTTCCAACGGGCGTAAGCATCCGATTCTCAACAAGATTCGTGCACACAAGGGCGTGGATTACGCTGCGCCACGCGGCACCCCCATCAAGAGCGCTGGCGATGGCAAGGTGATTCTCGCCGGGCGCAAGGGTGGCTACGGCAACACCGTGATCATCCAGCACGGCAATCGTTACCGCACGCTCTACGCCCACATGCAAGGTTTCGCCAAAGGCGTGCGCAGTGGTTCTGCGGTCAAGCAAGGGCAGATCATCGGCTATATCGGAACCACCGGGCTCTCCACCGGGCCGCACCTGCACTATGAGTTTCAGGTCGATGGCGTCCATGTAGACCCACTCGGCTTGAAACTTCCAATGGCTGACCCGATCGCCAAGAGCGAACTACCACGCTTCATGGCCACCAGCCGCCCACTGATGGCACGCATGGATGAAGAACGCGCCACAATGCTCGCTCTGAAGCAGGACTGAGCGTGCTGCACTACCTGGGCGTGATGTCCGGCACCAGCCTAGACGGGCTGGACATCGCCCTGGTCGAGCAATCCGATAGACCCAGGTTGGTCGCCAGCCATTTCCTCCCCATGCCTGCGCGGCTCCGCGCAGAACTCCTGGCGCTGTGTGAGCCAGGCCAGGACGAGCTGGCCCGGGCAGCGATTGCCGAGAACGAGTGGGCACGCTTGGCAGCGAACGCAATCGGCGAACTGTTGGACGCACAAGCGCTATCGCCAGCCGCGGTTCGAGCCATCGGCAGTCATGGGCAGACCGTCCGCCACGAGCCCCAGCGGGGCTTCACCATTCAGATCGGCAATCCGGCACTGCTTGCAGAGCTGAGCGGAATCTCCGTGGTCGCCGACTTTCGCCGTCGCGACGTCGCCGCCGGCGGCCAGGGCGCCCCATTGGTCCCGGCCTTCCACCATGCGCTGTTTGCCGATGGCCGAACCCGGCAGGCGGTTCTCAATATCGGCGGGTTCAGCAATCTTAGCCTGCTTGCTCCAGAGCAGCCCGTGCGCGGCTTCGATTGTGGGCCTGGTAATGTGTTGATGGACGCCTTCATCCAGCGTGAGCAAGGCCTCGCCTTCGACCGCGACGGTGCGTGGGCTGCAGGGGGAAGCCCCGATAGCGATCTGCTTTCGGCTTTCCTCAAGGATGGCTTCTTCGCCACCAGCGGCCCCAAAAGCACGGGTCGCGAACTGTTCAACCTGGCCTGGCTGGATCGCCACCTCGCCGAGCGGGCACCCATTGCCGGCCAGGATGTCCAGGCGACCCTGCTCGAACTGACCGCCCGCTCGATCAGCGAAGCGCTGGCGAGCGCCCAACCCGGCACCGAGCGCGTTCTCGTCTGCGGAGGCGGTGCGCGGAACAAAGCGCTGATGCAGAGGATCGCCCAGCTCGTCAGTCCTGCCGAAGTCCTGCCAACCGACTCGCTGGGTATTCCAGCCGACTGGGTCGAAGCGATGGCGTTCGCCTGGCTGGCGCACTGCTGCCTGGAACGAATTCCCGGCAACGAACCGGAGGTAACCGGCGCGGCGGGACCTCGCGTGCTGGGCGCAATCTATCCGGCATAAAAAAGCCGCGCCCAGCAGAGCGCGGCTTTCTTCCGTTCGGCCGTCAGCTCAGATAGAGAACGACTGACCGCAACCGCAGGTAGTGGTGGCGTTCGGATTCTTGATGATGAACCGCGAACCCTCCAGGCCTTCCTGATAGTCGACTTCCGCACCGGCGAGGTACTGGTAGCTCATCGCATCGACCACAAGGCTGACACCCTCTCGCTCGATGATAGTGTCATCGTCGGCGACGTCCTCATCGAAGGTGAAGCCGTACTGGAAACCGGAACAGCCGCCACCCGTCACGAACACCCGCAATTTGAGCCGGGGATTACCCTCTTCCTCGACCAGATTCTTCACTTTGCTCGCAGCCCCCTGAGTGAACTGGATAGCCATGGGCGTGAAGGATTCGACACTCATTCGGTTCTCCTAGCGTGCACGACGCCAAACTGCCTGATGCTGGGCATTATCCGCTTACCCAAGCGAAATGATCAACTATTCAAAGGCCAGCCGTCGGTCGGCACTGGCTCACTCACGGCAGCAGGGCCGGGGCCATAAGGCCCAACCGCTCATCGAGCCCGAAGAGGATATTCATGTTCTGGATCGCCTGTCCCGACGCCCCTTTGACCAGGTTGTCGATCACCGAGAGCACCACCACCAGATCGCCACCCTGCGGCCGGTGCACGGCTATCCGGCACAGATTCGCCCCACGCACGCTTCGCGTCTCCGGATGGCTGCCCGCTGGCATCACATCGACGAACGGCTCGTTTGCGTAGCGCTGTTCGTACAACGCCTGCAGATCGGCCGAGCGATCCGCAACGGTCGCGTACAGCGTCGCGTGAATTCCCCGGATCATCGGCGTCAGATGCGGCACGAAGGTCAGCCCGACGTCGCCGCCAGCGGCACGCCGCAGCCCCTGGGTGATCTCCGGCAAATGGCGATGCCCCTTGACCGAATAGGCCATCATGCTCTCGCCCGCTTCGGTGAACAGCGACCCGATCTTGGCGGCTCGCCCGGCACCGCTGACACCCGACTTGCAGTCGGCAATCAAATGCGCAGCGTCGGCCAGGCCGTTCTCCAGCAATGGCAGGAAGCCCAGTTGCGTGGCGGTCGGATAACAACCTGGCACCGCAATCAGCCGAGCCCCCTTGATCTGCTCGCGATTCACTTCCGGCAGCCCGTACACGGCCGACTCGAGCAATTCAGGCGCGCCGTGCGGCTGTCCGTACCACTTGGCCCACTCGTCGGCATCCCGCAGACGAAAGTCTGCCGAGAGGTCGATTACCCGGGTGCCCGCCGCTAGCAGTTCGCCAGCCAGCGCATGCGCTACGCCATGTGGCGTCGCGAAAAACACCACGTCGCAGCTGCCCAGCGTCTTCGCGTCGGGAACACTGAAGGCCAGCTCGTCATAGTGCCCGCGCAAGTTGGGGAACATGTCTGCGACCTTAACGCCCTCTTCCGAACGCGAGGTAATGACCGCCACCTCTGCCTGCGGGTGCTGTGCCAGTAGGCGCAACAACTCCACACCGGTGTAGCCCGTCCCGCCGACGATACCGACCTTGACCATGCACTGCCTCGCGAACAAAAGCGCCATTGAAGGGCGTGATGATAAAGCCGCTTTGTACAGGGGCCAACCGCCGGGATGACGAGCAGTCACCCGAACCACTACTATCGCCCGCTCCGACCTCAAGGATCGCCCCGATGCTCTATCTGTGGATCAAGGCGCTGCATGTGATCGCCATCGTCTGCTGGTTTGCCGGCCTTTTCTACCTGCCGCGCCTGTTCGTGTACCACGCCATGAGTGAGGACGTGCCCAGCCGGGAGCGCTTCAAGGTGATGGAACGCAAGCTGTATCGGGGCATCATGGTGCCATCGATGATCGCCACCCTGATCTTCGGGATCTGGATGATCGTGCTCAACCCGGCGCTTTTCGCCACCGGCGGCTGGCTGCACGCCAAGCTGGCGCTGGTCGTATTGTTGATCGGCTATCACCACCTGTGTGGCGCGCAGCTCAAACGCTTTGCACGGGACGAGAACACCCGTGGCCATGTGTTCTATCGGTGGTTCAACGAGGTGCCGGTACTGTTTCTGATCGCGATCGTCATCCTGGTGATCGTCAAACCTTTCTGAGGCGCGCCTGCCTCCCCTGTGACATGGATGCCACATGACCCAATCGACCTATCGGATCGTCTTTTCCGGCCAGTGCGCGTCGGGCACCGCCCCCGAGGATGTGAAACGCAATCTCGCGACGCTGTTCAAGACCGATGAAGCACGCTTCGCCGCGTTCTTCGACGGCGCCGAACGGGTATTGAAAAAAGGCCTGAGCGCCGACCAGGCGGCGCGTTACCTGGCCGCCCTGCAGCACGCCGGTGCCTTGGCGCGTCGCGAAGCGGAAGCGCCGCCGCCATCGCTCAGCCTTATGACCATCGAAGCGTCGACCGAAGCCGGTCCCGGCCGGCGCATGACCTGTCCGAAATGCCAGACCGAGCAGCCACAGGCCGAGCAGTGCTCGCACTGCTCGATCTTCATCGACAAGTATCTTGCCAGGCAGGCGGCGCTCTCCCAGACCGCTGCTGCCGCCACGTCAGACTCGCCCTATGCACCTCCTCGCACACAGCTGGACGAGCCCCCCGCTGGCTTTGCCGAGCTAAAGGTATTTTCGCTTAAGGGCCGTATCGGTCGCCTGCGCTACCTGGCCTGGTCGCTGGTCGCGATGATGGCGCTGGTCGCGCTAGTCCTGGCAATCATGCCGCTGTTCGCATGGCTGGCGCCCGCGGCGATCGTTCTGGCGGTTGTCATCATCAGCGCGGCGGCTGTGGTCAACGTCCAGATTGGCGTGCAGCGGCTGCACGACATGAATCTCTCCGGCTGGCTCATGCTGTTGCACTTCGTGCCGGTCGTCGGCAGCCTCATGCCGCTGGTGCTGGCAGCTGTACCGGGCAAAGCCGGCATCAACCGATTCGGCGCGCCGCCTCCACCTAACGGCACGGCAGTCAAGGTGCTGGCCGCCCTATGGTTGCTGGTATTGATTGGCGCCTTCTTCACGGGCACGCAGCACGGCTAGCCGCGCTAGTCGGCCATGACCGTACGCCCCGCGGCCCACGCGCGCAGGGCTGCGATCTCCTCGGCCATCACCACGGACAACGGCGCAGTGGCACTGATGCAGCTCAGCAGCATGCCCTGGGTCACAGCCTGGCGCTGCGCCTGCCCGGCATAAACCGCACTGACGACCGCCTGTTCGATTTCCGCCCCGGAGAACCCCTCGCTCGCCGCGGCCAGAGCCTCCAGGTCGAACGCCGTGCTGTCCAGCTCGCGCCGAGCCAGGTGAATGCGAAAGATGTCCGCGCGCACCTGGCGATCAGGCAGGTCGACGAAAAACAGCTCGTCGAAACGACCCTTGCGCAGCAGCTCTGGGGGCAGACGGTCGATCGCGTTGGCCGTCGCCACCATGAACACCGGCGCAGTGCGCTCGGCCATCCAGGTCAGGAGCGTCCCCAGCACGCGCTGGCTGACCCCGCCATCCATCTCGCCGGTAGCCAACCCCTTCTCGACCTCATCCATCCACAGTACGCAAGGCGCCATCTGCTCGGCCAGACGCAGCGCCTCACGCAGGTTGCGTTCCGTTTCGCCGAAATACTTGTTGTACAGGCAACCAAAATCCAGGCGCAGCAACGGCAGCCCCCAGAGCCCCGCAACTGCCTTGGCGGCCAGGCTCTTGCCGCTTCCCTGCACACCGACCAGCAGGACACCCCGCGGCAGGTCCGAACCCTGACCGGAAAGAAAGGCCCCTTGCCGCTCGCCCAGCCAGCGCTTGAAGGTGCGCAGACCACCAACCTCGGCGAACCGCGCGGTTTCGTGCTCGAACCCCAGCACGCCGTCCATGTCCAGCAGACGAAACTTCGCACGGTTGAGCTCCGGCAGGTCTTCCTGGGTGATCGCTCCGTCATCGCAGATCAGAGTGCGCGCCAGGCTACGCGCCTCGCCGTGCCCCATACCGCGCAAGTTCTTCACTACCTGCTGCAGGGTGAGGTTGTCGGTTTTCACGCGCAGGCCCTGATTGCGCTCGCTCCAGCGCGCCGCCTCTTCGCGCACGATCGCCAACAGGTCGTCATCACCCGGCAGCGCAAGGGAGAAATGCGCGGCCAGACGCTGGACCTCCGCCGGCAACTTCAGCGCATGCGATACCAGCACAAGCGTGGGCGCATCGACCGCCTGGGCCAGCGCGATTTCCTTGATCAAGCGCACGATGCGTGGATCGTCGAGGAACGGGTGCAGATCGCAAAAGGCATAGAGCCCGGCCTGGGGCGCTCTCCGCAGCCGTTTCAACGCCACCTCCGGCGCCGTACTGTCTTCGTCGCCCAGCGGCTCACCGTCGAACCCAAGGCGGCGCAGCCCTTCGGTCACCGACCAGACGCACAGCCCGGTGCCCCGTTTGATCGCCAGCCCGGTCAGCAGCTCCAAGACCCGCGGTTCGTCCCAGGACTCGATGACCACCAACCGCACGCGAGACTCGAGCACCAGGCTCAGATCGTGAATGTCATTGCGCAACGCCCGCCTCCCTGTCGAGATTCATCGGCTCCGTGACGGGCTGATACACTGTCTGGCATTCGAGCACCGGAGAAACACGATGGATTGTCTGTTCTGCAAGATCGTGGCGGGCGACATACCTGCGCGCAAGCTCTACGAGGACGACGATGTGATCGCCTTCCATGACATCGCTCCTCAGGCCCCGGTCCACTTCCTGGTCATTCCGAAAAAGCACATCCCCACGCTGCATGACCTGAGCGAAGAGGACGACAAGCCGCTCGCCGGCCACATCCTCTTCACGGCACAGCGCCTGGCCGAGCAGCTTGGCTGCGAGGACGGCTTTCGCGTGGTGATGAACTGCAACGACCTCGGCGGCCAGACGGTCTACCACATCCACATGCATGTACTTGGTCAGCGCCAGCTGCACTGGCCACCGGGCTGAGCGGCCACATCTACCGCATGCCCAAGGTAATGACTATCGGGAGCCCAGCATGACAAGCCAGCGTCATTATTCACCCGTCGATCGCCTGCTGATGCAGGCCGACTCAGCCCTGCGCACCCTGCTGCCGTTCAGCGGGCAGCCCGGCCGCCCCTCGCCCGCCGTGATCAAGCCGGACGCCGAACTGAGCGAAAGCGAAGCTCGCCACGTGGCCGGCCTCATGCGCATCAACCATACCGGCGAGGTCTGTGCCCAGGCGCTCTATCAGGGCCAGGCGCTGACTGCGCGCCTGCCGCGTGTGCGCGAATCGATGGAAAAGGCGGCCGACGAGGAGGTCGACCACCTGGCCTGGTGCGAACAGCGCATCCGCCAGCTCGGCAGCCATACCAGCGTGCTCAACCCCCTCTTCTATGGCCTGTCCTTCGGTATCGGCGCCTCCGCCGGCCTGATCAGCGACCGCATCAGCCTGGGGTTCGTTGCGGCGACGGAGGATCAGGTGTGCAAGCACCTCGACGAACATCTGCAGCAGCTGCCGACTCAAGACGAGAAGTCACGGGCTATCCTCGAGCAGATGCGCGAGGATGAAGCCAAGCACTCCACCTCGGCGCTCGACGCCGGAGGCTTGCGCTTCCCGGCGCCGGTCAAATTCGGCATGAGCCTGGTCGCCAAAGTGATGACCAAGACTACCTACCGGATCTGAACCGCTAGCAAAAAAAAAGACCACGCCTAGGCGTGGTCTTTTACTTCGAGGGGTTGGCCGTGGATAACGGCATCTTCGGCAGCGCCGTAGTGAGGCGGTGCAGCTCCGGAATGCGAACCCTTGTGAGGCGAGCATGGGACACCAGCGGGTTAGCCTGTGTCGCGTTCTGCCGGAAGCGGAAGTTGGGAGTAGCTTACGCGCCGCGGCGCGACAGGTGTTTGCTAAAATTGCTGCCCTACAGATAAATTGCGCAATAAATCTCTACAGAGATAGATTCTGCACAATAAATTTCCATCAGTAGGCAAGCATGAGCAAACTCGATCGCTACGACCTGCGTATCCTCGCGGAATTGCAACGCGATGCGCGTATCTCCAACCAGGAACTGGCCGAACGCATCGGCCTATCCGCCTCGCCCTGCTCGCGCCGCGTCAAGCAGCTCGAAGATGACGGCTACATCGCCCGCCAGGTCGCCCTGCTCGAACGCAAGAAACTCGGCCTGACACTGACCGCCTACGTGCTGATCGGCATGGACCGGCATACGCCGGAACGCTTCGAGCATTTCGAAGGCGTGATCGGCAAATGCCCCGAGGTACTCGAGTGCAGCCTGGTCACCGGTATGGACGCCGACTACCAGCTCAAGGTCGTGGTGCCGGATATGGACCACTACCAGCAGTTCCTGCTTGGCACGCTGACGCGCATCGAAGGCGTCTCCAGCGTGCGCTCCAGCTTCGTGCTGCGCCAGGTGGTCTCCAGCACCGAACTTCCGCTCGAGCATTTGCGAAGCTGAGACCGGGCGCACAGCACATCCCTGGCATTCGAAGGGCTACTGCCTATAATCCGCGCCCTTCTGCGCCGGTCCGCCTGTTATCGACCGGCCACCGTCGCGCGCCCAGACGCGCTGCAACAACCCTTCGTGCCCAGGAAAGACCATGAAAGACACCAACCGCGTCATGCAGAGCTATGGCCGCTGCTGCGCGAGCGCAGGCTTTTTCGACGACTTCTACGCTGCCTTTCTCGCCAGCTCGCCCGCCGTGCGCGAAAAATTCGTGCGTACCGACATGACTGCGCAGAAGCAGCTGCTGCGCGCCGGCATTCTCAACCTCGTGTTGTTCGCCCGCGGCATGCCAGACACCAAGCTTCGCGCGCTGGGCCAGAGCCACTCACGCGCAGGCCTGGATATCCGCCCAGAGCTCTACGACCTGTGGGTCGAAGCCCTTCTCAAGACCATAGGCCAGCACGACAGGCAACTCGAACAGGCGGACCTGCAAGCCTGGCGCCTGGTGCTGAACAAAGGCATCGACGTGATCAAGGCGAGCTACTGAACGCCAACCGCCAGCCAGCGGCCACACCGAACGCTGCATGACCACGACCGTCCAACCAGCGGACGCACCTGCCGGCTGCGGCAGGCGTATACTGCCCCGTTTTCGCGCCCGGCCTGCCACGGGCGCCGTCGTCGAAGTCAGTCAGGAGAACCCTGTGGATCCCGAAGTTTTCGAAAAGTGGATGATGATCGTGCTGGTCGGCGGGCTGATGGCCTTCATGGCCTTCATCATCTGGGACCTGGCCAAGAAGTCGAAGGCCGGGCGCCTTGGCACCGCCATCCTCTTCCTCGGTCTCGGCCTGTGCCTGTTCGCGTTTCTCGCCAAGCCGGTCATCGGATACATCATCGAAGTGACTCAGGGCATCCCGCACTGAGTTGAGGCACCGGCCGGCGCGCTACAGCTGCGCCGGCACTTCCCGCCACTCGCCCGGCTGCAGGCCGTCCAGCGCCCAGGGGCCGATGCGCACCCGTACCAGGCGCAAGGTCGGCAAGCCAACCGCCGCCGTCATGCGCCTGACCTGGCGATTGCGCCCTTCGCGAATCACCAGCTCTAGCCAGCTGGTCGGTACGCTCTTGCGAAAGCGCACCGGCGGATTGCGCGGCCACAGCTCGGGCTCATGGAGCTGCCGCGCTTCGGCCGGTAGGGTCATGCCGTCGTTCAGCTCGACGCCCTGACGCAGCCGCTCCAGCTGTGTCTCGTCCACCTCGCCTTCCACCTGCACCCAGTAGGTCTTGGGCAGCTTGTGCTTCGGGTCGGCGATACGCGCCTGCAACCGACCGTCGTTGGTCAGCAGCAACAGACCCTCGCTGTCGCGATCCAGGCGCCCGGCGGGGTAGACGCCCGGCACCGAGACGAAGTCCTTCAAGGTCGCACGACCATCGGCATCGGCGAACTGCGTGAGCACGTCGAACGGCTTGTTCAGCAGCAACAGCCGCGGCTCGGCCGGCGGCGCCTTGGCGACGCGCCGCGGCGCAGGCGCTCTGGCAGGCGATCGCGAGGATGGAGAACGCGGTGGACGGGGCATGGCGAGGGGTCTCGGAGCGGGCCGGCCATGCTAGAAGCCAGGCCCGCAACGGGCAAGTGGCGGGCCGGCACCGAAATCGGGCAAAGCGGACCCTGGCAGTGCACCACGCGCCCTGCGATGCACCAGCATGGCTCACCTAGAAAGCTGCCCGATCGCCCCCGGATCGGCGCAAAGCGGCGTCGCAGAAGGCTTTGCGCCATTTGGCACGGATGCTGCCATTGCTCCTGGCGTTCCGATGTTTTCAGCCCACAGTTGCGCACGGACAGCCAAGGAGCCCCACAATGAAACGCCGTCCTCTGATCAAGACCACCCTCGCCGCCAGTGCCCTGATGCTCAGCGGCCTGTTCCCGTTCACCCTGCAGGCCGCCGAAACCATCAAGGTCGGCATCCTGCATTCGCTGTCCGGCACCATGGCCATCTCCGAGACCTCGCTCAAGGACATGGCGCTGATGACCATCGATGAGATCAACGCCAAGGGCGGCGTGCTCGGCAAGCAGCTCGAACCGGTGGTGGTCGACCCGGCTTCCAACTGGCCGCTGTTCGCCGAGAAGGGCCGTCAGCTGCTGACCCAGGACAAGGTGGCGGTGACCTTCGGTTGCTGGACTTCGGTATCGCGCAAATCCGTGCTGCCGGTCTATGAAGAGCTCAACGGCCTGCTGTTCTACCCGGTGCAGTACGAAGGCGAGGAACTGTCGCCGAACGTCTTCTACACCGGCGCCGCACCGAACCAGCAGGCCATCCCCGCCGTCGAGTACCTGATGAGCGAAGACGGCGGCAGCGCCGAGCGATTCTTCCTGCTCGGTACCGACTACGTCTACCCGCGCACCACCAACAAGATCCTGCGCGCCTTCCTGATCAGCAAGGGCGTGCCGGAATCCAGTATCGAAGAGGTCTACACGCCGTTCGGTCACAGCGATTACCAGACCATCGTCGCCAGCATCAAGAAGTTCTCCGCCGGCGGCAAGACTGCCGTGGTGTCGACCATCAACGGCGACTCCAACGTGCCCTTCTACAAGGAGCTGGCCAACCAGGGCCTGGACGCCACCGACGTTCCGGTCGTCGCCTTCTCGGTCGGCGAGGAAGAACTGCGTGGCATCGACACCAAGCCGCTGGTCGGCCACCTGGCCGCCTGGAACTACTTCCAGTCGGTGGAGAACCCGGTCAACGAAGCCTTCGTCAGCAAGTGGAAGGCCTACGCCAAGGCCCAGAACCTGCCAGGCGCCGACAAGGCGGTGACCAACGACCCGATGGAAGCCACCTACGTCGGCATCCACATGTGGGCGCAGGCGGTCGAGAAAGCCGGCAGCACCGAGGTGGACAAGGTGCGCGATGCCCTCGCCGGGCAGACCTTCGAGGCGCCGAGCGGCTACACCCTGACCATGGACGAGAAGAACCATCACCTGCACAAGCCGGTAATGATCGGCGAGGTTCAGGAGGATGGTCAGTTCTCGGTGGTCTGGGAAACCGAAAGCCCGGTCCGCGCCCAGCCGTGGAGCCCCTACATCCCGGGCAACGACAAGAAGCCGGATTACGCGGTGAAGTCGAACTAACCGCTGCGGTCGTCATGGTGGATGGGTGACGCACCGATTTCGCGTCCCGATCCACCCCACGATCGCTCGGCTTTCGTTGGGCGGTTCGGGACGCGTAGTCGAGACGTTCTCATCCGCCTGCCCACCGCCGCCAGCTCCGCTAAGAGAGCACCCGGCGCCCCCTGGGGAATGCACAGATGAACACTGCCCTGCACCGATTATTGCTGCTGCTCCTACTGGTTCTGCCCTGGGCAGCCCAGGCCGGAGTCGCGGCCGACTACGCCAAGGCCAGTCCGGCCAAACAGGCCAGACTGCTGGAAAGCTGGGCCGCCGCGCCGGCGCCTGAGCGGCTGCCGCTGATCGAAGCGCTGCGCGCCAATCGCGTGGCCATCGACCAGAACAAGACGCCCTTCATCGAGGAAAACGGAGCCTACCGTGCCCTCGAAGGTGATATCGAGCCGGTCGGCACGCCGAAGAAGCTGCGCCTGAACAACCGCCTGCGCGGCCTGCTCAACACCGCTCTGGCGAGCCACCAGCTGTTCGCCGAAGACCCCGCGCAGCGCCTCGCCGCGGCCAAGCGCCTGCAGCGCAGCGGCAAGCCGGAACAGCTCGAGCTGCTCCAGCAGCGCCTGAACGCCGAGGACGATGCCGCCGTCAGCGAAGCGCTGACCCTGGCGCTGGCCAACCTGCAGCTGACCGCGAGCGACCCCGCCGTACGCCTCGCCGCGGTGCGCCTGCTCGGCGAAACCGGCGCGCCCATGGCCCGGGTGCGCCTGGAGAACCTGCTGGCCGACGAGGCGGAAACCGACGCCAACGTGCGCAAGGCCGCCGAGACCAGCCTGGCCCAGGTCAAGCGCAAGCTCCTGATCGGCGAGCTGCTCGGTCAGGCCTTCAGCGGTCTGTCGCTGGGCTCGATCCTGCTGCTCGCCGCCCTCGGCCTTGCGATCACCTTCGGCCTGCTCGGGGTGATCAACATGGCCCACGGCGAGATGCTCATGCTCGGGGCCTACACCACCTACATGGTGCAGGTGCTGATGGCGCGGCTCGCCCCGGAAGCCCTCGCCTTCTACCCCCTGGTGGCGTTGCCGGTGGCCTTCTTCGTCACCGCCGCGATCGGCATGGCGCTGGAGCGCACGGTGATCCGCCATCTGTACGGCCGCCCGCTGGAAACCCTGCTGGCGACCTGGGGCATCAGCCTGATCCTGATCCAGCTGGTGCGGGTGCTGTTCGGCGCGCAAAACGTCGAGGTCGCCAACCCGGCCTGGCTGTCCGGTGGCCTGCAGGTGCTGCCGAACCTGGTGCTGCCGTACAACCGCATGGTGATCATCGGCTTCGCGCTGTTCGTGGTGCTCCTGACCTGGCTCTTGCTGAACAAGACGCGCCTGGGCCTGAACGTGCGCGCGGTAACGCAGAACCGCAACATGGCCGCCTGCTGCGGCGTTCCCACCGGGCGCATCGACATGATGGCCTTCGGGCTGGGCTCCGGCATCGCCGGGCTCGGCGGCGTGGCCCTGAGCCAGATCGGCAACGTCGGCCCGGACCTCGGCCAGAGCTACATCATCGATTCCTTCCTGGTGGTGGTGCTCGGCGGTGTCGGCCAGCTGGCCGGCAGCATCTTCGCCGCCTTCGGCCTCGGCATCGCCAACAAGATCCTCGAACCGCAGATCGGCGCCGTGCTGGGCAAGATCCTCATCCTCGCGCTGATCATCCTCTTCATCCAGAAGCGTCCGCAGGGACTGTTCGCGCTGAAAGGGAGGGTGATCGATTGAAAAGCCTCCACCTCTCGCCGCGTTGTCCCCGTAGGAGCGAGCTTGCTCGCGAACCAGAGCTTGCCGACACCCGCGTGTTTACCCTTTCGCGAGCAAGCTCGCTCCTACAGGAGAGCTGCGCATGAACCAGCCACTCGCAATCACCGCTGCGCGGAAGGCCGGCCCGACACTCACCGCCGTGGCGCTCGGCGTGGTCCTAGCCGTCCTCGTCGCCATGCCGCTGCTGCACCTGCTGCCGGCCGAGCATGCCCTGCACGTCTCGGCCTACACCCTGACCCTGGTGGGCAAGATCCTCTGCTACGCCATCGTCGCCCTGGCGCTGGATCTGGTCTGGGGTTACGCGGGGCTCTTGTCCCTCGGCCACGGCCTGTTCTTCGCCCTCGGCGGTTACGCCATGGGCATGTACCTGATGCGCCAGAGCGCCGGTGACGGCCTGCCGGCATTCATGAGCTTCCTCGCCTGGAACGAGCTGCCCTGGTACTGGTACGGCACGTCGAGCTTTCTCTGGGCCATGTGCCTGGTGGTGCTGGTACCCGGCGTGCTGGCCTTCGTCTTCGGCTTCTTCGCCTTCCGCTCGCGGATCAAGGGCGTGTACTTCTCGATCATGACCCAGGCGCTGACCTTCGCCGGCATGCTCCTGTTCTTCCGCAACGAGACCGGCTTCGGCGGCAACAACGGCTTCACCGATTTCAAGACCATCCTTGGTTTCTCGATCTCGGCGCCGGCGACCCGCGCCACGCTGTTTCTCGCCACCGTGGCGCTCCTGGCCGGCAGCCTGTACCTGGGCTTTCGCCTGGCGCGCAGCAAGTTCGGCCGGGTGCTCACCGCCCTGCGCGATGCCGAGAACCGGCTGATGTTCTGCGGCTACGACCCGCGCGGCTACAAGCTGTTCATCTGGACGCTGTCAGCGGTGCTCTGCGGCCTGGCCGGCGCGCTCTATGTGCCGCAGGTGGGGATCATCAACCCCAGCGAGATGGCGCCGACGCAATCCATCGAGGCGGCCGTCTGGGTCGCCCTCGGCGGACGCGGCACGCTGATCGGCCCCCTGCTCGGCGCCGGCCTCGTCAACGGCATGAAGAGCTGGTTCACCGTGGCCTTCCCCGAATACTGGCTGTTCGCCCTCGGTGCGCTGTTCATCGTCGTCACCCTGTACCTGCCCAAGGGCGTCATCGGCCTCATCAAGCGGAGGGGCGAAGAATGAAAACCGTACCCTGCAGCGCCGTCATCGACGGCTTCGACCCCACCGGGGGTGGCCTGACCCGCGATGCCATCGGCCTCGGCCGGGTCGCCGAGAAGGGCCTGGACGTACGCCACGGCACCATCCTCAGCCTGGAAGACATCAACGTCAGCTTCGACGGCTTCAAGGCACTGACAGATCTGAGCCTGTACATCGGTGTTGGCGAGCTGCGCTGCATCATCGGCCCCAACGGCGCCGGCAAGACCACCATGATGGATGTCATCACCGGCAAGACGCGCCCCACCAGCGGCAGCGCCTGGTTCGGCGAAACCCTGGACCTGACCCGCATGAGCGAGGTGGACATCGCCCAGGCCGGCATCGGCCGCAAATTCCAGAAGCCCACGGTGTTCGAAGCGCTTTCAGTGTTCGAGAACCTGGAGCTGGCGCAGAAGACCGACAAGTCGGTATGGGCGAGTTTGAGAGCCAAGCTCAACGGCGAGCAGAAGGACCGCATCGACGAAGTGCTGGAGACCATCCGCCTCGGCCAGTCGCGTCATCGCCCGGCCGGGCTGCTGTCCCACGGGCAGAAGCAGTTCCTCGAGATCGGCATGCTGCTGATGCAGTCGCCGCAGCTCTTGCTGCTCGACGAGCCGGTAGCCGGTATGACCGATGCCGAGACCGAGTTCACCGCCGAGCTGTTCAAGTCGCTGGCGCGCGAGCATTCGCTGATGGTGGTCGAGCACGACATGGGCTTCGTCGAGACCATCGCCGACCACGTCACCGTGCTGCACCAGGGCCAGGTGCTGGCCGAGGGTTCGCTGCAACAGGTGCAGGCGGACGAGCGGGTGATCGAGGTGTATCTGGGGCGCTGAGCAAAAAGGTGGATGGCTTCGGCCATCCACCCTACGCCCGTCGAATCGTAGGGTGGATAACGCCGCAGGCTTATCCACCGAAAGCGGCGCAGCCTTTTCCACGCGTCACAAAAGAAACAAGGACATCGACATGCTGCAAGTCCAGCAACTGCACCAGTACTACGGCGGCAGCCATATCCTGCGCGGCCTCTCGTTCGAGGCGAAGGTCGGCGAAGTCACCTGCCTGCTCGGACGCAACGGCGTCGGCAAGACCACCCTGCTCAAGTGCCTGATGGGCCTGATCCCGGCCAAGGAAGGCGCGGTGAACTGGGAGGGCAAGCCGATCACCGGCTTCAAGCCGCACCAGCGCGTGCACGCCGGCATCGCCTACGTGCCGCAGGGGCGCGAGATCTTCGGCCGCCTGACCGTCGAGGAAAACCTGCTGATGGGCCTGTCCCGCTTCAACGCCAGGGAAGCCAAGGAAGTACCCCTGTTCATCTACGAGCTGTTCCCGGTTTTGCAGGAAATGAAGCACCGTCGCGGCGGCGACCTCTCTGGCGGCCAGCAACAGCAGCTCGCCATCGGCCGCGCGCTGGCGAGCCAGCCGCGCCTGTTGATCCTCGACGAACCCACCGAAGGCATCCAGCCCTCGGTGATCAAGGAGATCGGCGCGGTGATCAAGAAGCTCGCGGAGCGCGGCGACATGGCGATCCTCCTGGTGGAGCAGTTCTACGACTTCGCCGCCGAACTGGCCGACCAGTACCTGGTGATGAGCCGCGGCGAGATCATCCAGCAGGGCCGTGGCGAAAACATGGCCGCCGAGGGTGTGCAACGCCTGGTGGCGATCTAGCCTTGCTGCAGCGCCCCCACGGGGGCGCCTGATCGGTGTCAATCTCCGGTTCTCCCGCCGGGCCGATGATTGACAGCGTTGGCTCCAGCAGGGGGTGCACGGCATGCACGATGCGTTCGACTCTTCCGCCCCGACCGAACATGCCAGGCCGCTGATCTGGCTGTCCTGGCTGTTGGGCGCGGCCATGCTCGGCGCGCTGGTGGTCGGCGTCCTGCAGTTGGCCGACGCCAGCCACTTCGCCCTGGTTCTCAGCCAGGCCGAGCCGGCCTGGCTGCTGGTCGCCATCGCGCTGCAGGGGCTGACTTACGTCGTCCAGGGCCAACTGTATCGCCAGGTACTGACGGCCGCGGGCACGTCGCTGCCGTTGTGGGACGCCACCAAACTCAGCCTGACCAAGCTGTTCATCGACCAGGCCCTGCCTTCCTCCGGATTCAGCGGAGCGGTGGCAGTGGTCGCCCTGCTGCAACGCCGCGGCATCGCTGCGTCTCAGGTTTCCAGCTGCTTCATCGTCAGCGTGTCGGCCTATTTCGTGGCCTACCTGCTGGCGCTCGGCGCCGCCCTCTTCATCGCGATCGACAGCGGCCATGGCAGTCTCGCCGTGATCGCCACCAGCGCAGCCTTCATGCTGTTTTGCGGCCTCATGGCGATCGCCGCGCCGCTGATCGCCGGGCTGCCGCAGGGCGCCCTGGCCAGGCGCCTGCAACACGTGCGCTGGATGCAACGCCTGCTGGCGATGGTGTTCGCGGCCGAGCCCCGGCTCACGCGCAATCCGCGCCTGCTGAGCTGGGCCAGCGGCTATTCACTGCTGATCATCCTGCTTGACGCCCTGACCCTCTGGGCGCTGCTTCACGCGGTCGGCCACGCGGCGCCCTTCGCCGGCATCTTCGCCAGCTTCATGCTGGCCAGCGTGTTGCGCAGTGTCGGCATCGTGCCGGGTGGGCTGGGGGCGTTCGAGGCCGCCGCGGTGGCGACCCTCAGCTGGGCCGGCGTGCCGCTGGCGGCCGGCCTGTCGGCAACGCTGCTGTTTCGCGTATTGAGCTTCTGGCTGCCGATGCTGCCCGGCTTCTGGCTCTCCCGGGACGCCTTGCGGGCCGGGGCCGCAGACCACCACGAGACGGTCACGCCGGACTACTGGAGCCAGCCGCTGGATGAGCTCTACGCCAGCCTGAAGAGCGGCCCGGGCGGGCTCGCCAGCGACGCTGCCGCCGCGCGTCAGCCGTCGGTCAGGCGTACGTACCGGCCGAACCTGGCGCGGCAGTTCGGCGCCTCGCTGCTGCGCCAGCTGTCCAGCCCGCTGGTGCTGATCCTGTTGATCGGCGCGCTGGTGGCGCTGATCGCCCATGACTGGCTGGATGCCCTGATCGTGCTGGCCATCGTCATCGCCAGCGCGCTGGTCGGCAGCCTGCACGAGGTCCGTTCCAACCGCGCGATTGCGCGCCTGCGCGAACAGGTGGCCAGCCGCGCCGATGTCTGGCGCGACGGGCGCCTGCAGAGCCTGGCCGCGGATGAAGTGGTGCCCGGCGATATCGTCGAGCTCTCGGCCGGCAGCCTGATTCCGGCCGATGGCCGGCTGGTCGAGGCGCGCGACTGCTTCGTCAACCAGGCCCTGCTGACCGGCGAGACCTTTCCGGTGCAAAAGCAGGCGATCCGGGTCGCCAGCGACGCCGCCCTGGTGCAGCGCGACAACTGCCTGTTCCGCGGTACCTCGCAGCGCAGCGGCACGGCGCGCCTGCTGGCCGTGCGCTGCGGCCTGCATACCGAGCTGGGCCATATCGAGCGCTCGCTGGTGCTGCGCCCGCCGGAAACCGAGTTCGAGCGCGGCCTGCGCCAGTTCGGCGGTCTGCTGCTGCGGGTGATGCTGGTGATGGTCACGGCGGTGCTCGGGCTCAACCTGTTCCTCGACCGACCGCCGCTGGACACCCTGATGTTCGCCATCGCCCTGGCCGTCGGGCTGTCGCCGGAGCTGTTGCCGGCGATCCTCAGCGCGACCCTTTCGGCCGGCGCGCGACGCATGGCGGGGCGCGGCGTGATCGTGCGCCATCTCAACGCCATCGAGAATCTCGGCGCGATGGACACACTCTGCACCGACAAGACCGGCACCCTCACCCGCGGCGTGGTGGCCCTCGACGGCGCGCTGGACGCCGACGGCCAGCCCAGCAGCAGGGTGCTGCGCATGGCCTGGCTCAACGCATCGCTGCAGACTGGCCTGCACAACCCGCTGGACGAGGCGATCGGCGACTACGCCCGCGACAAGGCGCCGGCCATGACTGGCGCCGACAAGCTCGATGAAATTCCCTACGACTTCGTCCGCAAGCGCCTGAGCGTGCTCTTGCGCGACGCTAGCGAGCCCGCGCCACGGCTGATCTGCAAGGGTGCGCTGGATAACGTGCTGCAGGTGTCGGCATTCGTGCAACAGGGCGATGCCGTGCTGCCGTTGACCGCCGAGCGGCGTGAGGCGCTGGCGGCCCGCTTCGCCGCCTGGAGCGCCGCCGGCTATCGGGTGCTCGGCCTTGCCTGGCGCTCCATGGAAGGCGAGCGCTGTACCGTCGATGATGAGCAGGCGCTGGTCTTCGCCGGCTTCCTGCTGTTCTTCGACCCACCCGAGCCCGGTGTGCGCGAGGAGCTGGCGGCGCTGCGCGAGCTGGGCGTGGCGGTGAAGATCATCAGCGGCGACAACCGCCTGATCGCCCGGCAGGTGGCCGAGAGCGTCGGCATCGATGTCGAGCGCGTCATCACCGGCGCCGAGATCGGGCAGATGCGCGACGAGGCGCTGATCAACCTGGCGCCGCGGGTCAGCCTGTTCGCCGAGGTCGATCCCAACCAGAAGGAGCGCATCATCCGTGCGCTGCAGAAGACCGGCCACGTGGTGGGCTTTCTCGGTGACGGCATCAACGACGCGCCGGCACTGCATGCCGCGGACGTCGGCATCTCGGTGGACAACGCGGTGGACGTGGCCAAGGAGGCGGCCGATTTCGTCCTGCTGCGCCACGAGCTGGGCCTGGTCCGTCAGGGCATCGACGAAGGCCGGCGTACCTTCGCCAACACGCTGAAGTACATCTACCTGACCACCAGCGCCAACTTCGGCAACATGATCAGCATGGCCGTGGCCTCGTTCTTCCTGCCCTTCCTGCCGCTGCTGGCCAAGCAGATCCTGCTCAACAACTTTCTCTCCGACATTCCGGCCATCGGCATCGCCGGTGACCGCGTCGATGCCGACTGGTCACGCACGCCGCATCGCTGGGACATCGGCGAGGTGCGCCGCTTCATGATCCAGTTCGGCCTGATCAGCTCGGCCTTCGATCTGCTCACCTTCGGCGTGCTGCCGTACCTGGTAGGCGAGCATCCGGAGCTGTTTCGCAGCGGCTGGTTCGTCGAATCGCTGATCACCGAACTCGTGATCATCTTCGTGGTGCGCACGCACAAGCCGTTCTACCGCAGCCGGCCGGGGCGCTTCCTGCTGGTCAGTTCACTGCTCATCGCGCTGCTGACCGTGCTGCTGCCCTACACGCCAATCGGCGGTTGGTTCGCCCTGCAGCCACTGCCGGCATCGGTGCTCGGCGCGGTTCTGCTGATCACGCTGCTCTATGCGGCCTGTTCGGAATGGACCAAGCAGCGCTTCTTCGCTCAGGCCAGCGGTTCGCGGCAACCCTGAGCGCCGACGCCTCATTTCGGGGCACCGCTTGGCGTGCGCAGATATCCCGCACCAGCACGGTGCAAGACCTACCCCGCCGCACCTCAACCAGCCAGCGTTCGGGCCCGCCGCGTGGGCCAGCGCCGGCGAAGGCACGACTATTGCTGTCTGCCCAGTCAACAACCACTGGCAGCCAGGCATGACCGTTCTGACTCACCCCTTCACCCCGCACTGGCAGGCCGAACTCGAGCTCGGCTATACCCGCATCGGCGACGCGACGCGCCCGGTGCTGCGCCGCCATAGCGGACCGTTACGGGTGCAGAAGCATCTGTATCCCGAAGGGCCGGAAGTCTGCCAGCACATCATCGTCCACCCCCCGGGCGGCATCGCCGGCGGGGATCGGCTAGACATCAGCGTCACGCTCGGCCCCGGCGCCTGGGCGCAGCTGACCAGCCCCGGTGCAGCCAAGTGGTATCGCGCCGCCAGCCCGGCCTTTCAGGACCTGCGCCTGCGCGTCGAAACCGGTGCCACGCTGGAATGGCTGCCGCAGGAGACCATCGTCTATTCCGCGGCTCAGGCCGGGCTGAACACTCGCATCGAGCTGCACGGCGACGCCCGGCTGTTCTACTGGGACATCGTCGCCCTTGGCCGGCCGGCAGCAGGCGAGCGCTTCGACGCCGGGCAATTCCAGGCGCGCCTGGATATCCGTCGCGACGACCGGCTGATCTGGCACGAGCGCCAGCGCATCGCCGGCGCCGATGCGTTGCTCGACTCACCGATCGGCCTCGACGGGCGTTCGGTGTTCGCGACCCTCATCGCCAGCGGCGAGCTCGACGCGGACCTGCTGGAACGCTGCCGTGAATTGCCCAGCCGCGTGCGCGGTGACCTGACGCAACTGCCGGGGCTCATCGTGGCGCGCTGTCTGGCCGACGAGGCGCTGCACGCCCGCGCCTGGCTGATCGACCTGTGGCGGCTGTTGCGCCCCGAACTGCTGGGCCGCGAAGCGGTACCGCCGCGAATCTGGAGTACCTGAATAATCGGTGGGCACGGCTGCGCCGCTGCCCTCCCTACGCCGGCGCCCCGGCGTGCGCGCACTATCTGGTAATCGTAGGGTGGAAAACCGCGCAGCGTTTTCCACCGATACGGACCGAACAACAACACGACGGGCGCGGCATCGCTCCCGTCAGCGACTGGAAGCCACGATGGACCTCACACCCAGAGAAAAAGACAAGCTGCTGATCTTCACCGCCGGCCTGGTGGCCGAGCGCCGGCTGGCCCGCGGTGTGAAGCTCAACTACCCGGAGGCCATGGCCTACATCTCCGCAGCACTGCTCGAAGGCGCGCGCGACGGCCAGACGGTCGCCGAGCTGATGCACTACGGCACCACCCTGCTCACCCGCGAACAGGTCATGGAAGGCGTGCCGGAGATGATTCCGGAGATCCAGGTCGAGGCGACCTTCCCGGACGGCACCAAGCTGGTCACGGTGCATCAACCAATCGCCTGAAATATCGGTCAATGTCTACTGCCCACGACCTTGAACCGTTCTTGAAGGAAACCAACGTGCAGATACGCGACGCCCTGGACACCGACCTCGAAGGCATCCTGCAGATCTACAACGACGCGGTGCAGAACAGCACGGCGATCTGGAACGACCACTGCGTCGACCTCGCCAACCGCCAGGCCTGGCTGGCCGAGCGTCACGCGCAGGGCTACCCCGTGCTGGTCGCCATCGACGAAGGGGGCCGCGTGGCCGGCTATGCCTCCTTCGGCCCCTGGCGCCCCCACGACGGCTTTCGTCATACCGTGGAGAACTCGGTGTACGTGAGCCCCGACCATCGCGGCAGCGGCATCGGCCGCAGCCTGATGAAGGCGCTGATCGAGCGCGCCCGCATGCTCGACAAGCACGTGATGGTCGCCTTCATCGAAAGCGAGAACCGCGCCTCGGTGCATATGCACCAGCAACTGGGCTTCATCCATGTCGGCCAGATGCGCCAGGTCGGCTGCAAGTTCGGCCGCTGGCTGGACCTGACCATGATGCAACTGACCCTGAACAGGACGTCCCAACCATGATTCCCGGCGAATACCAGATCCAGGACGGCGAGATCGAACTCAACGCCGGCCGCCGCACCCTGACCCTCTCGGTTGCGAACAGCGGCGACCGGCCGATTCAGGTCGGCTCGCATTACCACTTTTTCGAAACCAACGACGCCCTCACCTTCGACCGCGCCGCCACGCGCGGCATGCGCCTGAACATCCCGGCCGGCACCGCGGTGCGCTTCGAACCGGGACAGAGCCGAGAGGTCCAGCTGGTCGAGCTGGCCGGCGAGCGCCGGGTGTTCGGCTTTGCCGGGCGGATAATGGGCGCGCTCTAGGGCACAGCGCTTTTCGTAGGGTGGAAAACGCCGAAGGCTTTTCCACCGTGAACAGGATCGGTGGATGGCTTCGGCCATCCACCCTACGCGAGACGATACGGATGAAGATTTCCCGCCAAGCCTATGCCGACATGTTCGGCCCCACCGTCGGCGACAAGGTGCGCCTGGCCGACACCGACCTGTGGATCGAAGTCGAAAAAGACTTCACCACCTATGGCGAAGAGGTGAAGTTCGGCGGCGGCAAGGTGATCCGCGACGGCATGGGCCAGAGCCAGCTGTGCGCCGCCGAAGTGGTCGATACCCTGATCACCAACGCGCTGATCCTCGACCACTGGGGCATCGTCAAGGCCGACGTGGGTCTCAAGGACGGCCGCATCGCCGCCATCGGCAAGGCCGGCAACCCGGACATTCAGCCCGATGTGACCATCGCCATCGGCGCCAGCACCGAAGTCATCGCCGGCGAAGGCATGATCCTCACCGCCGGCGGCATCGACTCGCACATCCACTTCATCTGCCCGCAGCAGATCGAAGAGGCGCTGATGAGCGGCGTCACTACCATGATTGGCGGCGGTACCGGGCCTGCGACCGGCACCAACGCCACCACGGTGACGCCTGGCCCCTGGCACATGGCGATGATGCTCAAGGCCGCAGACGCCTTCCCGATGAACATCGGCTTCACCGGCAAGGGCAATGCCTCGCTGCCCGAGCCGCTGATCGAGCAGGTCAAGGCCGGTGCCATCGGCCTCAAGCTGCACGAGGACTGGGGCACTACGCCGGCGGCCATCGACAACTGCCTGTCGGTCGCCGACCAATACGACGTGCAGGTGGCGATTCATACCGACACGCTGAACGAATCGGGCTTCGTCGAGACGACCCTCGGCGCGTTCAAGGGCCGCACGATCCACACCTACCACACCGAAGGCGCCGGTGGCGGCCACGCGCCCGACATCATCAAGGCCTGCGGCTTCGCCAACGTGCTGCCCAGCTCGACCAACCCGACCCGGCCCTTTACCCGCAACACCATCGACGAGCACCTGGACATGCTCATGGTTTGCCACCACCTCGACCCGAGCATCGCCGAGGACGTGGCCTTCGCCGAGAGCCGCATCCGCCGCGAGACCATCGCCGCCGAGGACA
Source organism: Stutzerimonas balearica DSM 6083 (assembly GCF_000818015.1). Lineage (NCBI taxonomy): Bacteria > Pseudomonadati > Pseudomonadota > Gammaproteobacteria > Pseudomonadales > Pseudomonadaceae > Stutzerimonas > Stutzerimonas balearica. Next base: position 3,783,078 of record NZ_CP007511.1, read on the forward strand.
TTCTCCACGACCTCGGCGCCTTCTCCATGCTCAGCTCCGACAGCCAGGCCATGGGCCGCGTCGGCGAGGTGATCACCCGCACCTGGCAGACCGCCGACAAGATGAAGAAGCAGCGCGGCGCCCTGCCCGGCGACGGCGCGGGCAACGACAACTTCCGCGCCAAACGCTACATCGCCAAGTACACCATCAACCCGGCGATCACCCACGGCGTCAGCCACGAGGTGGGCTCGATCGAAGTGGGCAAGTGGGCCGACCTGGTGCTCTGGCGTCCGGCGTTCTTCGGCGTCAAGCCGAGCCTGATCCTCAAGGGCGGCGCCATTGCCGCGAGCCTGATGGGCGACGCCAATGCGTCGATCCCGACACCGCAACCGGTGCACTACCGACCGATGTTCGCGAGCTTTGGCGGCTCGCTGCACGCGTCGAGCTTCACCTTCATCAGCCAGGCCGCGTTCGAAGCCGGCGTGCCGGAACAGCTGGGGCTGAAGAAGAAGATCGGCGTGGTGAAGGGCTGTCGTCAGGTGCAGAAAAAGGACCTGATCCACAACGACTACACACCGGACATCCAGGTCGACCCGCAGAACTATCAGGTCCGTGCGGACGGGCAATTGCTCTGGTGCGAGCCGGCCGAGGTGCTGCCGATGGCGCAGCGCTATTTCCTGTTCTGACCCTGGCTGTTCTGAACTGGCGCCGCCGCAACCCCGACTCGGTGGGCTGAAGCCCACCCTACGAAGCTGGAATAACCTGCTCAGCGGCTCCGCCGGACACCGCCCCCGTAGCAGCAGGCTTGCAGGCGAAGCGCTCGAGCCCTGATCGCGAGCAAGCTCGCTCCTACAAACAGCAAACAGCGGCCGCTCCGGGTGATCCAGTAGGCTGGGTTTCAGCCCACCCGGGCAGGGTGTCGCTCGCGCCGTTCAGCGCAGCTGGCTGTCCTTGCTGCCGCGGCGGTTGTAGCCGCTGAACTTGGCTTCCTGCTTGTCCAGCTCGGCCTGGCATTTCACGCACAGCCGCACCCCCGGCACGGCCTGGCGCCTGGCCTCGGGGATCTTCGCGTCGCATTCCTCGCAACGCGTCAGGCTCTCACCTCGCCCGAGCCGGCTGCGCGCACGTTGCACCGCATCCTCGATGGTACTGTCGATCTGGTCCTGCACCGCGCCGTCGCCGGCCCAACCAGTGGCCATGGCTGCCTCCTCCCGCTCGGGTCTCGTCACCTCTTCGATAGAGTCCGCCAGCACGCCCCATTCGTCGAGCGGCCCGCTGGCAATCGACGAACGGAGCCCGCCATGCGGCCTCGCTGGTTATCCTCTGACCGCTCTGCCATGCGGCTTGACGCCGCCTGATCACGCTCTGAAACGACCTTCGCCGGGACCATGACCAGGATTCTTTTGCCGCTCTGCCTCGCCGCCCTGGCCGGTTGCGCCACCGATACGCGGGTGATCGAGCGCGACCTGGGCGAGTTCGATCTCAAGCTTGGCACGGCGCCGACCCGCAGCATGGCCCAGGGCCTGGTCGCACCGACCACCGCCGGTGCCTTTCATGGCGGGCTGGACCTCAGCCATGCCAGCGGCTGGTACGTCGGCCAGTGGTCGCCGAGCGCGGGCATCAGTGCCGACCACCAGCTCGAGCTCAATTCCTATCTGGGCTACGCCACGCAACCGCAGAGCGGCGCACCGGGCTATGAGCTGGGGCTCATCCGCTACAGCTTTCCTGAAGTGCAAAGCTGGGACCGCAACGAGTACTACGCCGGCCTGACCCTGGACGAAAGGCGTATCGGCGCGGCCCTGAGCGACGCCGCCGGGCGCACCGACAGCACGCTGTACCTGGACCTTGGCCGGGTGACGCCCTTTGCCGTGGGCGTGCGCATGAAGTACGCAGCCCACGCGCTGGAGGCTCCGCACCTGCTGCCCGGCGGCGACCAGGTCCGCATGTTCAGCGACTGGTCGCTGAACCTCTCGCGCCCCTGGCTGGGCATCCAGCTGGACCTGTCCTACACCGACTCCAACCTGCGCCCCCACGAGTGCGGTGCCTACTCGGGGATGAATGCCGAATGCGGTGAGGTGATCACCTTCCGCGCCGAGCGCCTGCTGTTCTGAGAGGCCGGCTATTCCTTGACCTGCATGAATTCCTCGGCCCAGACCATGTATTCGTCGGCCGTCGAGTACTTGACCGAGAGTTCCGAGGCGCTGAGGTCGCTGGCGTCGATCTGGCGCTGCTCGCGCAGGCAGTCGTAGGTCGCCTTGATCGCGGCGAAGTAGGCGGCGTGACCGTTGACCACGATGCGTACGCCGAGCGCCGCCAGCCGTGCGCTGTCACGCAGACGCGGATTGCCATAGGTGACCAGCATCAGCGGCACGCTGACCTTTTCGGCGATGCGTTCCAGGTGTTCGAAGTCCTCCACGCCGACCACGCAGATGCCGTCGGCACCGGCGTTTTCATAGGCCTGCGCGCGGGCGATGACCTCTTCCACGCCAATCACCGCGGCATTGGTCCGCGCAATGATGGCCAGCTCCGGATCGACCCGCGCTTCGATCGCCGCGCGGATCTTGCCGACCGCCTCGAACATGCCGATCAGGTCCGTGGACTTGCGGCCGAATTTGGCCGGCAACAGGGTGTCTTCGATGGTCAGCGCGGCGATGCCGGCGCGCTCCAGCTCGATCACCGTGCGCATCACGTTCAGCGCGTTGCCATAACCGTGGTCGGCGTCGGCAATGATCGGCAGACGCGCAACGCGGCCGATGCGCGTGGCCTGCTCGACGAATTCGCTGAGGGTGATGAGCGCGAAGTCCGGCGCGGCGAGCACCTGCAGCGAGGCGACCGAGCCGCCGAGAATGCCGACTTCGAAGCCGAGGTCGGCGGCGATGCGCGCCGACATGGGGTCGAACACCGAAGCCGTCGAATAGCAACGGTCGGAAGCCAGCAGCTGGCGGAAGTCGCGGCGCAGGCTGTGGTGGGAATGTCTTTGCATTGTTCTGGTTACCTGAATTGAACTACCACGCAAGGCGGGCCGCGCCGTTATGCTCGCTCCGGCCGCGGCCGGCGGGTGAATGCCGGAGCCAACCGAATGCGGGGCGCGGGCCCATGTTCTGTCTACTGGGAAGCTGTCCGGACGGTCAAAAGACACAATCCGCGCTCAGCCTCCCGATGCCGTCAACCGCCGGGCCTGCGCCCGCTGTACCCAGGCCATGCACAACCCACTGACGATGATGATCACCATGCCCAGCAGCGCACCCCGGTCCGGCACGTGACCGAAGGCGATCAGGCCGACCAGCCCGGCGAACAGGATCTGCCCATAGGTGAACGGCGCCAGGGTCGCGGCGCTGGCGAAGCGGAAGGCATTGGTCAGCAGCAGATGGCCGAGCATCGCCATCGCCCCGAGCAGGCCCATTGCCAGCGCGTCCTGCGGCGTCGGCGTACGCCAGTTGAAGATCACCAGCACGCTCAGCACCAGGGTGCCCACCAGGCTGGTGAGCAGGTTGCTCGTCACCGCATGATCGGTTTCGGCCAGGCGGCGCGTCACCAGTTGGTAGCAGGTGAAACACAGCGCCGCGGCGAACGGCAGCAGCACCGCAGGCGTGAACAGCGCACCGCCGGGGCGCACCACGATCAGTACGCCGACGAACCCCACCGCGACGGCCAGCCACTGCGCGGCGCTGACCTTCTCGCCCAGCCAGGCCGAGGCGATGGTGACCAGCAGCGGTGTCAGGAAGATGACCGCCGTGGCCTCGGCCAGCGGGATGTAACGCAGGCCACTGATGAAGGTCAGGCTGACACCCACCAGGCTCAGCCCACGCAGCAGCTGCGGCCAGGGCCGCCGGGTCTGCAGCAGGCGCCGCCCCATGCGCGGCGTGAACAGCACGAACATCAGCAGCGTCTGCGACAGATAGCGGGCCCAGACCACGAGAAACACCGGATAGAACTGGGTGAGGTGCTTGGAGAGTCCGTCGTGGCTGGCCAGCACCAGCCCGGACAGCAGAATCAGCAGCACGCCGTAAAGCGGATGGCGGTTTTCAATCAAGGCACTGGACCGTCGATGTCGATAGGCGACTAACGATTATGCCCTCATCAGGCTGTCACGTCAGGCGGCGATCATTCCGTTTGGCGGATCGGTGGCCCGGCCCGCCGACACCCGCGCGGCGGAATCGGCTATCATCGCCGCCCTTTGCCGGGCCGCGCGGCCATCCAGCGGTGTTCGAGTAGCAAAGCGATGTACGAGTTGAGACCCATGCAGGAGGGCGACATTCCTGCCGTGCTGCGCATTCAGGCCCAGGTCTATGCAGCCGAAGTTCTGGAAGACGAAGCGGTGATTCGCAGCCGTCTGCAAGCCTTTCCCCAGCTGGCCTGGGTTGCCGAAGACGCCGACGGCGTGTGTGCCTACCTGTTCGCCTACCACTCGCGGGTCGGCAAGGTGACCCCGCTGGACGGCGAGTTCGAGCAATACGACGAACCGAACTGCCTTTATCTGCACGACCTCGCGGTAGCGCCACGCGCCGGCGGCCGCGGCGTCGGCCCGGCGCTGGTACGGCGCAATCTCGAGCAGGCCCGGAGCAGCCGGTTGCGCTATTCGGCGCTGGTCTCGGTGCAGGATTCCGAGGCCTTCTGGTCGCGCCAGGGCTACGAGCCCCACGAGGCGCTCGATTCGCGGCAGCAGGCGCATCTGGCCAGCTACCGCATCCCGGCGGTGTACATGGTGCGCAGCCTGCACCAGTAAGGGGCGCTTGGCAGCCGGCCTGCCGAAGGCCGCACCAAAACGACACAGCCCCGGCCTCCGCGGCAGGACAGCCGTGCCCCGTCGAGGGCCATGGGCGCCCGATTGGCGGGCGCTGCGGCGGCTTGGCAAGCCGCTTGCTGTATCACCGGCATCTCAACGACGGATGCCCCCATGCTGGTGATACACAGCCGCACCCCTGCCTGCGACAGCTGGCAGGCCGAACTCGAACTGACCTACGACGCACGCAGCAAGAGCCGCCTGCGCTGCTTCAGCAGCAGCGGTGAAGAAGTCGGTCTGTTCCTCGAGCGCGGCCAGGCGCCGCTCGCCGACGGTGAGTGCCTGCTGGCCAAGGACGGGCGCATCGTCCGGGTGCGGGCACGCGCCGAGCAGCTGCTGCATGTGACCTGCCGCAGCGCCTTCGAGCTTACCCGCGCCGCCTACCACCTCGGCAACCGCCATGTCGCCCTGCAGATCGGCGACGGCTGGCTGCGCCTGCTCGACGATTACGTACTCAAGGACATGCTGCTGCAGTTGGGGGCGACCGTCGAATCGATCGAGGCACCCTTCCAGCCCGAGCACGGCGCCTACGGTGGCGGCCATCACCATTCACATGCCGGCGAGGCGGAATTCAGCTACGCGCCACGGCTGCACCAGTTCGGAGCGCACAGGTGAACAGCCCGGCGGCCTGGGGCCTGTTGCGCTTGGCCAGCCCGCAGCTGCCGATCGGCGGCTACAGCTATTCGCAGGGGCTGGAAATGGCGGTCGAACAAGGCCTGGTCGCCACGCCGGAGCAGGCCGCCACCTGGCTCGAGGATCAACTGCTGCTGAACCTGGCGCGCTTCGAGGCGCCTCTGCTGCTCGCGCATTGCGAAGCCGCAGCACGCGAGGACTGGTCGGCCCTCGCCGAGCTCGCCGAACGCCATCGCGCCAGCCGAGAAACCCGGGAGCTGCAGCTGGAAAGCCGGCAGATGGGCTATTCACTCGGCCAGTTGCTCGACGGCTTGCCGGAGCTGGACGGGCCAGCCCGTGCCCTGCTCGCCCGCACTCGCGAGCCCGGCCTGGCGCTGACCTGGGCATTGGCCGCCCGCGCCTGGCGCATCCCGCCGAGCGAGGCGCTGGCCGCCTGGTTGTGGGGCTGGCTGGAGAACCAGCTCGCCGTACTGATGAAGACCCTGCCGCTGGGGCAGCAGGCGGCGCAGCGGTTGACTTCGCGGCTGTTGCCGGTCCTGAGCCAGGCGCAGCGGGAGGCCCGCGAACTGCCGGAGCGGGAATGGGGCAGCGCGCCGTTCGGGCTGGTGCTGACCAGCATGGCGCATGAGCGGCAGTACAGTCGGTTGTTCAGGTCATGAGTGGATCGAGTCCGGCTTTGCCGTGCGCGTCTGCAGGAGCGAGCGCTGCTCACGAGGCCGGGGGTCACTCGTGGCGCACGGTGTTCACCGAACCAACGCGAAGGAATCTAGGCCGCGAAACTGTTGGCTTTCTGCCTGAGTGCCGGCGCGCCGCGCTTTCCTCGGCGCGAGCGACAGGCTGCGCCTCTCAGGGCGCCTTGCTTTGCTTTGCTCGCGCAAAGAAAAGCAAGCAAAAGAAGGTGCGCCCCTGCATCCAGCCCTGCGCTACGCGCAGGGTTCGTTCACTCCCTCGCCGCTTCAGCGGCCGGCTTACAAGAGCCATCCAGGGCCCTTTAAGCGGGGACGCCTCAGTCCTTTCGCCGCATCCATGCGGCTCATCCCCTTACGCAACGATTCCGCTCAGCCTCCTGACGGGGAATCGGGTCCTGCCTGCCAGCCCGCGGATGGATAAGCGAACGCCAGTGCGACGCAATGTAGGGTGGAAAACTGCGCAGCATGTTCCACCGCTGGCTACAAGCAAGTTCTCGCCCGGCCGTGGCGTATTACTTTTCAAACCGGTGGGTAAGCTCCGCGTTACCCACCCTACGGACTTCACGCCCCTCCACGCGGAATCCATTCGGCCTATTTTTGCGTCGCCTGTTAGTCCGCACTCACGCAAACAAGCAAAGCGTTTCGCTTCCCTTGCTTCATATCCTCCAGACGACTCGGTCCCGAATCCCCTTCAGGAGGCCGAGCGTAGGTGCTGCGCAGGGGGACGCGAGGCAGGACGCCGAGCGAGGAGTGAAGGGACAGGGACGCCCTTCGCGACGGCCCCCGGAGTAACGCCGGAGGGAGCGGAGTTTTGCGCAGCAAAACCCGGATGCAGGGGTGGCCTTCTTTTTGGTTACTTTTTCTTGGCCACACAAGAAAAAGTGACGCGCCGTGCGAGGCGCAACCTGCAGTCCCAGCCGAGGAAAGCGCAGCGCCTGACAACGCTGCGTACGCCACCATCCACCATCCAAGCCCGAACTTTATCCAAGGCGCTCTGCGCCTTGCGCGGTGCTACGCAGAGCGCGGCTACGATCCCCCCTCACCCAACGAATCCCAACCCCCTGCCCCAATCGGCAGCGGCCCACCCTTCGCATCAACCCCGAGGCAGCTCACACCGCCATCCAGAGGAGACCACCCATGAACACCCAACCCCTGCGCGTCGGTATCGGCGGCCCGGTCGGTTCCGGCAAGACCGCGCTGACCCTCGCCCTGTGCCAGGCCCTGCGCGATCGCTACAACATCGCCGTGGTCACCAACGATATCTACACCCAGGAAGACGCCCAGTTCCTCGTGCGCAATGAGGCGCTGGCGCCCGAGCGGATCATCGGTGTCGAGACCGGCGGCTGCCCGCACACGGCGATCCGCGAGGATGCTTCGATCAACCTTGAGGCGGTCGAGCAGCTCAATCGGCGCTTCCCGGGGCTGGACCTGATCATCGTCGAATCCGGCGGCGACAACCTCTCGGCCACCTTCAGCCCGGAGCTGTCGGACCTGACGCTCTATGTCATCGATGTCTCGGCTGGCGACAAGCTGCCGCGCAAGGGCGGGCCGGGCATCTGCAAGTCCGACCTGCTGGTGATCAACAAGGTCGATCTGGCGCCCATGGTCGGCGCCTCGCTGGAGGTCATGGACCGCGACGCCCGCAAGATGCGCGGCGACAAGCCGTTCGTGTTCAGCAACCAGAAGGTCGGCCAGGGGCTGGACGAGATCATCGCCTTCATCGAGACGCAGGGGATGCTCAGCGCCGCCTGACCCCATCGCATCGGGAGGCGCCATGCCCGAACCGAGTCGGCCAGGCGACGCGAGCAGACTCGCGCGGCTATAGGCACCGCGCCACCGTGGGGGCGAGCTTGCTCGCCAATAGCAAGGTTAAAGCCCTGCGCCAGCAAGCTGGCGCCTACAGAGATGAATCGCGAAGCCTCGCCACAATTCGCACGCACACAACGGACGGAACACCAAATGAACATGAACAGAAAAATCCTTATTGCCACCACCCTGCTGCTCAGCCCGGCGCTGGCCTTCGCCCACCCCGGGCATGACCACGCCGGCGTCATGTCGGGCCTCGCGCATCCACTCTTCGGCCTCGACCACCTCCTGGCGATGCTCGCTGTCGGGCTCTGGGCCGCGCAGCAGCAGGGCGCCGCGCGTTGGGCGCTGCCGCTGACCTTCGTCGCCACCATGCTGTTTGGCGGGCTGCTCGGCTTTGCCGGCATCGAGATGCCGCTGATGGAAACCGGCATCGCCGGCTCGGTGCTGGCGCTGGGCTTGCTGGTCGCGCTGGCGGTACGCCCGCCGGTGGCCATCGCGGCGGGGCTGACCGCGCTGTTCGCCGCCAGCCATGGCGTCGCCCACGGCCTCGAGCTGCCGGCGCTGTCGAGCCCCTGGGGTTATGCCGCCGGCTTCGTTGCCGCCACCGCCGCCCTGCATGCCGCCGGCTATGCCGTGGCACGCAGCCTGCCACAGGCCGCCGCGCCACTGGTACGCATCGCCGGCGTCGCCTCTGCCCTGACGGGCGCCTGGCTGCTCGCGGCCTGATCGGACACAAATCGAAACATTCACGGAACTCGAGCCTCCCTCCCGGACCCCAAACCTGAGTCACCCCGTCGGCGCCGCCGACGGCGGCTCATCCACCGGTTACAGGAGGAGGTGCCACGTGCCTGCATCGCCCCACGCCCAGGGCTTCACCTACTGGGCACTGAAAATCTTTGCGCTCATCGTCGCCCTGTTCGGCCTCGCGCTCGCCGCGGGCGGGCTCTGGCTGATCACCCTGGGCGGCTCCTGGTACTACCTGCTCGCCGGCGCCGGCATGCTGGCCTCCGGCGTGCTGCTGTTCCTGCAGCGCCTAAGCGGCGTCTGGCTGTATTGGCTGGTGTTCATCGGCACGCTGGTCTGGGCGCTCTGGGAGGTCGGGCTCGATCCCTGGGCCTTGCTGCCGCGCGTGCTGGCGCTCGCCGTGATCGCCCTGCTCAGCCTGGCCTTCGTCCCCTGGCTCCGCCGCCACAACGCGCGGGAGGTGCACGCATGAAGCGCATCGCCACCTGCCTGAGCCTGTTGACATTCGCCTGGCTGCCTCTCGGGCATGCCCAGCAACCCGCTGCCGATCCGGGCCTGGAGCCGAGCACGACCCTCGCACCGGCTACGACCGGCAAACCGCCAGCAGGCGACTGGACCGCCTACGGCCGCGACAAGGCCGCCACGCGCTATTCGCCACTTGACCTGATCAACCGCGACAACGTCGCCGAACTCAAGCCGGTGTGGGGCTATCGCACCGGCAACCTGCCCGAGCAGGCGGTGCTCGACAAGAAGTGGGCGCCCGAGACCACACCGCTGAAGGTGGGCGACAACCTCTACCTGTGCGACGCGCTGAACGTGCTGGTCTCGCTCGATGCCGGCACCGGACGGGAGCGCTGGCGCTACGACCCCAAGGTATCGACCGACCACATCCCCTACTCGGCGACCTGTCGCGGCGTGAGCTACTACGAAGTCCCGGACGCACCCTCGGACGCGGCCTGCAAGCGCCGCATCATCGAGGGCACGCTCGATGCCGAGCTGGTCGCGGTCGATGCCGACACCGGCCAGCCCTGTGCCGACTTCGGCGATGGCGGCCACGTTGACCTGATGGAGGGCATGGGCGACTCGGTGCCTGGCTACGTCGCCGTGACCTCGCCGCCCACCATCGTGCGCGGCGTGGCCGTGGTCGGGCACCAGGTGCTCGACGGGCAGAAAGAGGATGCCCCGTCCGGGGTGATCCGCGGTTATGACGCGGTGACCGGCGAGCTGGCCTGGGCCTGGGACATGGGCCGCCCCGGCAAGACCGGCCTGCCGGAAGGCGACGAGGTGTATACCCGCGGCACGCCGAACGCCTGGACCAGCTTTACCGGCGACGACGCGCTCGGCCTGGTCTACGTGCCGATGGGCAACTCCGCGGTGGATTACTGGAGCGGCAACCGCCGCGAGTTCGAAAAGCCGTACTCCACCGCGCTGGTCGCGCTCGACGTCACTAGCGGTGAGGTGCGCTGGGTGTTCCAGACCGTGCACAACGACGTCTGGGACTATGACCTCGGCTCGCAGGGCACACTGGTCGACTTCCCGGCGCAGGACGGCCGCACCTCACCGGCGTTGATCCTGCCGACCAAGCAGGGCGACATCTTCGTCCTCGACCGCCGCACCGGCGAACCGTTGACCGCGGTGCAAGAGCGCCCGGTGCCGGCCAGCAGCCTGCCTGACGAGAAGCTGTCGCAGACCCAGCCAGTCTCCACCGGGATGCCGAGCATGCCGCGAGCGGAGCTGACCGAGGCCGATGCCTGGGGCGTCACGCCGCTGGACCAGCTGTGGTGCCGCATCCAGTTCAAGCGCGCCAACTACCAGGGCATGTACACACCACCGAGCGCCGACCAGGCCTTCATCCAGTGGCCGAGCTACAACGGCGGCAACGACTGGGGCGGCGCGGCGGTCGACACCGCGCGCAACATCCTGGTGCTGAACTACAACCACATCGCCATGCATGACCAGCTCATCCCGCGCGAGGAGGCTGACAAGCGCGGCATGGTGCCGCTCGGCGTACCCGGCGGCACCACCTCCTCGGGCGGTTCGGTGCCCCAGTCGGGCTCGCCCTATGCGGTGTCGATCCAGGCCTGGCGCAACAGCTTCACCGGCGTCCCCTGCACGGAGCCGCCGTTCGGCGGGATCATGGCCATCGACCTGCAGACGCGCAAAGTGCTGTGGAACGAGCCGCTCGGCACCGCACGGCGCAACGGGCCGTTCGGCATCGCCTCGCATCTGCCGGTGACCATCGGCACACCCAACAACGGCGGCCCGGTGGTGACGGCGGGTGGGCTGATCTTCATCGCGGCGGCGACCGACAACCTGATCCGTGCCATCGACATCGACACCGGCGAAGTGGTCTGGGAAGACGCGTTGCCCGCCGGTGGCCAGGCCACGCCGATGACCTACGAGGTCGACGGACGCCAGTTCCTGGTCATCGTCGCCGGCGGCCACCACTTCATGGAAACGCCGCCAGGCGACTATGTGATCGCCTACAGCCTGCCGGCCAAAGGCGACCCGAAACTGCCCGACTTCCTCAAGGAATGACGGGCCTTCCGGTCGCCAGCACGGCGAGCCGCCTAGCGGAACGGCGGCTCGTCGAAGCTGCGCAGCTTGCGCGAATGCAGCGAGTTGAGCTGGCAGCGCAACAGCTCCAGCGCGCAGATGCCGATCTTCAGGTGCTGGGTCACCGCGCGCTCGTAGAACGCGTTGGCCGAGCCCGGCAGCTTGATCTCGCTGTGCAGCGGTTTGTCCGACACGCACAGCAAGGTGCCGTACGGCACCCGCAGGCGGTAGCCCTGAGCGGCAATGGTGCCGCTTTCCATGTCCACCGCCACGGCCCGCGACAGGTTGATGAACGGCCGTTCCTGCGCCCAGCGCAGCTCCCAGTTGCGGTCGTCGTAGGTCAGCACCGTGCCGGTGCGCAGACGCTTCTTCAGCGCATCACCCTGTTCGCCGGTGATCTGCGCGGCGGCGTTCTGCAGCGCCAGCTGCACCTCGGCCAACGCGGGCAGCGGAATGTTCGGAGGCAGCACGCGATCGAGAATCCCGTCGCGGCGCATGTAGGCGTGCGCCAGCACGTAGTCGCCGATCGACTGCGACTGCCGCAGGCCGCCACAGTGGCCGATCATCAGCCAGCAATGCGGGCGCAGCACGGCGAGGTGATCGGTGATGTTCTTCGCGTTGGACGGCCCGACGCCGATGTTGACCAGGGTGATGCCATGGCCGTCCTCGGCGATCAGGTGGTACGCCGGCATCTGGTAGCGATGCCAGAGCACGCCGCCAATGATCGCCTGCGCCTCGCCTTCGTCCATGCCGCGTTCGACCACGACGTTGCCCGGCAGCACCATGCGCACGAAGCGACTGTCCTCACGCAGCACGTCGAGGCCGTGGCGGATGAACTGATCGACGTAGCGGTGGTAGTTGGTCAGCAGGATCCATGGCTGCACATGGCGCCAGCCGCTGCCGGTGTAGTGCACCAGCCGGCGCAGCGAGAAATCCACCCGCGCCGCATCGAACAGCGCCAGCGGGTAGGGATCGGCATTCTCCCAGTCGTACAGGCCGTCGGCGATGTCATCGGTGGCCGCCGACAGGTCGGTGCTGGGAAACACCCGTGCGAGCTCGGCGGCGGTCACGCCGCTGCCGGCCAGCTCGTCGCCCTGCTCGATCACGTAGGGATAGGGGATGTTGCGCTCGCTCATGCCCACTTCGACCTGCACGTTGAAATCGCGCATCAACGGGCGCAGCTGATCGAGCAGGTAATTGCGAAAGGCGGCCGGCTGGGTGACCGTCACAGCGTAGACGCCCGGTGCCTGGACCTTGGCATAGGCACGCGTGGAGGCCGGCACCTCGCCATGGCACTGGTAGGTCAGCCGCAACTCCGGGTAACGGAACAGGCTGCGCTCGGCCGCGTTGGGCTCGGTACGCGCGGAGATATAACGCTTGAGCGCCTGATTCAGCGCCGTCGTCGCCTGGGCATGCAGCTCGGCCAGCTGGTCGACGGCCGCCTCGGCACTCGCGGCAACGGTAAAGGTTCTGGATTCGATAGCAGTCATGACAAGTCCCGGCTAGATACCTGCGCCTATCTTGGCTGCATTTGGTGACGGATGTATACGCGCCAGCCCGGCCAATGCCGGCAATGCCCGGCGCCGTTCGGGCAAAAAAAATCCGACGCCAGCGATTGGCGTCGGATCTTGCAGCACACCGGCTCGGCAGCCTGCTCTCGCAGGCCGCCGTTCACGGTTACTTGTCCATCAGCATGGTGCCGTGCTCGGCAAAATGGCGATGCCAGGAGAAGGCCTTCTCCAGCACGTGCGGGGTGTGCCCACCGCGCTGCTTCGCTTCCTCGAGGTAAGCCAGCGCCTGCGGTTTGTAGTCCGGGTGCATGCAGTTCTCGATGACCCGCGCCGCAGCCTCGACCGGCGCCAGGCCACGCAGGTCCGCATAGCCCTGCTCGGTGATGATGACGTCGACGTCGTGGTTGGTGTGGTCCACGTGGGTGACGAACGGCACGATCGAAGAAACCTTGCCGTCCTTCGCCGTCGAGGTGGTCACGAAGATGCTGATACGCGCGTTGCGGGCGAAGTCACCCGAACCGCCGATACCGTTCATCATGTGCGTACCGTTGACGTGCGTGGAGTTCACGTTGCCGTAGATGTCCGCCTCCAGCGCCGTGTTGAAGGAGATGATGCCCAGGCGACGAATCACTTCCGGGTGGTTGGAAATTTCCTGCGGACGGAACACCACCTTGTCGGCGTACTTGGCCATGTCGGTGGCGAGGGTTTCCACGCGCTTCTTCGACAGCGAGAAGGCCGTCCCCGCGGCGAACTTCACCACACCGGCATCGATCAGGTCGAACACACCGTCCTGCAGCACTTCGGAAGCGACAGTCAGGTCCTTGAACTCGGAGGTCTTCATGCCGGCCAGCACCGCGTTGGCCACCGAGCCGACGCCGGACTGCAGCGGCGCCAGGCTGTTGGTCAGACGGCCGAGCTTCACCTCTTGGCGCAGGAAATCCAGCAGGTTGTCGGCGATCTTCTGGGTCTCGGCGTTCGGTTCGAACAGCGGCGACGGGATATCCGGCTCGCTGGACAGGACGATGCCGCGCACCTTGGCCGGGTCGACCGGAATGCCGATGGAGCCGATACGCTTGCTGACGTTGTAGACCGGGATGTCCTTGCGGCTATCCTCGCCGGCCGGGCCGGGGATGTAGATGTCGTGCATGCCTTCGTACTCGCGCGGAGCGGACGTGTTCAGCTCGATGATCACGTGCTTGGCGTTCTGTACGAAGATCGGCGAGTTGCCCACCGAACCGGTCGGGATGATCTGCCCGTCCTCGGTGATCGCGGCCGCTTCGATCACGGCGTAATCGACCTGCGGCAGCACGCCCTGGCGCAGCAGCTCGGCGGTGTGCGACAGGTGCTGGTCGATGTAGAGAATCTCGCCGGCGTTGATCTTCTTGCGCTGAACCGCGTTGCCCTGATACGGGATGCGCTTGTTGATGATGCCGGCTTCGGCCATGGACTGGTCAGCGGCGGGCCCCATGGAGGCACCGGTGAACAGGTTCACCTTGAACTTTTCATGCTGGCCACGCTCGGACAGCGCCTTGGGAAACACCTTCGGCTCACCGAACAGGGTGAAGCCGCTCATGCCCAGCGTCATGCCGTCCTCGATCCAGGAGGCCGCCTCTTGGGCGGATACCACCTTGTCGATGAACGCAGCATTGCGAATGTACTTGCTCAAATCCGTTGCCATGCAACACCTCTGAAATTGTTCTGAATTCGTCCGTGGTCGGTTCTCGATACCCTTTGCATAACCTGACGGCGTATGGCCGAGTGCCGCGGCAGACCTGCCCGGCTCGCCTTTAAAGGTTCGCTCCGCCCCCTGGCGGAACGCGCCGATCACAACCCCATTCTAGGGACCCGGGCCATTTCGACAGCTATACCAAGGTCGACCGTCCCGCTGAGCCCCGGCGAGCACGCCGTCACCGGCAGCTAAGCACAAGACGCCAGGCAGAAAAATTACCGCGGACAAGAACGCCCACGAGGCAGCGTTTTCCGCCCAGCGCATCGAGTGTAGCCGCGCCAGCACCACCGCGCGGCCGATGCCTCCGGGCGGCCAATGGAAACGCTACACCGAGCCTCGCTCCGCCATGGACACGCCCGCGGCTCGAGGTAGACACGGGGTCGCCAGCCTCTTGAATTCATCCCCGCGCCTGCGGGGAACGCGTGCCCGCCTTGCGGAACGAGCGCCACACCGTCGGTTCATTCCCGCGCCTGCGGGGAACGCGAAACCTGCCCCATCCACCGGCGCAGGCCAGCCGGTTCATCCCCACGCCTGCGGGGAACGCATGGCCTCGGCCTGAGCCGCGTCGGCACGAGCCGGTTCATCCCCGCGCCTGCGGGGAACGCCGCCTCGAGCTGGTCGAGCGCAGGGCTCATGTCCGGTTCATCCCCGCGCCTGCGGGGAACGCTCAGCCGTCAATTCACCCTGTGCCGCCATCTCCGGTTCATCCCCGCGCCTGCGGGGAACGCCCCTACCCGGCTTGGGTTGCCTTCGACGCGGACGGTTCATCCCCGCGCCTGCGGGGAACGCGATTGAGCTGCCACACCGAGAATCGATGATGGCGGTTCATCCCCGCGCCTGCGGGGAACGCGGAGCGACGGAATATGCGGTTATTGTTATTACGCGGTTCATCCCCGCGCCTGCGGGGAACGCTCGAGTGTGCGGACGTAGCCCTTGTCGAGCTGCGGTTCATCCCCGCGCCTGCGGGGAACGCTCGACGATGGCGGCCTGCTTGCCGGCGCTATCCGGTTCATCCCCGCGCCTGCGGGGAACGCACGCGAGTGACCGCACTGGAGCCGGTACCCGCCGGTTCATCCCCGCGCCTGCGGGGAACGCCAGGCGGCAATGATGAACATAAGGGCCGCGCCCGGTTCATCCCCGCGCCTGCGGGGAACGCGTTCGAGAGAAACACCGCATTCATATGGTTGGCGGTTCATCCCCGCGCCTGCGGGGAACGCGCAAAGATTCTGGTTGCGCTTGGCATTGGGATCGGTTCATCCCCGCGCCTGCGGGGAACGCCTCTCCGATGGTCATGGCACGTTCCTGCTGGTCGGTTCATCCCCGCGCCTGCGGGGAACGCAACGAGCGCCACACCGCCTGCGCATCGGCGGCCGGTTCATCCCCGCGCCTGCGGGGAACGCAGCTCGCGCACCGTATCCGCGCCGATCAGCTTCGGTTCATCCCCGCGCCTGCGGGGAACGCTGCTCGGGCGTATCGAACTCAACCCATTTTGACGGTTCATCCCCGCGCCTGCGGGGAACGCACGATATCGCCAGCGGTCAGTTCCTCAGCCGCCGGTTCATCCCCGCGCCTGCGGGGAACGCCCCTTGATGGCAGAAACTGCCGACTTACCGAGCGGTTCATCCCCGCGCCTGCGGGGAACGCGATCCGCGCGCCGTGGCCGTGCCCGTGGGTGACCGGTTCATCCCCGCGCCTGCGGGGAACGCAACTTCTCCAGCGGCCGGATGGGCTGGCTGCACGGTTCATCCCCGCGCCTGCGGGGAACGCATCTTCAAGGATGTGCAGGACAAGGTCGGCGACGGTTCATCCCCGCGCCTGCGGGGAACGCTTCTGGAATTCAGTGGTCGATGACCCGGCAACCGGTTCATCCCCGCGCCTGCGGGGAACGCCTGAGTGGTGGCAGCCGGATTGTCACGTTCCGCGGTTCATCCCCGCGCCTGCGGGGAACGCATGATCTTGCGGTAGCCGTCCAGGGTCGACGCCGGTTCATCCCCGCGCCTGCGGGGAACGCACGAAACCTGACAGGTCAGTCCTGCTGCTCGGCGGTTCATCCCCGCGCCTGCGGGGAACGCGATCAAGTAGTCCAGCAGATCAAACACGGCATCGGTTCATCCCCGCGCCTGCGGGGAACGCTCAACCAGGAGGTGTACGGGCTGCCGGAGTGGCGGTTCATCCCCGCGCCTGCGGGGAACGCTCCTTGCCCTCCTCGTCCGGGCGGCCAAACAGCGGTTCATCCCCGCGCCTGCGGGGAACGCGGTGAATTTCGTGAGCGAACGGCGAACGGTGACGGTTCATCCCCGCGCCTGCGGGGAACGCATAATCAACGCTACATTAAATCGGCCCCGGAGCGGTTCATCCCCGCGCCTGCGGGGAACGCGGATGCCGCCACCGGGACCAGCACTGGGCGAACGGTTCATCCCCGCGCCTGCGGGGAACGCGAGCTGCTCGAGGAGGCCTTCCGCGACAGTTGCGGTTCATCCCCGCGCCTGCGGGGAACGCCAGCAAAGGATAGCGAATGGCTCAAGGATCGGCGGTTCATCCCCGCGCCTGCGGGGAACGCTGCCCGCTCATCAATGATTGGGTCCGGCCTGTTGGTTCATCCCCGCGCCTGCGGGGAACGCGTTTCCAGCCGGCTTCTCGCCACCAGAAGCGACGGTTCATCCCCGCGCCTGCGGGGAACGCGAAGACGACATCGACGGCAGCAAGGTCTGGGACGGTTCATCCCCGCGCCTGCGGGGAACGCGATCAGGCAGCGGATCAGGTCAAGCTCAATGTCGGTTCATCCCCGCGCCTGCGGGGAACGCGCCACGCGCACGGTACAGCACAGCGGCATGGGCGGTTCATCCCCGCGCCTGCGGGGAACGCGGAAACACGAACTCCGAAACCCTAGGCATCGACGGTTCATCCCCGCGCCTGCGGGGAACGCTCGGCGGTCACTGCGGCCTGAGACGCTTCAGCCGGTTCATCCCCGCGCCTGCGGGGAACGCCGCATCGCATCGCGCGAACGGGCAACCAGCGTCGGTTCATCCCCGCGCCTGCGGGGAACGCTTGCACAGCCAAATGCCAAACGGGGCTATGTGCGGTTCATCCCCGCGCCTGCGGGGAACGCGGCTGTATGCGCAGGCGGCTGTAGATCGTTTCCGGTTCATCCCCGCGCCTGCGGGGAACGCATCGCTCGTCAGGAACAGATGGGGACCTACAGCGGTTCATCCCCGCGCCTGCGGGGAACGCGATCAGTGCCGAAGAGTTCGGCGCCAACTGGCCGGTTCATCCCCGCGCCTGCGGGGAACGCGTGGCGCCGGTAGCGATGCCGTCGAGCTTCGTCGGTTCATCCCCGCGCCTGCGGGGAACGCGCCACAACCCCGCTACCCAACCTGACGACCGCCGGTTCATCCCCGCGCCTGCGGGGAACGCGGCACCTGGAACGTGATTGCGCAGGCGATGGGCGGTTCATCCCCGCGCCTGCGGGGAACGCGTCAATGGCAAGATCGCCGAGATTCGCCAGCGCGGTTCATCCCCGCGCCTGCGGGGAACGCTCTGAGCCAGCTCAACCGCCGCCAGCGCGATACGGTTCATCCCCGCGCCTGCGGGGAACGCTGGTATTGGGCAAGCGCGTAGACGCCCAACGGCGGTTCATCCCCGCGCCTGCGGGGAACGCTCGAGAAGTATTGCTCCCGTACTGGTGAGCGCCGGTTCATCCCCGCGCCTGCGGGGAACGCTTGGGGGAATCGCACGTGTGCTGCCAGGTGTACGGTTCATCCCCGCGCCTGCGGGGAACGCAAGCGCCTCGGGAATGCCCGCAATGCTCAGAACGGTTCATCCCCGCGCCTGCGGGGAACGCCAATCATGAGAACAACCCGGCGCGCTTATGCGCGGTTCATCCCCGCGCCTGCGGGGAACGCGCACCAATAAGCGCCGCCAGAATAACAAGCGGCGGTTCATCCCCGCGCCTGCGGGGAACGCAAATTAGAACGCGCAGAAACACAACGTCAAGTCGGTTCATCCCCGCGCCTGCGGGGAACGCAAGTCGGCCGGGGCTAACTCCAGTGGCGTCTGCGGTTCATCCCCGCGCCTGCGGGGAACGCCGCGCCGGACTCCATTCCGCTTTCCACCCATGCGGTTCATCCCCGCGCCTGCGGGGAACGCGCAGTGGCGATTCACCCAATCGCTCAGCATCGCGGTTCATCCCCGCGCCTGCGGGGAACGCCCTACCTTTGCGGCGCCGAGCGCTTGCAGAACCGGTTCATCCCCGCGCCTGCGGGGAACGCTAGCGGGCAGCTGATCTTCGTCATTCCGCACGCGGTTCATCCCCGCGCCTGCGGGGAACGCCAGCCGCAGCCCTGCTCAAACCGGACGGCCGCCGGTTCATCCCCGCGCCTGCGGGGAACGCACGGCCGTCTCTACCGGGTTCTCCATCTTTGGCGGTTCATCCCCGCGCCTGCGGGGAACGCGCCGACTCGAGGCGCTTCTGCTCGCTGGCCAACGGTTCATCCCCGCGCCTGCGGGGAACGCGCGGCGCTCCCAGCGCTCGAGGGCGCCGAGGCCGGTTCATCCCCGCGCCTGCGGGGAACGCACCAAACGTAACCGATTGTCCTACAAGAAGAAAATCGGCCACGAAAAATCTACCGAGTTCTTTTGTTAAAGATCAGGGGGTTGCGGCGGCTGGAAAGCGACCAATCTAAGGCCGTCGTAGTCGATGGGTTCGCGGTGGTTGGGGCCGAGCGTTTGGAAGTCGTAGCCGGATTCACTCTTGCTGGCCCAGGCCATGACGACATTGCCGTCCTCGAATCCGGCTTCGAGGTGCTGCCAGATCATCTCGCGGGTGCGCTTCGAGACATCGCCGATGTAGACACCTGCCCGGACTTCCAACAGCCAGATCGCCAGCCGCCCGCGCAGGCGCGGCGGTACGTTTTCGGTAACGACGACGAGAAAGGTCATTACTTCGCCCTGTGGCCGACGTCGCCGTGGCTGTCCGGATTGGGAATGGCCGGCGGAACGGATTCTGGCGGCGCTTCGGGCGGGTTGATGCCCCCAGCGGCGAGTACTTCCTCGATCAGCGGGATGATGCGGCCGAGCAGTTTGTCCGAGCGGAACAGGTCGCGGCATGCAATCCGCACCTCTCGTTCAGGCTCAGCCGGTGACTTGGCGGCGATGCGAAAAGCCAATGGCACCACGGTTTCAAATTTGAACAGGTCGGCAATGTCGTAGACGAACGACAGCGGCTTGCCGGTATGAATGAAGCCCACCGCTGGCGCATAGCCTGCGGCCAGCACTGCTGCTTCGGTGATGCCATACAAGCAGGCAGTAGCGGCGGATAGGCAACGGTTGGGTATATCAGCGGCGTCCCACTGGTTGCGGTCATAGTTGCGCGCATGCCAGTTCACCTTGTACTGCTGCGCCAGCAGCTTGTAGGTGCCACGCACCCGTGCACCCTCGATGCCGCGCAACTGCTCGACACTACGCCTGGCGGGCGCCGGTTCGCCGAAGCGCACCTCGTACATCTTGCGTACCACCTTGAGCCGCAGGTCGTCATCCAGCGCCAGCTTGGCCTGGTAGAGCAGGCGATCGGCCCGCGCACCACCGGGTTGACCGCTGGAGTACAGTCGCACGCCTGATTCGCCGACCCAGACCAGCAAGGTACCGACGGTCGCCGCCAGGTTCACCGCCGCGTGGGAGATGCGCGTGCCCGGTTCGAGCATGATGCAGGCCACCGAGCCAACCGGTATGTGCTTGCGCACGCCGTTCTTGTCGACTACCACGAAGGCGCCGTCGAGCACGTCGATCTGCCCGTACTGTACGAACACCATGGAGATGCGGTCTTTCATGGGCAGTGGCTTGAGCGGCGGCAACAGGGTCGAAGCCATGTCACTCGACCTCGCCTGCTGACAACCGCGCAACCAGGACACGCATCTGCCGGATGGCGAGTTCGTTCAACCTCTTGAGTCGCTCGGCCTGGCTCAGGCCCTGCTCGATGAAATGCGCATTCATCGACTCCAGGTTCGCCAGGCAGACCAGCTGGTGCACGTTGGCGTGGTCGCGGATGTTGCCCTTGAGCGCCGGGTTGGCGTCCCGCCACTCACGCGCGGTGACGCCGAACAGCGCCACGTTGAGCAGGTCCGCCTCGCTGGCGTAGACCTGGCTGGTCTGCTGTGGCATCAGGGTGTCCGGGATCAGGTTTTCCCGAATGGCATCGGTGTGGATCAGGTAATTGACCTTGGCCAGGTTGCGCCGGATATCCCAGCCCAGCTGCTGGAACTCCTGCTCCTTTAGCCGCTGGAATTCCTTGATGAGATAGAGCTTGAACTCCACCGAGATCCAGCTGGCGAACTCGAAGGCGATGTCCTTCTGGGCGAAGGTACCACCGTAGCGCCCGGCCCGGGAGATCAGGCCGATGGCGCCGGTCTGCTCGATCCATTGCTTGGGCGTGAGGGTGAAACTGTTGAGGCCAGCCTGTTTTTTAAAGTCATCGAATTCGATGACTTTAAAATCCGGATTATTGAGTTGCTCCCAGATACCCAGAAATTCGATGGTATTCCGGTTGCGCAGCCAGTTTCCGATGATCACACCGGTTCTATCCGCATTTTTGAAGCGCGCGATGTCGGTGATGTTGATGTACTCGATGCCGTCCTTGGTGGTGGTACCGATCTGCTGGTCGAGGACCTGGAGTTTGGCTTTCATGAATTCTTCCCTGATATAGGTTGTTAAACCCGCCTGACAAGCAACAAGCCGCAGCCGAACCCTTTGCTGTGTCCAACCCCTTCGAGCAGCGCCTTGGTCAGTCGGTCCGGATCGATCACCTTGGCCATGCCCTGGTAATCCAGGCTGGAGTACTCGATGCCTTTGCCTTTTCGCCGAAGCCGCTGCTGGCGATAGCCGTTCTGCAGAACGCTGTCTTCGCGCACCGCCAATCCCCACTGTTCGGCACGTGCCAATAGCCAATCCTTGCCTGCCGTCTCGAGCACCTGAGCCAACTGATCACGCTGGTCAGAAGGCACGCTGCGCTTGGCATGCATCAGCACATCATGTCGCCGGGAACGTCCGTCTTCACGACGAACACTGATCGTGGGATTGGCGCGCAGGTCGAAGCGCACCCACTCGCCACATTCCAGCAGTGGTGCATAGGGCTTGGTCTGCACTTGAAACAGGTCGGAGTTCGGAACAGGTGGGCGGGCCGAGACCACATAGAAGCTGCGCTCATCCTCAAGATGCCGAAAAACGAAATCGCGCGGCATTCCATCGCCGGGAAACAAACGCCAGATCAGGGCATGGTCGCGATAGGGTTCGCCATGGCGAGCCAGATCACGCAGCCAATCATCCTGGCGCGGCGTGGCGAGCAATCGCGCACAGGAAAAATAATGAGTCATCCCTGCTCTCCTCCGCTCAAGGCCACCCATTCACGCCGCGGGGCGAATTGCCAGCGGCTGCGCGACAGCGGCTGGTCGTGCCGCCAACTGTCGAAGCTGGCTTTCATTCCTGCCTCCATGCCGTCCTCCCAGTAATAGCGAATCTGCCCGGGGCGGAGATATTGACGGTCTTGCCGGGACGGCCAGACCTGCGCGGCATCCTGATCCAGCAGCCCCAGAAGCGACGGAAACTCCGCGGTATCCAGCGCCTCACGCACACTGGCGGCCGCTACCTTTCGTGGTAGCAGCGGCAATGCCAAAGGGCAGGATTTGCGCCCGAGATAGAGGGAAAAGCTCGGCTCACGCAGCGCTTGAGCGAGGGCATCGAGATCGACGGGCGCGCTCGGCAAGGCTTCCACTGCCACCAGCGCGAGGCTGTCGCAGCGGTACTCCCGAGCCGAAAGAATGGTCTCGACCTTGGCCGCGGACAGCTCCTGACGCCGCGAGCGAAAGCGGAACTTGCGCGGCGGGACGCCGACCTGGACCGTGTGATAGTCGCGCATTGGCGATCCGGTACATTCGAGCCTGATCCCGAAACGGTAACCCTCGATCAACGCGCGCTGACCGGCCTCGTCGGTACGCTCGATGCCTAACGCCGCGCCGAGCAGGCCCAGCAAGGCGGAGCGCGACGGATGCACCGCCGAGTGCCGCGACTCGCCCACCGCAATTTCGCCCCAGCTCGCCAACGGGCCGTACAGACGCAACAGCAGATAGTCCGCCATGTTCACTCCGCTGCGACGAAATCGAGGAAGTCAGCGACCGAACCCTCCCCGGCCAGCACGTTGAACTGGTTGTGGCTGTCGGCACAGGCGCCGTAGACCTTGTCCATGTTGGCACGCACGCGCTCGAGCACCGTCACCGCTTCGCTGGCGTAATCGCCTCCGCTGACCGGCTTGACGAACGCGAGCGAAAGCGAACGCGGCTGTTGGCTGCCTTTCTCCGCCAGGCCGAAATGGGCATAAGCCCGGCTGGCGAAGCTGTTTTGTTTGCCGTTGGGTCCAACGGTCAGGGCCGCCTGGGCGAGGGCCCGCAGCGCCTTTTGCGTCAGTGCCTCGTCGCCGCCGAGATTTCTCTTCAGGAGGTCCCGGTCGATACACAGGTATTGATAAAAGACAGCGGCGGCGAAACCGGACTCACCGATATGCGCGGCACCTGGGTCAGTGCTGTTGAGGTCGTCAACGGCGGTGAAATAGTCATCCTCGACGGCCGAGGCATGCACGCCGATGGCATGGGCCACCTGCACGGCCGCCTCGCCGTTGAACTCGGTTTTCGCGGCGAGCATGCGGCCGAACATGGCGATGTCCACTGCAGTCTGGGCATGCAGCAGCGCATCGAGCTCTTCATCGCTGGGGCCGCGCTTTTCCCGCGCCAGGGTAGCAACCAGCGCATCGAGCGTAGCCCGCTCCTGCGGTGCAATGTGGACCAGTTGCTCGATCTCCAGCGGGTTGTCCTTCTTCACCGCCCCGTAGACCTTAGCCATCTGTCCGGCCCATTCCTTCGCCTGCTTCTCGCCGACACCTGCGGCAATCAGCGCATCGAATGCTTCCACCCCTAGCCGCTTGGTTCGCGTCCCGATATTGCCGGCCAAGGCCTGTTGAAACAGCTCTGAGGTGCGCCAGGCGCGCTTGAGGCTTTGCGAAGAAACCCGCAGCCGTTCGACGCCACCCAGACGCGCGGTTTTCGGATTGCCCAAGTCATCGCGGTTGAGGTTGGAAGGCGGATAGGAGGTGAGCAGGTGCAGTTGGACGAATCGGGTCATTGAGCAATCTCCTTGTTGGATTCGGTTTGATCGATGGCAGCCCGATCCCGGGCGCTCAGGTAGTAATCGCAGGCCCAGCGAAACTTGACGCCATCGCTGGCGCGAACAGTCGAGTGCCCCAGCTCGATCTGCCAGCTGAGCAGATCGTCGGCCAGCCTCGCCACGTCCACGTCGCGATCGGCCAGCTGCACGGCCCTGCGCCAGTGGCGAAAAAGGTCGGGTACGCCAGGGCTGCGCTGCATCGCTTTGAAGCGCAACTCACTCATCTTCGGCCGATCGTGCCCGGCGCCATGACCAAGGCGCCACGCCAGGCTCTTGCCGTCGCGGGCGTCATTCTTGACCATCGCCAGCACACCAGCGATCCAAGCCAGCCGTTCATAGCTGTAAGGCTCATCGGGCAAGCAGCCGCCCTCGTCCAAGGCGATCAGACGTTCAGCTAACAGCAGCGTGGAGGCATGCCCAAGCAATTCGTCCACATCCGCGCACCGGCGCAATTGGGCACGCTCGCCACGCCCCATCGTCCAGAGCGGACCTGGCAAGGGTGCGTCGCCTTCGCCTCGGGGTTGCAACGCGCGCCACCAGTCGCGCACCCAATGCTGCTGCGCGTCATTCAACTTCAGCTTTCTTGGCCTCATGCCGGCTCCCTGTCATACCGGTTGACGATTTCCCATAGCGGCTTCATGGCCTTGCCTGCATTGAGCTCCTTGGCAAGGTCGGCGCGCGCTTTCACGATGCGCTGCATGTCCTGATCCTCGAGCGGGCCGCTGAGCACCCAATGATCGAATAGCGCCAGCACCTGTTGCCGGGTGTCTCGCAACCAGCGGCGGTACATAGGAACGACTTTCCTGTCGCCGTCGAAGTCCAGCGCGGCAAGCTCGTTCAGCAGGTGATAGAAGGTGGGTTCGGTGGCCTGCCAGAAGCTTTGCAGCACCGCAGGCTCGCTACCGGTATCGCCTGGGCGACGAAACCAGGCAGCCTTGACTTGCTTGTGCAGCGCGCTCGCCATCGACTCGGCGGAGTCGAGCAGCCGCTTGACGCTCTTGGTGAAGTCGCGCAGCACATCTGTACCAATGGAATGCACCGGCAACATGCTGTCGTACCAGCAGAGCGCCTTCATGTTCGACATTGAGAAGCCGAAGCACCACAGGCGCACCCGCGGCATGCCAGGCCGGGCGTTAAAACGGGAAACCGCAAGCGCCGCATCCGGCTGGTGGTCTTCGTTGCCCAGCACCAACCCCAACCAATCGCGATAACCCCGTCCTGCCTGATGTCCTTTGCAGGAAATCGGCGGCTTCTCGCCCTTTGCGTCGAGGTGATAGGGCGTCAACGGATGCATCCAATTGCCCGTGTAGTTGGTGCCCCCATGCCGGGTTCGGTAGTGATGGATCAGCCGCACATCCTTGGCAGCGCATATCGCGCAGTCGCCCTGACCTACCGTGGACTGATCTAACCGGATCCGACGCGGCATGCCCCAGTACGCCTGCAGCGGATGGACCGACTCGGGTGGCGTATCCGCCCCGCCCTTGTCATCGCTGGTACGCGTCGGTGCCAGCCAAGGCAGCACATCGCTCAGGGATGTGATGGGCGGGTAACCGAGCGCGTCCTGCGGTATCACGTTCAGCCAGAGTTTTTGCCAGAGACTGGCCTGCTCATCCGCCGGACGCAGCAAGGTAGTCAGCGGGCCGCCACCGCGAAGCGAGGTACGCACGCCGCGACCACCGGCCGGTGCGTTCAGTTGGAGGGTCAACACGGCCTGAGCGAAGCAGTGCTCGCATAGCCCGTGATCGGCTGCCGGCTTGTTGAAGTACAGGTTGCTGGACGACCCCGCATCGATCAGCAGCTCCAGCACCGGCAGCTGATTGGCTTCGTCCGGCAGTGCAAGATCCTGCATGAACGCCGGGCCATCGTTTCCCAGCAAAAAGGCATGGCGATAGGGTCCAAACGCGGCTTCCAGCTCATCCCGGCTTGGCGGATTTGCGTAGCGATCGCGCCATTCCTGCAGGTCTTGCGGTGCATAGGCGGTTTGCAGCAAGCCGATCAGGAACTGATACAGCGCGCCGCGGAAGTCGGGTCGTTCCGTTACTAGCTCACACCAATTCACTTCGCCCAGCTCAGCAACTGAAATGCTATTGACCTTCTCGGAGCGGCCCGAAGCCTTCAACCAACGATTAAGCAACAAATTCACGACTCACTCCTTGTCGACCTGAATGAAGATCCGAACACGCTTGACACGAGACAGAATTAGCAGCAGTAGAAACCCCATCAACCCAGCCCACCAGTCACCCCATAGTTCTCTACCGCCTGCGCAATCAGTGCCATAGCCGCACTCATACCGACCTCCCCAAGGTTTGACAGGAGGCAGTAAAGCAGCCAAAAGTAAAAACCACAAGGCTTGCTGTTTTTTCTTAAACCATCTCTTGCACTCCAAAACTGCCTCGCAGCCCGCTAAGATGCGTTGCCGCCTTCCCTCGAAGGAATGAACCGGCTTGATGGTTGCTCTTCAACCAGTTCCCCGCCAATGCGGGGCGTCGGGCAAGGACGCCCTACCAACTCAGCCCGCTTTCCCGGTCATAGCGCATCTCGACCAACCGGCCGCGCGCATCCAAAACCTTGGCTATCAACGCCCCGCCCTCCGCAGCCAGCGGCAAGACGAATGCCGGCTCCTCGAGCAACCTGTAGCCCTTTCGCAGACGCTCCACCGCGCCACCGAAGCGCTGCTGCCAATCCGGAGCCAGCGCACGCGCCTGCTCCGCCCGGACGTTTACGGCCGAGCGCTCCCAGCAGTACAACCCGGAGTCGCACAGCGGCTGCAACTCTCCGTCGCGCCAGAGGGCGAGATAAAGCGTCTGGGTTTCATCGCCAAGCCGGGTTGGCACTTGATTGTCCTCATACCAGCGCGCACTGCTGTCGATGCAGTACCCCATGTCCAGCTTCAAGGCGTTGAAGTGCGCCTGGCTTTGCATCGCCATGCCTTCGCCAATCTGATCCCGACTGGACTTTTGCAGCGCCTCGGGCACGGACTGTTCATCCACGCCATACACCGCCTCGACCAACTCCCGCACAGCACCGGCCTGCCCCGCTTCGCCCGGCGTGACGAGGTGGCCGGCCGCCAACAACGCTCGTGCGCCGAGCCATAGCTTTCCGGCGTCCGGATAGACGAAGCAGCCCTTGGGAAACATCGAGGCGTACCAATCGGCCTTCGGTTCATCGACGGGTTCAGGTGTCAGCAGATACAGCATCGGCGCGGCACGTTGCTCGACACCGTCGGCTGCCGGATCGCCATTAGCCTGCCGTGCGTGCCGCTGCAAACGCCCGGCACGTTGAATCACGAGATCAATGGGGGCGAGATCGGACACCATCAGATCGACGTCGAAATCGAGACTCTGCTCAAGCACTTGGGTGCCGACCAGCACTCTGCCTTTGCGCTGCGCAGCCGACGAGTGCTTGCCGAAACGGGCCAGCACGGCATTTTCGATATCCAGGCGATCGCCCATCGCGTAGCGGCTGTGGAACAGCATCACGTCCGAAGCCTGCATCCGTTCGGTCAGCAGGGCGTGCGCACGGCGCGCATCGCTCACGGTGTTGCGAATCCAGGCAATGCAGCGGCCCGCCCGCGCTTGCTCAGCGATGAGAGCCAGTACCGATTCCTCGTCATGCAATGCACTGACCTGAACTTTCCGACGCACCTGGGGCCGCGTTGCGCAGGCGTAGCTGTGCAACTTCTGGCCGGCCTGCACGGCCAATGGATAACGCGCGTCGCCCAGATCTTCTCCATCGCCGCATCCCAGCCCTGAACGATAGGCTTGCAACAACTGGTTCCGAACATCGAGCGGCAGCGTCGCCGAGAGCAGGATCACGCTGCCACACTGACGGGCATGAGCAATCAACAGATTTTTTAGTAGCGACAACATGTACGGGTCGTAGGCGTGCACCTCGTCGACCAGCAAGACCTTGCCCGCCAGGCCCAGGAGCCGCAGCGATTGGTGCCGAGCGGGCAAGACGGCCAGCAGCGCCTGATCGAGCGTGCCGACACCCACATCGGCCAGCAAAGCCTTCTTGCGGTTGTCGGCAAGCCATGCATTGCATTGCGCGCTGGCCGTTCCTTCATCTGACTTATAGCGGCCGTCGTCCGGTTGGTCGGAAGCATGCAACACGCTTTGCCGATAGCCTTCGACCAGTTGCCGGGCCCCATGGGACAGAACGAGCGATGGAAGCGCGCCTGGAGCATAAAGGCGCCGGTAGATACTGCCGACCCGCTGGTACATCTGGTTGGCGGTGGCCATGCTCGGCAGCGCGAAATACAGGCCGTGCGCCAAACCGTTCTGCATGAGGCGCTGACTGAGGATCAGTGCAGCCTCGGTCTTTCCCGCGCCCGTCACGTCTTCCAACAGGAACAGCTGAGGCCCGCCTTCTAGCTCGACCGTAGCGGCGTACTGCTGCAATGGGGTCGGATCGGTGAGGTAATCGAACAGTTGCTGCGGATGGGGCCAGTGGCGAATCGCGTGCCACTCCAGCCCAGCGGAGGTTACAGCCTCCCGCGCCTGTTGCTGGGCATGCAGCCAGTAGTCAGTCAGGACCGTCGGGTCGCTTCGGTAGGGGAAGTGCACCTGATTGGAGCCCAACCAATCCGCGAGGACCGCCAAGCCTGCCAGCCGCCAGGCGTGCCGCTTCAACACCACCAGTTGTTTACGTTCGGGGGGCGGGATTTCTCTCGGGCACAGCCAGCTCGCGAGCTCGTCAACGAAGGCGTGTGCAGCGCGCCGGTCCGAGCGCAGAAAGTGTTCGCTCGCGTCGAACGCGATCAGGCCACCTGACTCATGCTCCTGCGGAGGCTTGCCGTGATGACCGACCACTGCACGTAGCCAAACACCCCAGAACTCATGAGAGGCATCTGGCAAGAACGCAGTCTCTGATTCGCTCGCAAAATCCTCGCACCAGAGCATCCAGCCCAAGGTGTCGTGTCGCTTCGTATAGGGCTTGTCACGGTCTGCCGGAACTAAATCGGGGGAAAGGTCGGTAACTAGCCCTTGGAAGGATCGGGCGAACTTACCCAGGTCATGCAGTGCCAGGAACAGCACGAACAGCGATTCGACCTGGCTCAGCGGCCAGCCCAGCTCACGAGCCAAAGGCTGCAGGGAAAAATGCGGCAGCTTAATCAGAGTCTGGCCGCAGGCCGCCACATCAAGGGAATGAAAAGGCAAAAGGTGAAAGCGCTCGCCACTCTCACCCTGCGCGGATGCCTTTCCCCAATAAGCAAAGAAAGATGGGACCGTCACTTTCTATCTCCCTGAAAGCGTGTCTCACCGTTTGCTGGCAAGACCTAAGGTAGCCATTTGATATCGCAGCCTAGCGGCTTGCCGCGCCATGGCGGAATACTGGACGTGCGAACAGGTAAAGTTTTCATGTATGCCAAGGAAACTCGTGACTATAGGCCCGTCAGCGGTTCATCCCCGCGCCTGCGGGGAACACTTCACGCCAGAGCGGAGGCGAGCATTCCAAGCCGGTTCATCCCCGCGCCTGCGGGGAACACTCCAGGTGGGGGAGGTTGGTCTCGATCCAGGCCGGTTCATCCCCGCGCCTGCGGGGAACACCCGAAGGCCCTGGTGCTGCATGACGTGCTGAACGGTTCATCCCCGCGCCTGCGGGGAACACTGCCAAAGCTTGGAAGTCCAAAACAGGTACCGCGGTTCATCCCCGCGCCTGCGGGGAACACGCATTGGCATGACGAATATGACTGCTACGTCGCGGTTCATCCCCGCGCCTGCGGGGAACACTCCAATCGTAAGCGTCTGATGGGCAATGGAAAATCCCTATCGCCGCAATCTACCGCGCCTGCCGGTCGGTCAGTCCGGGCTGGAGCGGTCGAGGATTGGCGGCAGTGCGATGCCGCGCGGCAGGGTGCCGTAGGCACGGCGGCTGGTGGCCAGGCGGCTGGCGATGAAGGCGTCGCTCACGGCGCTGTTGCCGGCTTCGAGCAGTAGCTTGGCCTGCAGCGCGATGGCCATGTCTTCGGTGAGCTGGCGGGCGCGGTATTGGATGTCGTCGGTGTCGTGCAGGTCGCGCTTGAGGCGGGCGATATGCGCCGCCAGATCGCGGTCGCCCTGGCCGTCACCGAGCTCGGCGAAGAAGACGTCGAGCACACCGGCCTCCTTCGACAGTGCGCGCAGCACGTCCAGGCATTGCACGTTACCCGAGCCCTCCCAGATGGAGTTGACCGGCGCCTCGCGGTAGAGGCGCGGCAGGATGGTTTCCTCGACGTAGCCGGCACCACCCAGGCACTCGCTGGCCTCGGCGATCATTTCCGGGGCGCGTTTGCAGATCCAGTACTTGCCCACCGCGGTGACCAGGCGGGCGAACTTGTCCTGGGCCTCGTCGGCCCGGTTGTCCAGTGCGTGCCCCATGCGCAGGGTCAGCGCCAGCGCCGCTTCACTCTCCAGCGCCAGGTCGGCGAGCACGTTCTGCATCAGCGGCTGGTCGAGCAATGCGCGGCCGCCGACCAGCCGATGCCGGCAATGGTGCAACGCCTGGGTCAGCGCCTGGCGCATGAGGGAGCTGGAGCCGATCATGCAGTCGAAACGGGTCGAGGCGACCATCTCGATGATGGTCGGCACGCCGCGGCCCTCGTCGCCGACCATCCAGGCCAGCGCGCCGCGAAACTCCACTTCGCTGGAGGCGTTGGCCCAGTTGCCGAGCTTGTTCTTCAGGCGCTGGATCTGGAACGCATTGCGCGTGCCGTCCGGGCGATGGCGCGGCAGCAGGAAGCAGGACAGGCCCTTGTCGGTCTGCGCCAGGGTCAGGAAGGCGTCGCACATCGGCGCCGAGCAGAACCACTTGTGGCCGACCAGCTCGTAGGCCTGCCCCGGTCCACCGGCACCGAGCGGCAAGGCGCGGGTGGTGTTGGCGCGCACGTCGGTGCCGCCTTGCTTCTCGGTCATCGCCATGCCGATGGTGACACCGGCCTTGTCCTCCATCGGCACGTTGCGCGGGTCATATTCGGTGGCAAGGATCTTCGGCAGCCAGCGCTCGGCAAGGTCTGGCTGCAGGCGCAGCGCCGGCACGCTGGCGTAGGTCATGGTCAGAGGGCAGCTGGTACCGGCCTCGGCCTGATTGTGCAGGTACATCAGGCCGGCGCGCGCGACCTGCGCACCGGGCTGGGGGTTGGCCCAGGGCAGCGAGGGGATGCCGTGCTCGACGGCGCAGCGCATCAGCTCGTGGTAGGCCGGGTGGAAGTCGACCTGGTCGATGCGATGGCCGTAGCGGTCATGACTGCGCAGCACCGGTTTGTTCTCGTTGGCGAGAAAGCTGGCGCCCATCAGCGGTCCACCGGCGAGCGCGCCGTAGGCGTCCAGCCGCTGCTCGGCCCAGCCGCCGCCGAAGCGCGCGATCCACTGTTGCAACGGCACGTCGAGGCGGTAGAGGTTGGCCCCGTCCAGTGGCGGCACCTGGTTGGTGACCTCGTGGGTATCGGCGCAGGCGTTGTGCAACATGGCGGGCTCCTCTCGATCGACCGGGGCGATCAGATGAGTGAAGCACGATCACCGAGAGGGCTGAAGCGAGGTTTCGGCCAAAGCGCCCGGCGATCCCCCGCTGGCGGATGCGCCTCGCGTCTCAGGCGACCCGCTCGTTGCAGCGCTCGGCACCGCAGGCCACGGCGCTATGCGGCAGGCTCAGGCTGAGGGCGAAGCAACTGCCGGCGCCCGGGCTCGAGCGATGTTCGAGCTGCCCGCCCAGCACCCTGGCCAGCAGGCTGCTGATCGCCAGGCCGATACCCAGGCCGCCATGGCGTCGGGTCAGCGAGCCGTCGAGCTGGCGGAAATGCTCGTAGACCAGCCCGTCGCCCTCCGCCGCGGCGAAACCGATCCCGCTGTCGATCACCTCCAGACGCACCGACAACGCCTCGCCCTGCTCGGCCAGACAGACCAGGCGCAGGGTCACACCGCCGTGGTCGGTGAACTTGATGGCGTTGTCCAGCAGGCGGGTCAGGCATTGCCGGATGCGCTCTTCGTCACCGACGAGCGTCTCGTCCAGGCGCGCATCGCATTCGACTCGCAGGATCAGCCCCTTGGCCTGGGCCAAGCCCTCGAATCGCTGGCGCAGCCCGTCGCCGAGCGCACGCAGGGAGAACACCATCGGCCGTGGCGATACCCGGTTGGCGCGCAGCTCGCAGAGCAGCAGCAGGTCGTCGATCATGCCCAGCATGGTGGCGGCCGAGCCTTCGGCAATGCCCTGGAACTGCTCGCGCTCCTCGGCGCTATCGGCTTCGGGCAGCAGCTGCAGGGCCCCGGTCACGCCCATCATCGGCGTGCGCAGCTCATGGCTGACGGTCGAGAGGAACTCGTCCTTGAGGCGGTTGCTTTCGGCCAGCTGGCGGTTGAGCGAGGCCAGCTCGGCGCCGGTCGCCTCGAGGATCGCCGTGCGCTCATCGCGCAGCGTATTGATACGGTCGGCCAGGGCGAGGGAAAGCAGCGCCACTTCGATCGCCGAGCCGATCTGGCTGGCGTACATGGTGAAGAAGCTGTGCGGCAGGTAGCCCAGCACCATCAGGGTGTTGATCTGCCCGCCGACGAGCAGCGCACTCCAGGCGATGACGAAATAGCGTGCCATGCGCATGCCGCGGACCCAGGCGGCGATGCCCGCGGCGAATACCACGAGCGTGAACAGCAGGGCCAGCAATGTCGCCGCACGCAGCGACAGGCTGTAGTCGACCCACACCGCCAGCGCCATGACCACCGCCGCCATGGCCATCATCAGGATCAGCAGGCGATCGATCCACGGGCTGTGCCGATCGGTCTGCAGGAAGCTGCGGGTGAACTGGCAGCCGAACAAGCCCGCGGCGCCGATCAGCAGGGGTGTGGCGAGGTTCGCCCAGTGCGGGTTGTCGGGCCAGAAGTACTGTACGCCGGCGCCGTTGACTGACACCTGATAGAGACCAAAGGCAGCGATGTAGGCGATGTAATAGAGGTAGCTGATGTCGCGGATGCTGAGGTAGACGAACAGGTTGTACACCAGCATCACCAGCAGCACGCCGTAGATCAGCCCGAGCACATAGATCCGGCCTGGCTGCTGTTCGAGATAGGCGTTTTCGGTCCAGAGGGTCAGCGGCACCTGCACCGATCCCTGGCTTTGCACGCGCAGGTAGACGCGCTGCGGCTGCGCCGGCTGCAGATCGAGTGCGAACAGGTAGTCGGCCTGGCGGAACTGCCGACTGTCGAACGGGTGGGTGTCGCCGGTTCGCCAGGCCAGGCGATAGCCGCCCTCGGCCGCCGGGACGAAGAGCTGGATGTCATCCAGCGGCGGATAGGCCAGTTCCAGCAGCCAGCGCCGCGCGCTGTCGGCCACCTCGGGACGGTAGGTCAGGTCCAGCCGCAGCCAGAAGGCCGAGCGCGAGTAGCCGGCATTGAGCACCGGCCGCTCGTTGGCCGTGAACCGTTCGTCAGGCAGGGCGCTCACCTCGGTGATGTCGGCCTTTCCGCTGGGGTCCTCGAACACCTGCAGATGGTGGCCGAGCGGCAGACGACCGACATGCTCGTCGAATTCGACCGCCACGGCGGGCGTCGACAGCAAGCCGAGCAGGAAGATGAACAACAGACGTCCCATGAGGCCTCTCGGCGGGCTGGTCGAACAACAGGGTGTGACATTAGCGCCGCAGTTATCAAAGTGGAATCACGAAAAACCCGTCGGGACGGACGGACGCTTTTCGCCACCAGGTAGGCTCAGACTACCGCCGCCGGTGTTGCGGCACATCGCCAGCCCGCGACCGGCCAGCGGGGTTTGATGATAAGCTCTCGCGCCATGTCAGTCCCCGCCCGCCAGCGCAGGCATGCTTTGCCGGTGCGGCGCGGCCCAGCGCAGGAAAACAGCCGCATGACCACCCCCACGTCGCGCCCCGTCGTTCTCTGCCTGTCCGGCCATGACCCGGTCGGCGGCGCCGGCCTGCAGGCCGACATCGAGGCGCTGCTGGCGCAGCAGTGCCACGCTGCACCGGCGGTCACCGCGCTGACCGTGCAGGACACCGTCGACGTTTCCGATTTTCGCGTACTGGATCGCGCCTGGGTGCTGGCCCAGGCCGAGGCGATCATCGCCGACCTGCCGGTCGCGGCGGTCAAGCTCGGCATGCTCGGTTCGGTGGAAATGGTCGAGACGGTGCTCGAGATCATGCGCCGCCTGCCTGGCGTGCCACTGGTCTGCGACCCGGTGCTGCGCGCCGGCGGCGGCGGCTCGCTGGGCAAGGACGAAGTCGGCTATGCCCTGCGCGAGCGGCTGTTCCCGGCGTCGACCATTGCCACACCAAACCTGCCCGAAGCGCGCATCCTCGCCGAGCTGCCCGAGGGCACGGCAGACGAATGCGCCGAGCGGCTGTTGCCGCACATCGAGCACCTGCTGATCACTGGCGGCCATGGCGACGAGCATGAAGTGCACAACCGGCTCTACAGTCGTGATGGCAGCCGTCACGACTTCACCTGCGCGCGCCTGCCGGGCAGCTATCACGGCTCCGGCTGCACACTGGCCAGCGCCCTGGCCGGCCGCCTGGCGCTCGGCCAGGACGTCGCCGGAGCCGTGCGCAGCGCGCTCGACTACACCTGGCGCACGCTGCGCGATGCCGAAGCGCCGGGACGTGGGCAGTACATCCCGCGGCGCCTGCCGCTGGATCTGGAGTGAGGCAGCCCGTAATGAAAACGCTTCGTGGCCTCTATGCCATCACCGACAGCCATCTGCTTGCCGACGGTCGCCTGCTGCCCTACGCCGAGGCGGCGCTGCGCGGCGGCGCACGGCTGCTGCAGTACCGCGACAAGTCGCCTGAAGAACAGCGCCGTTTGCGCGAGGCTCAGGCGCTGCAGGCGCTCTGCGAACGCTACGGCGCCGAGCTGATCATCAACGATGACGCCGAGCTTGCCGCACGCCTGGGCGTCGGCCTGCACCTGGGCCAGGACGACGGCTCGCTGTCGGCAGCACGAGCCCTGCTCGGCCGCCAGGCGGTCATCGGCGCGACCTGCCATGCGCGCCTGGAACTCGCCGAGCAGGCGGCCAGCGAAGGCGCCAGCTATGTCGCCTTCGGCCGCTTCTTCGACTCACGCACAAAGCCGGGTGCGCCTGGCGCCGATCTCGCCCTGCTCGAGCAGGCTCGCCGCCGGCTGCACCTGCCGATCGTCGCCATCGGCGGCGTCACCCTGGATAACGCCACATCCCTCATCGCTGCCGGCGCCAGCCTGGTGGCGGTCATCCATGCGCTGTTCGCCGCCGACTCGGCCGCCGAGGTCGAGCGCCGCGCGCGCGCGTTCAGCCAGTTGTTCGAACCCATCTGACCATCCGCGGCGGTCGTCACCGCCGCTGTTTTCCGCGAGGCCCCGCATGTCCCGTTCCGAAGCGCTTTTCAACCAGGCCCAGACCCACATCCCCGGCGGCGTGAACTCGCCGGTTCGTGCTTTCCGCAGCGTTGGCGGCACGCCGCTGTTCCTCAAGCATGCCGAGGGCGCCTATGTCATCGACGAGGACGACAAGCGCTATGTGGATTACGTCGGTTCCTGGGGGCCGGCGATCCTCGGTCACAGCCACCCACAGGTCCTCGATGCCGTACGCCGGCAACTTGACCACGGCCTGTCCTATGGCGCGCCGACTGCGATGGAAACGGCGATGGCCGAGCGCGTTTGCGCGCTGGTGCCGTCGATGGAGATGGTGCGCATGGTCAGCTCCGGCACCGAGGCGACCATGAGCGCCATCCGCCTGGCCCGTGGCTACACCGGGCGCGACGCGATCATCAAGTTCGAAGGCTGCTACCACGGCCACTCCGACAGCCTGCTGGTCAAGGCTGGCTCCGGTGCCCTGACCCAGGGCGTGCCGAGCTCGGCCGGCGTGCCGGCGGACTTCGCCAAGCACACCCTGACCCTGGCCTACAACGATCTGGCCGAAGTCCAGGCCACGCTCGAGGAGAAGGGCGAGCAGGTCGCCTGCATCATCGTCGAGCCCGTGGCTGGCAACATGAACTGCGTGCCGCCGGCGCCGGGCTTCCTCCAGGGCCTGCGCCGCCTGTGCGACGCGCATGGCGTGGTATTGATCTTCGACGAGGTGATGACCGGCTTTCGCGTCGCCCTCGGTGGTGCCCAGGCCTATTACGGCGTGACACCGGACCTGTCGACCTTCGGCAAGATCATCGGCGGCGGCATGCCGGTCGGCTGTTTTGGCGGCAAGCGCGCCATCATGGAAAAGATCGCCCCGCTCGGCCCGGTCTACCAGGCCGGTACGCTGTCAGGCAATCCGCTGGCGATGGCCGCCGGCCTGACCACGCTGGAGCTGATCAGCCGCCCCGGCTTCCACGCCGAACTGAGTGACTACACCACGCGCATGCTCGATGGCCTCAAGGCACGCGCCGACGCGGCGGGCGTCGCCTTTGTCACCACCCAGGTCGGTGGCATGTTCGGCCTCTATTTCAGCGAGGCGAGCGAGATCGTTACCTTCGCCGACGTCATGGCCAGTGATGTGGAGCGCTTCAAGCAGTTCTTCCACCTGATGCTCGAAGGTGGCGTCTATCTCGCCCCGAGCGCCTTCGAGGCGGGCTTCACCTCGATCGCGCATGGCGCGGCAGAGCTGGAAATCACCCTCGATGCCGCCGAGCGTGCGTTCGCCAAGCTGAAATGAGCGCGTTGCCGCAGGTGCTCGCGGCCGCCGCCCTGGCGCTCACCGCTGGCGCCTCGACATTGGCGGTCGGCTGCCTGCGCCGTCAGGCGGGCGAGGCCGAGCGGCCGGCGCTGTTCTGCGCCCTGCTCGGCCTCGGGCTGGCAACCGCGCTCGGCGCCTGCCGCCTGGCCAGCAGCATCGGCATAGCCACCGGGGCGGTGCAGGTCTGGTTCGAGCAGGCCACGCTGCAGCTCGGCGTACCGCTGATTGCGCTGGCCTGCCTTGCCAGCGCACGCGGCTGGCATTGGAGCGGGCCGACCTGGGGCCGCCTGCTGCTGGGGCTGTGCGCGTTCTTCGAGCTGGCGCGCCAGTTCGGCGCCAGCGAACCATACGCACTTGGCCTGAGCCTGCTCAGCGCACTGCTGGTGACCTACGCCGGCCTCGTCCGCTGGCCGGATCGGCATGCGGCCCTGGCGGGCGCGCTGGGCGGGCTGCTTCTACTGGCGGCGGCGTGGGCCGGCCCGCACGGGGACGTCGCGGCGACTTTTGCGCTGGCGCTGGCGGCCCCACTGTTGGCACTGCTGCTACGCCGCCTCGGCCGGTCGGCGGAGCCGCTGGCAAATGGCTGAACGACTGCCCGAAAGGCTTTGTAAGCTGTCGGCAGCTTATCCATAATGTGACAGCCGACGCGTTTGCCCGGCAGTTCGTTAAAACGCCCTGATCCTCGAGGCGCTCCAATTGATGACCCGCACCGGCCGCATCCTGTCTTTGGGCTGTCTGCTCCTCGCGTTACCGACGATGACGATGGCCGGTGGCAATTCGCTGCTGGTGCCCGCGACGGCACGCTGTGCGCTCAATGCGTTGCCCGAGGAACTGCCGACGGCGCTGCGCGCCTGCCAGCAGGCGGCTAGCGAAGGCGACGCCCAGGCGGCCTTCGAACTGGGCGAGTTCTACCATGACGGCAAGCGTGCCCCACGCGACCTGAACAAGGCGCTGTACTGGTTCGAGCAAGCCTCGCTCAAGGGCCATGCCACCGCGCAGCATCGCCTGGGCATCATGTTCTTTCGCGGCGAGGGCGTACCGGCCAACAACGTGCAGGCCTACATCGTGCTGAAGATGGCGGCGGTCAACGGCGACGAGGATGCGCTGGACACCGCCGACCGCGTCTCGACGCAGATGCGCCGTGACGAGCTGGAGATCGCCACCCAGGTGCTCGGGCAGATCTTCCGCGAGTACCTGCTGGAACTGCAGGCCGCCGACTCGCCGTTCGCGCCCTGACGGCCAGGCGACGATCGCGCGCTTTCCCCCTCCCCTGCGGACGCTTATAATCGCCGGTCATTTTTTGAACAACGCCGGCCCGTAACATGTCCCGCAAGCTTTTCATCGAAACCCACGGCTGCCAGATGAACGAGTACGACAGCTCGCGCATGGCTGACCTGCTGGGCGAACACCAGGCCATGGAGATCACCGAGAACCCGGCCGATGCCGACGTGATCCTCCTCAACACCTGCTCGATCCGCGAGAAGGCCCAGGAAAAGGTCTTTTCCCAGCTCGGCCGCTGGCGCGAGCTGAAGCAGGAGAACCCGCAACTGGTGATCGGCGTCGGCGGTTGCGTGGCCAGCCAGGAAGGCGCAGCCATCCGCGATCGTGCACCCTACGTGGACGTCGTGTTCGGCCCGCAGACGCTACACCGCCTGCCGGAGATGATCGATGCGGCGCGCAGCACCCGCACGCCGCAGGTGGACATTTCCTTCCCCGAGATCGAAAAGTTCGACCGCCTGCCCGAGCCCCGGGTCGACGGCCCGAGCGCCTTCGTCTCGGTCATGGAAGGCTGCAGCAAGTACTGCACCTTCTGCGTGGTGCCCTACACCCGCGGCGAGGAAGTCAGCCGGCCGTTACCGGACGTGCTTGGGGAAATCCTCCACCTGGCCGAAAACGGTGTGAAGGAAGTGACGCTGCTCGGCCAAAACGTCAACGGCTACCGCCATGACGGCAGCGATTTTGCCGATCTGCTGCACGCCGTCGCGGCGATCGAGGGCATCGAGCGCATTCGCTACACCACCAGCCACCCGCTGGAATTCTCCGATGCGATCATCCAGGCACATGCCGAGATTCCGCAGCTGGTGAAGTACCTGCACCTGCCTGTGCAGTCGGGCTCGGACCGGGTGCTGGCGGCAATGAAACGCAACCACACGGCGCTCGAATACAAGTCGCGCATCCGCAAGCTCAAGGCCGCGGTGCCCGACATCCTGATCAGTTCGGACTTCATCGTCGGTTTTCCCGGCGAGACCGAGAAGGATTTCGAGCAGACCATGAAGCTGATCGAAGACGTCGGCTTCGACTTTTCCTACTCGTTCGTCTACAGCGCCCGCCCCGGCACGCCGGCCGCGGACCTGAACGACGACACGCCCGAGGAGGTCAAGAAGCAGCGCCTCGCCGTGTTGCAGCACCGGCTCAACGAGCAGGGCTTCGAGAACAGCCGACGAATGGTCGGCACGACGCAGCGCATTCTGGTGACCGACTACTCCAAGAAGGACCCGGGCATGCTGCAGGGCCGCACGGAGCACAACCGCATCGTCAATTTCCGCTGCGACAACCCGCGACTGATCGGCCAGTTCGTCGAAGTCCACATCGACGACGCCCTGCCGCACTCGCTGCGTGGCAGTCTGCTCGGCTGAGCAGGCCCGCGCCTCGGTGCCCGGCCGGACTGACCGACGCCAACCGGCCCGGGGACCGAACAAGCGCCAGCTTTCGGCTTTGCCGCGGCGGCGCTATTCTCTTTTCACCAATTCGCCGCCTACGGCCATATCGAAAGCCCTTGAACGCACCCATAGAACCTCATCGCTTCACCCTCGAACCCTTTGAAGCACGCCGCTTCGCCAACCTCTGCGGCCAGTTCGACGAGCACCTGCGACTGATCGAACAGCGCCTGGCCCTGGAAATCCGCAACCGCGGCAACCAGTTCGAACTGGTCGGCCCGCAGGACGCTGCCAAGTCCGCGGAAAACCTGCTGCGCCGCCTCTACCGCGAAACCAAGACCACCGAGCTGTCGCCGGACATGGTCCACCTGTTCCTGCAGGAGTCGGGCATGGAGGAGCTGGCCAACCCCAGCGCCAACCAGGGCGTGAGCCTGCGCACGCGCAAGGGCAACATCCGCCCGCGCGGGGCCAATCAGCAGCGCTACGTCAAGGCCATCCTCGACAACGACATCAATTTCGGCATCGGCCCGGCAGGCACCGGCAAGACCTATCTGGCGGTCGCCTGTGCGGTGGATGCACTGGAGCGCGAACAGGTACGGCGCATCCTGCTGGTCCGCCCGGCGGTCGAAGCCGGCGAGAAACTCGGCTTCCTGCCCGGCGACCTGGCGCAGAAGATCGATCCTTATCTGCGTCCGCTGTACGACGCACTCTACGAAATGCTCGGCTTCGAGCACGTGGCGCGGCTGATCGAGAAGCAGGTGATCGAGATTGCACCGCTGGCCTACATGCGCGGCCGCACGCTGAACAACAGCTTCATCATCCTCGACGAGAGCCAGAACACCACCCAGGAGCAGATGAAGATGTTCCTGACGCGTATCGGCTTCGGCTCCACCGCGGTGATCACCGGCGACATCACCCAGGTCGACCTGCCGCGCGGCACCAAGAGCGGCCTGGCGCACGTGATCGACGTGCTGCGCGACGTCAAGGGCATCAGCTTCACCCATTTCCAGCCCAAGGACGTGGTGCGCCACCCCCTGGTGCAGCGCATCGTCGAGGCCTACGACGCCTTCGAAGACCCGCAGCCGATGCCGGCCCGACGGGCGAATCAGGAATCGCCGTCGTGATCGAACTCGATCTGCAGCTGGCCTCGGAGGCGCAAGCGCCGTCGCAGGCCGATTTCCAACGCTGGTGCGAGCTGGCCCTGCGGCAACGCAGCGCCGATTCCGAGCTGACCATTCGGGTGGTCGACGAAGCCGAAGGGCGCGAGCTCAACCGCACCTGGCGGCACAAGGACTACGCCACCAACGTGCTGTCGTTTCCGGCCGATGTGCCAGACGGCATCCTCGACATTCCGCTGCTCGGCGACCTGGTGATCTGCGCGCCAGTGGTCGAGCGCGAAGCCGCCGAGCAGGGCAAGCCGAGCCAGGCGCACTGGGCCCACCTGGTCATCCACGGTTGCCTGCATCTGCTGGGTTACGACCATATCGAGGACGACGAGGCCGAGGAAATGGAAGCGCTGGAACGCGAGCTTCTGGCCGAACTCGGCCACCCCGACCCCTATGCCGAACAACAGCCCGAAACGGGCCACCGCATGGACCACTGAGCCACACGACATGAGCGAAGACCGATCGATCAGCGGGCAGAAGTCCTGGCTGGAGAAAATCACCCAGGCTTTTGCCCACGAACCCAAGAACCGCCAGGAGCTGCTGGAAATCCTGCGCGAGGCCCACGACAACAAGCTGCTCGACAGCGAGGCCCTGGCCATCGTCGAGGGCGCCATCCAGGTCGCCGACCTGCAGGTGCGCGACATCATGGTGCCGCGCTCGCAGGTCATCAGCATTCGCGCCGACCAGTCGCCGCGAGAGTTCCTTCCGGCAATCATCGAAGCCGCGCATTCGCGCTACCCGGTAGTCGGCGAGAGCCTCGACGAGGTGATCGGCATCCTGCTGGCCAAGGATCTGCTGCCGCTGGTCCTGCAAGGCGAACAGCAGAGCTTCAACATCAAGGATCTGCTGCGCCCGGCCACCTTCGTGCCCGAATCCAAGCGCCTGAACGTATTGCTGCGCGAGTTTCGCGCCAACCACAACCACATGGCCGTGGTCATCGATGAATATGGCGGCGTCGCCGGCCTGGTCACCATCGAGGACGTGCTGGAGCAGATCGTCGGCGACATCGAGGACGAGCACGACGTCGAGGAAGACAGCTATATCCGCCCGCTGCCCTCCGGCGATTTCCTGGTCAAGGCGCTGACGCCGATCGACGAGTTCAACGACTACTTCGAGGTCGCCTTCCCCGACGACGAGTTCGACACCGTCGCCGGCCTGGTGATGAATGCCTTCGGCCATCTGCCCAAGCGCAACGAAGTGATCGAGATCGACGGTTTCCGTGTGCGCGTGCTCAATGCCGACAGCCGCCGCGTCCACATGCTGCGCCTGTCGCGCCTGGAGCGCGAGGCACACTGAGCGACCGCGGGCCGTGGCGGGTTTCTACCGCCACGCGGCCTGCGCCCCGCCACATAAACGCGCTTCGCTTGCGGCAGGCCGAGCATGGCCGTAGCCTCGCCTGCATTTGTCCCGCAAGGAAAATCGATGTCCTGGATCACCCGTCCCGGCTGGCTCGGCAATCTGCTGGCGCTTGTCGCAGGCACGCTTACCACGCTGGCGCTGGCGCCGTTCGACCTTTGGCCGCTGGCGCTCGTCTCTATCGCCCTCCTGTTCCTCGGTCTGCGCGAACTCGCCCCGGGCCAGGCTGCGCGACGCGGCTGGTGCTACGGTTTCGGCCTGTTCGCTTCCGGCGTGAGCTGGGTCTACGTCAGCATCCACGACTTCGGCGCGGCCTCGCCGGCGCTGGCCGGCCTGCTGACGCTTGGCTTCGTCGCCGGGCTGGCGCTGTTCTTCATGCTCTTCGGCTGGCTCTGGGCGCGCTGGCTGCGTGGACAGCAGACACCCCTGCGCGACGCACTTGGCTTCGCCGCCCTGTGGCTCGCGCTGGACGCCCTGCGCGGCTGGCTGCTGACCGGCTTTCCGTGGCTCTATGCCGGCTACAGTCAGCTGGATGGGCCGCTCGCCGGGCTCGCGCCGCTAGGCGGCGTCTGGCTCCTGACCTTTGCCATCAGCCTCAGCGCGGCACTGCTGGTAAACCTGCCGCGCATGCGCGGTCGGCCCTCGCAGCTGGCCGCCGCGGCCCTACTGCTGGTTGCGCCCTGGCTGACCGGAGCGCTGCTCGACGAGTATGCCTGGACGCAACCCAAGGGCGACCCGCTGAGCGTCGTGGCGGTGCAGGGCAATGTCCACCAGAGCC
Source organism: Stutzerimonas balearica DSM 6083 (assembly GCF_000818015.1). Lineage (NCBI taxonomy): Bacteria > Pseudomonadati > Pseudomonadota > Gammaproteobacteria > Pseudomonadales > Pseudomonadaceae > Stutzerimonas > Stutzerimonas balearica. Next base: position 3,825,284 of record NZ_CP007511.1, read on the forward strand.
TCAAGTGGGATCCCAAGCAGCTGGAAATGCAGCTGGTGCTGTACCGCGACATGACCTTCCGCAGCCGACCCGCCGACCTCATCGTCTGGCCGGAAACCGCCGTACCGATCCTCAAGGAACATGCCGAAGGCTACCTGTCGATGATGGCCGGCTTCGCCCGACAGCGCGATTCGGCGCTGATCACCGGGGTGCCGGTACGCCAGCCCAACGATGCCGGCGAACTGCGCTATTACAACGGCCTGACGGTCACCGGCGAAGGCAGCGGCACCTACCTCAAGCAGAAACTCGTCCCCTTCGGCGAGTACGTTCCGCTGCAGGACCTGCTGCGCGGACTGATCGCCTTCTTCGACCTGCCCATGTCCGACTTCGCCCGCGGCCAGCCTGGCCAACCACTGCTGCAGGCCAAGGGGCTGCAGATCGCTCCCTATATCTGCTACGAGGTGGTCTACCCGGAATTCGCCGCCGCACTCGCCGCCGACAGCGACCTGCTGCTGACGGTGAGCAACGACGCCTGGTTCGGCCGCTCCATCGGCCCGCTGCAGCACCTGCAGATGGCCCAGATGCGCGCGCTGGAAGCCGGCCGCTGGATGATCCGCGCGACGAACAACGGCATCACCGTGCTGATCGACCCGTTCGGCCGCGTTACCGAAGGGGTGCCGCAGTTCGAAGAGGCCGTGCTTTACGGAGAAGTCAGCGCCATGCAAGGGCTGACGCCCTACCTGCGCTGGCGCTCCTGGCCGCTGGTGCTGGTCTGTTCGTTACTGCTGGGCTGGGCCTTGATCGGCCGCAACCGGGGGCGCGGGTGATACGCCCACCGCTGGGCGGTACAGCAGCGGATAAAGGAGCATTCCGGCGGCCTCGTTGATCAGCAGGCTGGTCTGCCACACCGCTTTGGCTTCCGGGAGCCAACCACCCAGCGGGCGCCCGTTGGGCACGCCCATGAACCCCACCGGTGCGGCGACGACCTCGATGCCGTTCTGCTCGAAGCACCAGCGCGAGCGCGGCATGTGCACCGCAGAGGTCACCAGCACGACCCGATCGATGCCCGCCGCCTTGAGCATCTGCGCACTGTAGACAGCATTCTCCCAGGTCGTACGGCTGCGCTCCTCCAGCCAGCGGGTCGGCACCTGGAAGTCGCGCTGCAATACCTCGGCACCGATGTATGCCTCGCTCGGCGGCTGGCCGAAGTGCAGCCCGCCGCTGGTGAGGATCGGCAGCCCGCTGGCACGCGCCAGACGTGCCGCATAGCGCAGCCGCTCGAGCGCCAGATGGCCCGGCTGGTCGCCGCCCCAGGCCGGATCGGCGAGCTCACGCCCGGCGCCGAGCACGACGATGGCTCCCGCCTCGGCTGCCAGCCCGCCCCAGCGCGCCTCGGCCAGCGCCGGCTCACGCTCGAGCAGTCTGGCACCCCACTCGACGAACACCGGCAGGCTCATTGCCGTCAGGCCGCCAAGACCGATGGCGAAGCACAGCGCGGCGAACCGCGGCCGACGGCGCCGCAGGAGCCAGGCACAGGCCAGCAGCAGCACAAAGCCGCCCGGAGGAAGTAGCAGCTGTTTGAAGAAATAGCGAATCGGCACCCGGCAACCCCTTGTCTCTCAGCAGGTGCCCGCCACTCTAACCGCTAGCCTTACGGCGCTGCATCAGTGCCGCTCATGCCGACGCAAGCGCCTAGCGCGCAACAGCTGCGACCCGCAGGCCTCGCAGCAGGCAGGTCCGGCACCTTCCGGCCAATGCACCTCGGCCTGGCACAGCGCACAATTGAGCGACTGGCGCAGGGCAAAGCGGTTCTGTGCCTCGCGCGGTGCCGAGCGTTTTTCCGGTGCGCCACGCACCACGGTCTTAGGGCGCGGGCGAGACAGGCGGGCATGCTCCTGAGCGGCGGCATGCCAGCCCGACAGCCAGCGTTCGTCACCGCTCAGGTAGGCCCTGATCAGCTCGCATTCGGCAGGTGTCAGGCCGTCGACCTCGAGCTCGCCCGCCTCGCCGACGCCGGCCGATCCATCACGCTCGGCCTGCTCCAACGCCAGGGACAGGCGCCGCAGCACACGCCCGTACAGGTTGCCCCGATCCGGTGGCTCTTTGATCATCTCTAGCTACCTCGCTTCCCCTTGCACAAAGCGTAGCTCAGCCCTGGCTGGCCACCCCCAACACGACGGATGGCAAAGCGACTCGGACGGCAAATCAGGTTTCCCTAGGCTGCAAAGGGTCATGTATGCTACGGCGCTTCCATGCCTCTGCCCGCAGCCTCGCGCGCCCACGGATCGGTCTTCCGAGCCGTCGTCTGACTCGCCGCGGCGGAGCGCCCGCCCTCTCCTCAACGCCAGTAGCCATGCACGAACAGTATCTGCCCCGCGAAATCGAAGCCGCCGCCCAAGCCCAGTGGGAAGCGAACAAGTCCTTTGAAGTCAGCGAGGAACCCGGCAAGGACACCTTCTATTGCCTGTCGATGTTCCCCTACCCCAGCGGCAAGCTGCATATGGGGCACGTGCGCAACTACACCATCGGCGACGTGATCGCGCGCTATCAGCGCATGCAGGGCAAGAACGTCCTGCAGCCCATGGGCTGGGACGCCTTCGGCATGCCGGCCGAGAACGCCGCGATGAAAAATCAGGTGGCGCCGGCGAAGTGGACTTACGAGAACATCGCCTACATGAAGGCCCAGCTGAAATCGCTGGGTCTGGCCATCGACTGGTCGCGGGAAGTCACTACCTGCAAGCCGGACTACTACCGCTGGGAGCAGTGGCTGTTCACCCGCCTGTTCGAGAAGGGCGTGATCTACCGCAAGAACGGCACCGTGAACTGGGACCCGGTGGACCAGACCGTGCTGGCCAACGAGCAGGTCATCGATGGCCGCGGCTGGCGTTCGGGCGCGCTGATCGAGAAGCGCGAAATCCCGATGTACTACTTCAAGATCACCGCCTACGCGGATGAGCTGCTGGAGAGTCTGGACGAGCTGGACGGCTGGCCCGAGCAGGTCAAGACCATGCAGCGCAACTGGATCGGCAAGTCGCGCGGCATGGAGATCAGCTTCCCCTACGACGTCGCCAGCATCGGCAGCGAAGGCGTGATGAAGGTCTTCACCACCCGCCCCGATACGCTGATGGGTGCGACCTACGTGGCCGTTGCAGCGGAACATCCGCTGGCCACTCTCGCCGCGCAGAACAACTCCGAGCTGCAGGCCTTCATCGACGAATGCAAGCGCGGCGGCGTCGCCGAAGCCGACATCGCCACCCAGGAAAAGAAAGGCCTGGCCACCTCCCTGCGCGTGCAGCATCCGCTGACCGGGGAGTTGCTGCCGGTATGGGTCGCCAACTACGTACTGATGAACTACGGCGAAGGCGCGGTCATGGCCGTGCCGGCGCATGACGAGCGCGACTTCGAATTCGCCAGCAAGTACGACCTGCCGATCAAGCCGGTGGTGCGCACCAGCGCCGGCGACGAGACGCCCGCGCCCTGGCAGGACGCCTACGGCGAGCACGGCCAGCTGATCAACTCCGGCATCTATGACGGCCTGGATTTCGAAGGCGCCTTCGACGCCATCGAAGTGGCGCTGCAGAAGAAGGGCCTCGGCCAGGCGCGCACCCAGTTTCGCCTGCGCGACTGGGGCATCAGCCGCCAGCGCTACTGGGGCTGCCCGATCCCGATCATCCATTGCGACAGCTGTGGCGACGTGCCGGTGCCGGAAGACCAGCTGCCGGTGGTGCTGCCCGAAGACGTGGTGCCGGATGGCGCCGGCTCGCCGCTGGCGAAGATGCCCGAGTTCTACGAGTGCAGCTGCCCGAAGTGCGGCGCCCCGGCCAAGCGCGAAACCGACACCATGGACACCTTCGTCGAGTCGTCCTGGTACTTCGCCCGCTACGCCAGCCCGAACTACGACCAGGGCATGGTCGACCCGCAGGCGGCCAACCACTGGTTGCCGGTGGATCAGTACATCGGCGGTATCGAACACGCCATCCTCCACCTGCTCTACGCGCGCTTTTTCCACAAGCTGATGCGCGACGAGGGCCTGGTCAGTTCCAACGAGCCGTTCAAGAACCTGCTGACCCAGGGCATGGTGGTCGCCGAAACCTACTACCGCACCCTGGAAAACGGCGGCAAGGACTGGTTCAACCCGGCCGACGTCGAGGTCGAGCGTGATGCCAAGGCCAAGGTCATCGGCGCCAGGCTGAAGACCGACGGGCAGCCGGTGGAAATCGGCGGCACCGAGAAGATGTCCAAGTCGAAGAACAACGGCGTCGACCCGCAGGCGATGATCGATGCCTACGGCGCCGACACCTGCCGCCTGTTCATGATGTTCGCCTCGCCGCCGGACATGAGCCTGGAATGGTCCGACTCCGGCGTCGAGGGCGCCAGCCGCTTCCTGCGCCGCGTCTGGCGTCTGGCCCACGCGCACGTCAGCGCCGGGCTGCCGGGTACGCTCGATCTGGCCGCACTGAACGACGAGCAGAAGGCCGTGCGCCGCGCGATTCACCTGGCGATCAAGCAGGCCAGCACCGATGTCGGCCAGCACCACAAGTTCAACACCGCCATTGCCCAGGTGATGACGCTGATGAACGTGCTGGAGAAGGCGCCGACTGCCAGCGAGCAGGACCGTGCCCTGCGGCAGGAAGGCCTGGAAACGGTCGCCCTGCTGCTGGCCCCGATCACCCCGCATATCTGCCACGAACTCTGGCAGCAGCTGGGCAAGAGCGGCGCGATCATCGATGCGCAATGGCCGAAGGTCGACGAATCGGCCCTGGTGCAGGACAGCCTGACTCTGGTGGTTCAGGTCAACGGCAAGCTGCGTGGCCAGATCGAAGTGCCGGCCAGCGCCAGCCGGGAAGAGGTGGAGACCGCCGCGCGCGGCAATGAGAACGTGCTGCGCTTCACCGAAGGCCTGACCATCCGCAAGGTCATCGTGGTTCCGGGCAAGCTGGTCAACATCGTCGCTAACTGATTCGGCTCCGACGCTGCAGGCGGAGGAGCCCACGAGGGATATACAGATGATCAAACGGAATCTGGCTGTGCTGGGCCTGGCCGCCCTCCTCGGTGGCTGCGGCTTCCAGCTGCGCGGCACCGGCGATGTGCAGTTCGGCCTCAAGGAGCTCGATCTGCAGGCGCGCAACAGCTATGGCGAAACCCGCCAGCAGCTCGAGGATGTACTCGAGCGCAACGATGTGCGCGTCCATCCCGGCGCCCGCTACCGCCTGGATCTGGTCAAAGAGAGCACCCGCCAGCGCGTCGCCAGCTACACCAGCGCGGCGCGCAGTGCCGAGTACGAGCTCACCAGCGAGCTGACCTATCAGTTCCGCGGCCCGCAGGATCGGTTGCTGCTCGAGGACAACGTCGAAGTGCAGAAGGTCTACGTACACGACGAGAACAACCTGATCGGTTCCGACCAGGAAGCCGAGCAGCTGCGCCAGGAAATGCGCCGCGAGCTGATTCAGCAAGTGGTCATGCGCATCCAGCGCATTACCCCGGCCCAGCTCGACCAGCTGCAGCAAGAGGCGGAGGCCAGGGCTCGCGCCGAGGCCGAGGCGCTCGAAGCCGCTCGGCGCGAGCAGGGCGCGCAGCCCCTGCAGTCGCCGATCCAGCTGCCGCTGCAGTGAAGCCGGAGGAGCCGCCGCCGCGGCTCCTCTCGTTTGCCGTCAATGAAACTCTCCCCCGCCCAACTCGCCAAGCACCTGCAGGGTTCGCTGGCCCCGGTTTACGTGGTCTGCGGCGACGAGCATCTGCTCTGCCAGGAAGCCTGTGACGCGATCCGCCAGGCGACGCGTGGCCAGGGTTTCAGCGAACGTCAGGTGTTCAATGTCGAGACCGGCTTCGACTGGGGTCAGCTGATCGAGGCTGGCGCCAGCCTGTCACTGTTCGCCGAGAAGCGCCTGATCGAACTGCGCATCCCCAACGGCAAGCCCGGCGACAAGGGTGCCGCGGCCCTGCTCGATTATCTGGCGCGCCCGGCCGAAGACACCGTGCTGTTGATCAGCCTGCCGAAGCTCGACGGCAGCACGCAAAAGACCAAGTGGGCCAAGGCGCTGATCGACGGCAAGGATGTGCAGTTCGTGCAGATCTGGCCGGTCGACGCCGCGCAGCTGCCCCAGTGGATCCGTCAGCGCCTGGCGCAGGCCGGCCTGGCCGCTGACCAGGAAGCGGTGGAAATGATCGCGGCGCGCGTCGAGGGCAACCTCCTCGCCGCTGCCCAGGAGATCGAAAAGCTCAAGCTGCTGGCCGAAGGCGGGCAGATCAACGCCGAGACGGTCCAAGCCGCGGTAGCCGACAGCGCCCGCTACGACGTATTCGGCCTGATCGACGCCTGCCTGCACGGCCACGCCAGCCATGCCCTGCACATGCTCGAAGGCCTGCGTGGCGAAGGCATCGAGCCGCCCGTGATCCTCTGGGCCCTGGCCCGCGAGCTGCGCCTGCTGGCCGGCATTGCACAGCAATACGCCCAGGGCCTGCCACTCGAGAAGGCCTTCGCCCAGGCGCGGCCTCCGGTGTGGGACAAACGCAGGCCGCTCGTTTCCAAGGCCTTGCAGCGGCACAGCGCGCAACGCTGGAACCAGCTGCTGATGGACGCCCAGCGCATCGATGCCCAGATCAAGGGCCAGGCCGAAGGCAATCCCTGGACCGGGCTGGCTGATCTGTGCCTGCAGTTGGCTGGCACGCGCATCCTGAACCGCTGAGCCAAGCGTGGCACAGGCGGTCGCCTGCCCCGCGCAAGCCGCACAAAGCGTGATAATGTTCTCAGCCGATTTCCCCATCGAGAGTGGTGATGTTCTACCCCTTCGTTCCCGTGCTGTTGCTACGCACGCTGGTCGCCGGCACGGCGCTAGGGCTGGTGGCCTGCGCCGCCAAGCCGCTCGCCGAGAGCTATGCGCCCCAGCCCGCTTCATCGGCAAGTCAGAGCACCGCAGAGGCGCCGACGGCCGGCGCCCCCGCGGCACTGCCATTGCCGGGTTTTGCTGAATGGCGCGATCAGTTTCGGCAGCAGGCGCTGGCCGCGGGCATCAGTCCCCGCGTATTCGACGAAGCCTTCGCTGGCGTGACTCCGGACCCGACCGTCATCACTGCCGACCGCAGCCAGCCGGAATTCACTCGCCCAGTCTGGGCATATCTCGACGGGGCGCTTTCGACGCAACGCGTCGAGCGCGGCAAAAGGCTATTGACCGAACATGCCGACACGCTGGCCCGCATCGAAGACCGCTACGGTGTGGATCGCCAGGTGCTTGTCGCCGTGTGGGGTCTGGAAAGCAGCTTTGGCCAGATCATGGGCGACAAGTCGGTCATTCGCTCGCTGGCCACCCTCGCTCACGAAGGCCGGCGGCCGGAGTTCGCTCGCACCCAGCTACTCGCCGCCTTGCAGATCCTCCAGAGCGGCGACGTCCGCCCCGAGCGGATGCGCGGCTCCTGGGCCGGCGCCATGGGCCAAACCCAGTTCATTCCCACCACCTACAACACCCACGCGGTCGACTTCGACGGCGACGGTCGCCGCGACATCTGGGGCAGCGCGGCTGACGCACTGGCATCGGCTGCCCACTACCTGCAAGCCTCGGGTTGGAGCCTCCATCAACCCTGGGGTACGGAAGTGCGCCTGCCCTCGGGGTTCGACTACGCCCTGGCCGATGCCAGCATCCGCAAGCCGCTCGGGGACTGGCGTGCGCTGGGCATCGCCGGCATTCCGGACGGCGACGACAGCGCGCAGGCCAGCTTGCTGTTGCCGGCCGGGCACCGCGGCCCCGCGTTCCTGGTGCTGGATAACTTCCGTAGCATCCTTCGCTATAACAACTCGTCTTCGTACGCGCTGGCGATCGGCCTGCTGGCCGATCGTTTTCGCGGCCGTGGCGAGGTCGCCGGCGAATGGCCGCGCGACGAACAACCGTTGAGCCGCTCCGAGCGGCTGGAACTGCAGGAGCGCCTTGCGCGCCAGGGTTACGACCCCGGCACGGCCGACGGCATCATCGGCGCCAATACGCGCAAGGCGATACGCGGTTTTCAGCAAACCCTCGGCTGGCCGGCCGACGGGCACCCCACCCAGGAGCTGCTGGGCCGTCTGCGCGCGCGTCCCTGAGCGATCACGGCAACGAAAAAGCCCCGGAATCCGGGGCTTTTCATTTGACGCTGCGGTCCGCTCAGTGCTTCACGGCCACTTCGTAGAGATAATCCGGCAGTGGATCGATGACGATCTGCTGGCCTTGATAGTGGGCGCGAACCGACTCCCGCGGCACGACGCCGTGCGGGACCCGCTCATCGCCATCGAGGCGCTGCCGAGCACGGTAGTCGATGACGCAACCATCGGCCTCGACCCAGAAATGCGGCTTGACCACTTTTCCGTCGAGCTCGACCTGCCCCAGCATGGCGCGATAGGGAATGTGCTGCTTGGCCAGGCGCGTCACCACCAAGCGACTCATCGCGTCGCATTCGACCTTGGCGGTATCCAGATCATCGAGCAGATTCTTCAACTGGGGGTGGTTCATGAGCTATGGCCCTCGGCCTGATGTTGACGGCCGACACTATAGACCAAAGTCTAATGCGGCGGAATGACGCAATTTACTTGCCAAGCTAACTAACGATCCTGTGGTTTTTTCAGGCAGCCGTCAGCATCCCGGTACATCAGGTCAAGAGGAAAAGCCACTACATGGAAAAAGGTCCGGCGATTGCCGGGCCTTTCTAGGTCACTCGCCTTTGGCGGCATGCGCCTGTTGGTCGGCGTGATAGGAGGAGCGCACCAACGGGCCCGAGGCGACGTTTTTGAAACCCATCTTCTCGGCTTCGTCGGCGAACCAGACAAAAGTGTCCGGATGGACGAAGCGCTGCACCGGCAGGTGGTTGCGCGAGGGCTGCAGGTACTGGCCGAGCGTGAGCATGTCGATGTCATGCTCGCGCATGCGCTGCATCACCTCGATGACCTCCTCGTCCGTCTCGCCGAGGCCGAGCATGAGGCCGGACTTGGTGGGGATACCGGGCACGCGCTCCTTGAACTTCTGCAACAGGTCCAGCGACCACTCGAAGTCAGACCCCGGACGCGAGGAGCGGTACAGCCGCGGCACCGTTTCCAGGTTGTGATTGAAGACATCCGGCGGCTCGCTGGCGGTGATCTCCAGAGCGATGTCCATGCGCCCGCGATAATCGGGCACCAGAGTTTCGAGCTGGATCGATGGCGACAGCTTGCGGATCTCCCGCAGGCAGTCGGCGAAATGCTGGGCGCCACCGTCGCGCAGGTCGTCGCGATCCACCGATGTGATCACCACGTACTTCAGACGCATGTCGGCGATGGCCTGGGCCAGGTTCTTCGGCTCGTCCGGATCGAGCGGCTTCGGCCGGCCATGCCCCACATCGCAGAACGGGCAGCGACGCGTACAGATGTCGCCCATGATCATGAAGGTGGCGGTCCCGCTGGAGAAGCATTCGCCCAGGTTCGGGCAGGAGGCTTCCTCGCAGACGCTGTGCAGCCTGTGCTTGCGCAAGGTCTGCTTGATGTTCTCGACCTCCGGCGAAACCGGGATACGTACCCGAATCCAGTCGGGCTTCTTCGGCAACTCGTCGGTGGGAATGATCTTCACCGGGATGCGCGCCACCTTCTCGGCGCCACGCAGCTTGACCCCCGCCTCGACTTTCGCCGGTCGCTTGTCCGTCGTTTCAACAGTACTCATAGCTTTCGATTCCGCCCGCAAGGGTCTTCTGTTGCGTATAGCCAAGGTGGTCGGCGAGACGATCGCGCAAGCTGTGCGCGACCTCTTCCAGTTCGACCGGCCCGGCGATGAGGTCACGCAGTTGGGTCATGGCCAGCCCCGCATAACCGCAGGGGTTGATTCGCCGGAAGGGCTGCAGATCCATGTCCACGTTAAGCGCCAGGCCGTGGAAGGAGCGTCCGTTGCGAATGCGCAGGCCGAGGGAGGCGATCTTGGCGCCATCGACGTAGACGCCCGGGGCATCGGCCTTGGCCGCCGCGGTCACGCCCCGCTCGGCGAGCACTTCGACGATGCTCTGCTCGATCAGCGAGACCAGCTGGCGAACGCCAATGCCCAGCCGCCTCACATCCAGCAGCAGGTAGCAGATCAGCTGGCCGGGACCGTGGTAGGTCACCTGCCCTCCGCGATCAGCCTGCACTACCGGGATCTCGCCGGGGAACAGCAGGTGCTCGGCCTTGCCGGCCTGGCCCTGGGTGAATACCGGGGGATGCTGCAGCAGCCAGAGTTCGTCCGGCGTCTGCGGCCCACGCTCGTTGGTGAAACGCTGCATCGCGCGCCAGGCGGTCTGGTACTCGACCAGACCGCACTCGCGCACGACAAGCTCGCCAGACGCCATTACAGGACCATATGCACGCGGCCGGTCGCCCGCAGGTCCGTGTGGATGGCCTGCAACTGCTCGACGCCGGTCGCGGTGATCAGCACCTGGACGGAGAGGAAACGCCCGTTGCGACTGTCGCGCAACACCACGCTGGACTCGTCCAGTCCGGGCGCATGCCGCTGAATGACTTCGATGATCAACTCACGGAAGCCGTCACCGGCATCACCGATCACCTTGATCGGGTAGCGCTCGCAGGGAAATTCGATTTTCGGCGCCTGGGCGTCGTTAGAGGTATCGGTCATGAGACGGACCCGTGATCCGCAAGGCGCACCGGCGGCCTGGTGAGCACCGGTGCGCGAACGCGTCAGTTGAACAGGCTGAAGAAGAACAGGCGAATACTATCCCACAGACGACGGAACAGCCCACCCTCCTCCACGGCTTCCAGCGCGATCAGATCGCTGGTGTGCAGCACCTGCTCACCCTGCTTGACCTCGACCTTGCCAATCACCTGGCCCTGCGCGATCGGTGCGATCAGCGTATCGGCGAAGCTCATCGAGGCCTGCAGCTTGTCCAGCTGGCCGCGCTGCAGAGTCAGCGTCAGATCTTCGGCCAGGCCGGCCTTGACCTTGTCCTGCTCACCTTTCCAGACCTGCTGCTGCGCCAGCTCCACACCCTTCTGGTAGAAGGTCCGGGTTTCGAAGAAGCGGAAGCCGTAGGTCAGCAGCTTCTGCGTCTCGGCCGCGCGGGCCTGCTCGCTGTTGGTGCCGAACACCACCGCGATCAGACGCATGCCGTCACGCACGGCCGAAGCGACCAGGCAGTAGCCGGCCTCTTCGGTGTGACCGGTTTTCAGGCCATCGACGGTCTTGTCGCGCCACAGCAGCAGGTTGCGGTTCGGCTGCTTGATGTTGTTCCAGAGGAACTCCTTCTGCGCATAGATCGCATAGTGCGCCGGGTCCTCGTGAATGATCGCGCGCGCCAGCTTGGCCATGTCGGCGGCCGAAGAGTAGTGCTCGGGATGCGGCAACCCGGTGGCATTCATGAAATGGGTGTTGTTCATGCCCAGGCGCTGGGCAGTCGCGTTCATCAGGTCCGCAAAGGCCTCCTCGCTGCCGGCGATATGCTCGGCCAGCGCTACGCTGGCATCGTTGCCGGACTGGATGATCACGCCATGCAGCAGGTCGCCCACCGAGACCTGGCTGTTGACCTGGATGAACATGCGCGAGCCGCCCGTGCGCCAGGCCTTTTCGCTCACCGTGACCATGTCGCTGTCGCTGATCTGCCCCTTCTTGATTTCCAGGGTGGCGATGTAGGCGGTCATCAGCTTCGTCAGGCTCGCCGGCGGCAGGCGCTCGTCGCCATTGTTTTCCACCAGCACGTTGCCGCTGGAGGCATCCATCAGCAGATAGGACTTGGCGGCCAGCTGCGGTGGTGAGGGGATGATCGGTGCCGCCCAGACCGCCGGCGCGATCGTCAGCAGGGCCAGGACCATGAAGCGTTTCAGGTAAATGGTGATGTTCATCCGGTTCTCGATGGGTTGGTGTATCGGGTGCCACGAAATGGCGCGGACTCAGTCAGCCTTGACTCGCCGGGGCTGACCGAGATTGGCAAGCCGCACGCTCTGCTCGAGCTGTGTGGCCTCACTCTGCGTCTTGATCGGCCCAAGCCTCACACGATGCAGAATCTGCTGGTTGTGCACGACCGAGCTGACGAACACCGGCGCGGTGACCACGCCCGCCAACTTGTCCTTGAGCAGTTCGGCGGCGTCCGGATTGGCAAAGGCGCCGACCTGCAGATACAGCCCCTCGTTACCGTTCGCACGCTGCGAGGCGGGCTCGACCTCGACCGGCAGCACGGCCGCGGCGTGTTGCTGCGGCGGCGGTGTATAGCGCTCGACCGGCTGAGCGATGGAGCCAGCCGCCGGCTTGGCGGCCGCGGGCTGGGCCAGCACCATTGGCACGGCCTTGCCGCGCGCCGCCCACCACTGCTCCGGGTCGATGCCCTCGACCTTGACCCGTGCCGTGCCGCTTTCGGCGTAACCGAGCTTCTTCGCCGCGGCAAAGGACAGATCGATGATGCGATCGGAATAGAAGGGCCCGCGATCATTGACCCTGAGCGTGACGCTGCGGCCGTTGTCCAGGTTGGTCACCTTGACGTAGCTCGGCAACGGCAGAGTCTTGTGCGCCGCGCTCATCCCATACAGGTCGTAGGTTTCGCCGTTGGCCGTGGCCTGGCCATGAAACTTGGTGCCATACCAGGACGCTGTGCCGACCTCCGCATAGCGCCGGCCATCGTTCATCGGGTAATAGGTCTTGCCGAGCACCGTGTAGGGATTGGCCTTGACCGGGCCGTAATGAGGCATCGGCGTGGCATCGGGGATCTGCGAGACATCGACGTCCCACCAGGGCGCGCCATCCTTGTGGGGCCTGGCGTAGCTCCCAGCGGCGCCGGCCTGGCCGCCGCTCGTATCGCGCGGCCCCGGAGCGGACGAGCAGCCGGCCACGACCACACAGGCAAGCGTCAGCGCCGACAGCCCGCGACGTGCCTTCATAGCGTCGCTCCCTTGGCTTGCGCGAGCTTCTCGGACAGCTGATGCACTGCCATGGCGTACATCACGCTGCGGTTGTAGCGCGTGATCACGTAGAAATTCGGCAGGCCGACCCAGTATTCGTCACCCTCGGCGCCTTCCAGGCGAAAGGCGGTTACCGCTGTGCCATCGGCCACCGGCGTATCGGTACGCCAGCCCAGGCCACGCAGCGCGGCGGCATCGAGCACCGGCTCGAGACCGACTGTCAGCCCCTTCTCGTATTCCGGGCCGTCGACCTCGGCACGTGCGACCACCGGCTCGCCAGCCACCCAGCCATGCTGCTTGAAATAGCTCGCGGCGCTGCCGATCGCATCGACCGGATTGCTCCAGATGTCGATGTGGCCGTCGCCGTCGAAATCCACCGCATAGGCGCGGAAGCTGCTCGGCATGAACTGTGGCAGCCCCATCGCGCCGGCGTAGGACCCCTTGAGCGTCAGCGGATCGACCTGCTCCTCACGGGCAAGCAGGAGGAATTCCTTGAGCTGCTGGCGGAAGAACGGCTGGCGCGGCGGATAATCGAAGCCCAGCGTCGACAAGGCATCGATCACCCGGTAGTTGCCAGTATTGCGCCCGTAGAAGGTTTCGACGCCGATGATTGCGACAATCACCTGCGCCGGAACACCGAACTCGGCCTCGGCGCGCGCCAGGGCCGCCTCGTTCTGCCGCCAGAAGTCCACCCCCTGGGCGATGCGCGAGTCGGTGATGAAGATCGGACGATACTCCTTCCACGGCTTGACCCGCTCGGCCGGCCGCGAAATCGCGTCGAGGATCGCCTGCTTGCGCTGCGCCTGGCCGAACAGCTCGTGCAGCTGCTCGGCCGCGAAGCCGTATTCCTGGGTCATTTCGTCGATGAACTGGTCCACCGCTGGGCTCTGGTAGTCGCCGGCAATGGCCGACTGCGCGCCGGCGAAGACGCCGACCAGCCCCAGCATGCGGAGCGTTCGCGTCATCCAGACACGCGTTGTAGGAATCAAGGAATTCACTCTCATCAAACCTGGGCGATCCACTTGCGATGGGTGTGGATCGACATCAAAACCCCGAACCCCGACAGCAGGGTCACCAGCGAAGTTCCACCGTAGCTGATAAAGGGAAGCGGCACCCCCACCACGGGCAGCAAGCCGCTGACCATGCCGATGTTGACGAAGACATAGACGAAGAACGTCATGGTCAACGCACCGGCGAGCAGTTTGCCAAACAGCGTCTGTGCCTGCACGGTGATGGTCAGCCCCCGCGCGATCAGCAGCAGGTAGAGCACCAGCAACAGGCAAACGCCAACCAGCCCGAACTCTTCGGCCAGAACGGCAATGATAAAGTCGGTATGGCTTTCCGGCAAAAAATCCAGGTGCGACTGGGTGCCGAGCAGCCAACCCTTGCCGAATACGCCGCCCGAGCCGATCGCCGCCTTTGACTGGATGATGTTCCAGCCGGTACCGAGCGGATCGCTTTCCGGATCGAGAAAGGTCAGCACGCGCTGCTTCTGATAATCGTGCATGACGAAGTACCACATGCCGACGGCGACCGGCACCAATGCGGTCACCGCACCGAGAATCCAGCGCCAGGGCAGCCCGGCAATGAACAGGACGAAGGCGCCGGACGCGAGGATCAGCAGCGAGGTCCCCAGATCAGGCTGCTTGAGAATCAGCACGAACGGCACGACGATCAACGCCAGGCTGACCAGCGTGTGCTTCAGCCGTGGCGGCAGGGGGCGCGACGACAGATACCAGGCGATGGTCATCGGCATGATGATTTTCATGAACTCGGACGGCTGGAAGCGGATCACGCCCGGAATGTTGATCCAGCGCGTCGCCCCCATCGCGGTGTGCCCGAGAAACTCGACGACCAGCAGCAGCCCGACCACCACCAGATAGCCCAGCGGCACCCAGCGTGCCATGAAGCGCGGCTCGAACTGTGCGATTACCAGCATCGCGCCGAGGCCGAGGCCAAAGGAACTGGCCTGCTTCATCAGCAGGTCGAGGTTCTTGCCGCTGGCCGAGTAAAGGATGAACAGGCTGGCCGCCGCCAGCGTCAGCAACAGCAGCAGCAACAGCCCGTCGATGTGCAGGCGCTGCAGAAGCGTGGCCCGGCGACGCATCACGTCCTCGCGCGAAAGCGTGCGATCGAAGGTACCGCTCATGATTTTTCGCCTTCTGCCTTGGCCGCAGGCGCGTATTCCGCCTTCAGCTGACCACTGTCGTCGAGCAGCCAGGCGTCGAGCACCGCCTTGGCGACCGGGGCGGCCACGCCCGAGCCGGATTCGCCATTCTCGACCATCACCGCCACGGCGATCTCGGGGTCCTGGACCGGGGCGAAGGCAACGAACAGCGCATGGTCGCGATGCCGCTCGGCCAGCCGCGAGCTGTCGTACTTCTCGCCCTGCTTGATCGCCACCACCTGCGCCGTGCCACTCTTGCCGGCAATGCGGTAGGCAGCGCTATCGCCAACCTTCTTCGCGGTACCACGCGGGCCGTGCAGCACCTGCTCCATGCCGTGGATCGAGTAGTCCCAGAACTTCGGATCGCGCAGCTCGATATCCGGCATCGGATCCGGATCCACTGGCGGCTCGCCACCAATGCGCCGGGCCAGATGCGGACGAATCCACTTGCCGCGGGTAGCCATCAGCGCCGTGGCCTGGGCCAGTTGCAACGGCGTGGCCTGCATGTAGCCCTGGCCGATGCCGAGAATGACCGTTTCGCCTGGGTACCACGGCTGCCGGTAACGGCTGCGCTTCCACTCGCGCGAAGGCATCAGGCCGGCGGTTTCCTCGTACATGTCCAGCGCCACGCGCTGCCCCAGGCCGAAGCGCGACATGTAATCATGCATGCGATCGACCCCAAGCTTATGCGCCATGTCGTAGAAGTAGGTGTCGTTGGAACGCATGATCGCCAGCTCCAGGTCCACCGAGCCGTCGCCGCCGCGGTTCCAGTTGCGGTACTTGTGCTTGACGTTCGGCAACTGGTAGTAGCCCGGGTCGTAGACGCGGCTGGTCGGCGTGATCACCCCGGCATCCAGCCCGGCGATCGCCATCATCGGCTTGATCGTCGAACCCGGCGGATAGAGCCCGCGCAGCACGCGGTTGTACAGCGGGCGGTCGATCGAGTCGCGCAGCGCACCGTAGTCCTTGAAGCTGATGCCGGTGACAAAGAGGTTGGGATCGAAGCTCGGCTGGCTGACCATCGCAACCACCTCGCCGGTCTTCGGCAGCAGCGCCACGATCGCACCGCGACGCCCGGCCAGTGCCGCCTCGGCAGCCTCCTGCAGTTTCAGGTCGAGGGTCAGCGTGATGTCCTTGCCGGGCACCGGGTCGGTGCGCTTGAGCACGCGCAGCACGCGACCGCGCGCGTTGGTCTCCACCTCTTCGTAGCCAACCTGGCCGTGCAGCACGTCCTCGTAGAATTTCTCGATGCCGGTCTTGCCGATGTGATGGGTGCCGGCGTAGTTCACCGGATCCAGGCTCTGCAGTTCCTTTTCGTTGATTCGCCCGACATAGCCCACCGAGTGCGCGAAATGCGCACCCTGCGGGTAGTGGCGGACGAGCTGGGCGGCGACCTCGATGCCCGGCAGGCGGAACTGATTCACCGCGATCCGCGCGATCTGTTCCTCGCTCAGCTCGTACATGATCGGCACCGGCTCGAACGGCCGCCGCCCCTGCAGGACACGCTTCTCGAACAGCTCACGCTCTTCGGCGCCGAGCTCGAGCACCTCTACCACGCGGTCGAGGACTTCCCGCCATTCGCCGGCGCGCTCGCGGGTGACAGTCAGGCTGAAGCTCGGCCGGTTGTCGGCGATCACCCGCCCGTTGCGATCGTAGATCAGCCCACGGCTCGGCGGAATCGGCTGCACATGGACGCGGTTGTTTTCCGACAGCGTGGAGTGGTAGTCGAACTGGATGACCTGAAGAAAGTACATCCGTGCCACCAGCACACCGGACAGCAGCAGCACGACGAGCGCGCCGACGATGATCCGGCGGCGGACCAGCAGTGCGTCTTTTTCGTGATCCTTGAGCTGAATCGGCTGCGGCATGTCGAGCGCTTCGGCGAACTACTTGTGATAGGGGTGACCGGACAGAAGCGTCCAGGCGCGATAGATCTGCTCGGCAACCAGCACGCGCACCAACGGATGCGGCAGGGTCAGCGGTGACAGCGACCAACGCTGCTCGCTGCGGGCACAGACCTCCGGTGCCAGCCCTTCCGGGCCGCCAACCATGAGGTTGACGTTACGTGCGTCCAGCCGCCAACGGTCGAGCTCGGCGGCCAGCTGTTCGGTGCTCCAGGGTTTGCCATGCACCTCCAGCGTGACGATTCGCTCGCCAGGCTGGACGCGCGCCAGCATGGCCTCACCTTCCTGGCGAATCAAGCGCGCGACGTCGGCATTCTTGCCACGCGTGTTGAGCGGGATCTCGGCGAGCTCGAGTGGCAGCTCGCCGGGCAGCCGGCGGGCATATTCCTGCCAGCCCTCCTCCACCCAGCGCGGCATCTTCGAGCCGACGGCGATCAGGCGGACGCGCACACCTACTCCGCGGACTGACCGTGCTGGGCGCGACTCTGTTCGGCGCCCTGCCAGAGGCGCTCGAGGTCATAGAACTGCCGGGTCGGCACCTGCATGACGTGAACGACCACATCGCCGAGGTCCAGCAGGGCCCATTCGCCGCCGTCCAGCCCTTCGCTGCCGAGCGGGCGCACGCCCTGCTCCTTGACCTTCTCCAGGACGTTCTCGGCCAGCGCCTTGACCTGGCGGCTGGAGGTACCGCTGGCAATCACCATGTAATCGGTAACGCTGGTCTTGCCCCGTACATCGATGACCACGATGTCCTGGCCTTTCAGATCTTCCAGCGCGGCAACCGCCAGCTGGACCAGTGCTTCATTTTGCATAAGGGAAAACAACCTCAGTTCGACGCCCGGTACAGCCCGTGCGCGTTGATATAGGCCAGGACCGCATCGGGCACCAGGAAGCGCACCGACTTGCCACTGGCCAGCAATTGACGAATCTGCGTGGCCGACACCTCCAGTGGTGTCTGCCAGACAAAGGCGATCTGCCCGGCCGCGCCGGCGAGTGCCTGTGGATCGGGCACGCTGCGCGCCGCCACCAGGTCCTGCAGCGCCTGCGGCGCCTCGCTGCCGGCATCCGGCCGCTGCAGGACCAGGATATGGCAGTAGTCGAGCAGTTCTTCCCAGCGATGCCAGGTCGGCAACCCGCAGAAGGCATCCCAGCCCACGATGAGCAGCAGCTGATCCTCGGCTGCCAGTTCGGCGCGCAGTGAGATCAGCGTATCGAGCGTATAGGACGGCCGGTCGCGCTCCAGTTCGCGCGCATCGACCGCCAGCGGCGGCAGGTCCGCCACCGCCAGCCGGACCATGGCCAAGCGGTCCTCGGCCGAGCAACTGGGCGTCTCCCGGTGGGGCGGACGCGCGTTGGGAATCAGCCGCAGCTCGTCCAGATCGAACATTTCGGCCACCTCCAGCGCGCCGCGCAGGTGGCCGATGTGCACCGGATCGAAGGTTCCGCCAAGGATGCCGATGCGCCGAACCATCAGGTGCGAATATGCCCGTCGCCGAGCACCACGTATTTCTCGCTGGTCAGCCCTTCCAGGCCGACCGGCCCGCGTGCATGCAGCTTGTCCGTGGAAATGCCGATCTCCGCCCCCAGGCCGTACTCGAAGCCGTCGGCGAAGCGGGTCGAGGCGTTGACCATCACCGAACTGGAATCCACCTCGGTGAGGAAGCGCCGCGCATCGGTAAAGTTCTCGGTGACGATCGCGTCGGTGTGCTGCGAGCCGTAACGGTTGATGTGCTCGATCGCCGCGTCGAGCGAATCGACCAGGCGGATCGACAGGATCGGCGCGTTGTACTCGGTCGCCCAGTCCTGCTCCGTGGCTTCCAGCACATCGGCCCCCAGCAGCGCCCGCGTTCCGGCGCAGCCACGCAGCTCGACGCCCTTGTCGCGATAGATCGCGGCCAGCGGCGGCAGCACCTCAGCGGCGATCGCCTGGTGCACCAGCAGGGTTTCCATGGTGTTGCAGGGCGCGAAACGCTGGGTCTTGGCGTTGTCGGCGATGCGGATGGCCTTCTGCGGATCGGCCGCCACGTCGATGTAGACATGGCAGATGCCGTCCAGATGCTTGATCACCGGCACTCGCGCATCACGGCTGATGCGCTCGATCAGCCCCTTGCCGCCGCGCGGCACGATCACGTCGACGTATTCGGGCATGGCGATCAGCGCACCGACAGCCGCGCGGTCGGTGGTCTCGACCACCTGCACGCTGGCTGCCGGCAGCTCGGCCTCGAGCAGGCCCTGAGCGATGCAGCGGGCGATGGCTCGATTGGAATGGATCGCCTCGGAACCGCCGCGAAGGATGGTCGCGTTGCCGGACTTCAGGCACAGGCTGGCGGCGTCGATGGTCACGTTCGGCCGCGACTCGTAGATGATCCCGACCACGCCCAGCGGCACTCGCATCTTGCCGACCTGAATGCCCGACGGCATGTAGCGCATGTCGCGGATCTCGCCGATCGGATCGGGCAGCGCCGCGACCTGGCGCAGGCCTTCGATCATGCTGTCGATGACCTTGGGCGTCAGCGCCAGGCGATCGAGCATCGCCGCGTCCAGGCCGTTGGCCCGGCCCTGGGCCAGATCCTGCTCGTTGGCGGCGACCAGTTCGTCGCGGGCGGCGTCCAGCGCGCGAGCAGCGGCCTGCAGGGCGCGGTTCTTCTGTGCCGTGCTGGCACGGGCAAGCACCCGCGAAGCCTCTCGTGCGGAGCGGCCCAGACGGGTCATGTAGTCGAGTACGGACTCGGTCATGGTATGGCTGGCCTGATCTGGAGGGAAAGCGGCTGATTATAGCCAGGCGCGTCGCCCGCGCCCAGCGGCGTCGACCGAAGGCCCGGTTGTTGCAGCGGGTAAAGAATTCGCCGGCCGAGGCCGCCACGGCGCGGCTATCATCGCGGCACGCAACCGCTCATCGCATCGGTGGTCGAAATCGTTCCGTAGCAAAGGAAGTCCTGCATGGGCCATTGGCTCGACTCGCTCACCGCCTGGCTGGCTGCCAACCCGCAGTGGCTCGGGCTGACCCTCGTCATTGTCGCCTGCCTGGAATGCCTGGCGGTCGTCGGCCTGCTGGTGCCCGGCACGGCGCTGGTTCTGGCCCTTGCCGTGCTCGCCGGCAACGGCGTGCTGAGCCTGGGCGAGACGCTGCTGCTGGGCTATGTCGGCGGGCTGCTCGGCGACCTCCTGTCCTATGCCCTGGGCCGGCGCTATCACCGCGGCATTCGCGGCCTGCCCGGTCTGCGCCAGCACCCCGAATGGCTGGAAGGCGCGGAGGCCTACTTCGCCCGTTATGGCGTCGCCAGCCTGCTCGTCGGCCGTTTCATCGGGCCGCTACGGCCGATGCTGCCGATGACCGCCGGCATGCTGGACATGCCGTTCGGCCGCTTCCTGCTGGTCAGCCTGGTCGCGGCGGCCGGCTGGTCGATGGCCTACCTGATGCCCGGATGGACGGCCGGCGCCGCGATGCGCCTGCCTCTGGCCGAGGGCTTCTGGGGCGAAGCCGCGATCGTTGCCGGCGGCACCTTGCTGGTGATCGGTCTGATCGTCCACGGCAGCCTGCGGCAGTTTCGCTGGATCACCCTGCTGGCCGCCAGCGCGTCCCTGGCGCTACTGGCCGGCCTGTTCTTCGGCTGGCCATACCTGAAGATATTCGACGAAGGCCTGCTGGCCGTCATCCAGGGCGAACGCAGTGCGGCCATGGACCAGGCGATGGTGCTGATCACCCGCCTGGGCGACTTCCACACCCAGCTCTGGGCCGCCACCCTGCTCAGCCTGCTGCTGCTGACGATGCGTCAGTGGCGCGCGGCGACCTTCGCCGTCAGCACCCTGCTCGGCACCGCACTGGCCAATGGCGCGCTGAAGGCGACGTTCGCGCGCCTGCGTCCGGAGGTACTCAGCGAGCCTCTGACCAGCTACAGCTTTCCCAGTGGCCACAGTTCGGCGGCGTTCGCCTTCTTTCTCGTGCTCGGTGTGCTGGCCGGTCGCGAGCAGCCACCACGCATGCGGCTGACCTGGCTGCTGCTGGCCTGTCTGCCGGCCACGGCGATCGCCCTTTCACGCATGTACCTGGGTGTGCACTGGGCCACCGACGTACTGGCCGGCGCCCTGCTGGCCGCCACCCTGTGCGCGACCAGCCTGACCCTGGTGCAGTGGCACCGCCCGCTACCGGCGCTCAGCGCGCGTGTCTGGTGGCTGCTACTGCCGGCCTGCCTGGGGTTGCTCGGCGCCTTCGCCGCCTGGCGCCTGCCGGATGCGCTGCAGCTCTACCACTACGTGGCCGGCTGACCTGCGCTAATCGGGCGCATCGCCCTGCAACCGTTCCAGCCACTGTTGGATGAGTTGCAGGCGCTCGGCGGGCTCGTCGGTTGCGAGCAACTGGAGCTTCTGTGCGGTTTCGAACGGCAGCAGGTAGGCCAGTTTGCTCGCCAGCTCGGCCTGCCCGCGGATTTCGCCCGGCATGCCCAGCGTTCGCACCATCGGGTGCTGCCCGAGCGCCTGCAGCAGCACCAGCAAGTCCTCGTACTGGGCATCGAGCGCCCGGTCGCAGACCTCGTCGCGCCAGCTCACCTCGGCGACCAGCAACTGATCGCGCTGCACCTCGGTCGACTGCACATCGAAACGCCGGGCCCCCTCGACGCGAATTCCCAACAGGCCATTGGGGCGCTGCTGCCAGTCGCGAATCAGGGCCTCGCAGCCGACCATGGCATGGGCGCTCGGCGCCGGGCCCACTTCGTGACCCTCGAGAATGCGCACCACGCCAAAGCCGTGGCCGGCCTTCAGGCAGGCGCTGACCATGTCCAGATAGCGCGGCTCGAACAGCTGCAGATCCAGTACGCAACCGGGAAACAGCACGGTATCGAGCGGGAACAGCGGCAGATTCATAACGGCTCCATCACAGCAACAGGGATACCACCAGCGGCAGCAGCACGGCGGTCATCACGCCCATCAGGCTCATCGCCAGCGCGGCGAATGCACCGCACTCGTCACCCTCCTGCAGTGCCTGGGCGGTGCCGACCGCGTGTGCGGTCAGGCCGAGCGCCATGCCGCGGGCCGCAGGATGGAGAACCCCGCAGCGGCGCAACAGTTCCGGCCCCAGGATTGCGCCGAGCACGCCAGTCAGCATGACGAACACCGCCGCCAGCGCGACCACGCCGCCGATCTGCTCGGCCACCAGCATGGCGATCGGCGAGGTCACCGACTTCGGCGCCAACGTCATGAGAATCATCTGGTCGGCACCGAACAGCCAGGCCAGGCCCATGCCCAGCGCCGTAGCCGCCGACCCGGCCACCAGCAGGGTCACCACGATCGGCACGAAGAGTTCACGGATACGCCGCATGTTCAGGTACAGCGGTACCGCCAGCGCGACGGTCGCCGGGCCGAGCATGAGCGTGAGCAGGCGCGAACTGCCGGCGTAATCCTCATAGGCCAGGCCACACAGCAGCAGGATGGCGATGATCATCAGCGCCGAGACCAGCACCGGCTGCAGGAACACCCAGCGCGTCTTCTCATAGGCGGCAAAGGCCAGCTGGAAGGCGGCCAGCGTGATGCCGACGCCGAACAGCGGATGGTGGATCAGCGCCTGCCAGGCGGCGTGCCATTGCAGGGCCGTCATGCCTGTTCCCTCTGGCGCTGCTGCCGACGAATCAGCGCCTGCATCAGCCGCCCGGTCAGCACCAGCGACAGCAGCAGCGAAATCACCAGGGTGCCGACGATGGCCCAGAAGTCTTCGAGAATCGCCTCGGTATAGACCATCACGCCCACCGCCGGTGGCACCAGCAGCAGCGGCAGATAGCGCAGCAGACTGCTGGCCGCCAGCTGGATGGAGTCGCTGGCGCTACCTCGGAGCAACAGCGCGAGAAACAACAGCACCATGCCAATGATCGGCCCCGGCAGCATCGGCAGCACGAGCACGTTCACGACGGTGCCGAGCAGCTGGAACAGCACCAGCCAGGTCAGGCCGCGAAGCAGCATAGAAAAGCCTCCCGTTGAAATGCAGCGAGTATAAGCCGCCCGTGCCAGGCGGCAGGAATATCGGCCCGCATGCGAGCTATGCCCGGGCATTCGTGCAGGTCATGCGAGTTGTCGCCCACACGATGGCGTGCTGATCTAGCCGGACAACAACAAGTCTCAGGAGGTCACATGCCGCAGGTACCGATCGAACAACTCAAGGATTACATCGGCAAGGAACTCGGCCACTCCGACTGGCTGACCGTCGACCAGGATCGAGTCGACCGTTTCGCCGACTGCACCGGCGATCATCAGTTCATCCACGTCGATCCGGAGCGCGCGCGCGAAACCCCGTTCGGCGGCACCATCGCCCACGGTTTCCTCTCGCTGTCGCTGATGCCGATGCTGATGGAAGGCCTGATGGTCACGCCCGCCGGCACCCGGATGGGCGTCAACTACGGGCTCGACAGCCTGCGGTTCATCCAGCCGGTGCGCGTCGGCTCGCGGGTTCGCCTGGCGCTGACGCTGCTCGACGCCTACGAAAAGAATCCCGGCCAGTGGTTGCTCAAGGGCCGCGCGGTGATGGAGATCGAGGGCGCGGAGAAGCCGGCCTACGTCGCCGAGACCCTGGCGCTCTGCATTCTCTGAGCGTCACCCATGGCGCTGGCGCGTCCTGCGCTTTGCGGCATACTCAGGGCATCCTGCAGTCCGGACCCGCCATGCGCCATCTCTTGCTTGCCACCGTTACCCTGCTGCTCGCCGCCTGCGGCGAGGGCGAGCCGATCCTGCCCGCCGATGGCGTGCTGCCCGATGGCGGGCGCTACCGGGGCACCCTGGTCGACGGCCTGATGCAGGGCGACGGGCGCATCGACTATCCCGATGGCAGCTTCTACCAGGGCCCGTTCCGCAACGGGCGCCGGCATGGCGAGGGCCTCTGGCAGGCCGCCAACGGTGACCGTTACGAAGGCACCTTCCACGACGGCCTTTTCGACGGCCAGGGCCGCTTCAGCTTCGCCAGCGGCGGGGTCTACGAAGGGGACTTCCATCGTGGCCACATGCAGGGCAAGGGGCGGTTTCGCCAAGGCGAGGCCAGCTACCAGGGCGAGTTCCACGCCGACCTCTACCACGGCCAGGGCGTGCTCGAATATGCCGACGGCAGCCGCTACGAGGGGCAGTTCGTTGCCGGACACCCGCATGGCCTGGGTACCCGCCAGGATGCCCAGGGTACCTTCAGCGGGCAGTTTCGCGATGGCGTGCTCGCCGGGCCCGGTAGCTATGTCGATGCCTCGGGCGCGCGCTACAGCGGCGAGTTCGCCGATGACCAGTTCCACGGTCAGGGCCGCTACGAAGAAGCCGGCGACGTCTGGATCGGCACCTTCGTCAATGGCGAGTTGAGCGGCCAGGGCGAGCACCTGGCCGCCGACGGCAGCCGCTACAGCGGCGAATTCCGCGCCTGGCAGTACGACGGCCGCGGACGTCTGGAGCGCCCGGACGGCAGCGTCTATCTCGGCGAGTTCAGCCATGGCCGGTTCGCCGGGCGCGGCGAGCTGAGCCTGGCCGACGGGACCCGGCAGGTCGGCCTCTGGCGCAAGGGCCTGCGCGTGCGCGACGAGCAGGGTAGGCGCCTGCCGGACCCGCTGGAACTCGCCCTGCTCGAACAGGGCGCCCTGCTGCAGCGCGCCATTGACCAGTTGCCCGCCTCTACGCCGGCGCCGGAGCTCTACGCCCTGACGCTGGCTGGCGATGGTCGGCAGAGCGTATTCATGCGCGAGGCCGATTATGTCGACCAACTGCTGGGTGAACGTTTTGCCGCGCGCGGCCGGATCAGCCTGGTCAATCATCGCGACCAGCTCGCCGAGCGCCCGCTGGCCACGCGCGAGAATCTCGCGCGCGCCCTGCGTGCGATCGCCGAACGCAGCGGCCCCGAAGATCTGGTGTTCATCTACCTCACCAGCCACGGCACGGCGGATCATCGCCTGGTGCTGGCACAGCCGCGCCTGGCGCTGAGCGACCTCGGCGCGGACGAACTGGCCGAACTGATGCAGCCGCTGGGCAAGCGGCGCAGCGTCGTGGTGATCTCGGCCTGCTATTCGGGCGGCTTCATCGAACCACTGAAAAGCCCGCAGCGGTTGGTCATGACCGCCGCCAGCGCCGATCGGGTTTCGTTTGGCTGCTCGGAGCAGAACGATTTCACCTACTTCGGCCGCGCCCTGTTCGAGCAGGCCCTGCAACAAACCGACGATCTTGCCGAGGCCTTCGCACTGGCGCAAAGCCAGGTTGCCGAATGGGAAGCGGCCGACGACTATGAACCTTCGCAGCCGCAACTCTGGGCACCACCGCAGGTGCTTGAACAGTGGCTGGCGTTAAGGGCCGGCCAGGCCCGATCGATGACCGATCGCCACAAGGAGCAATAACCATGCAGTTGACGCCCCAGCACGTACTGCTTGCCGGCGCCACGGGACTGACCGGCGAACACCTGCTCGATCGCCTGCTCGACGAGCCCACTGTGGCACGTGTCCTGGCGCCGTCACGCAAGCCGCTTGCCGCACACCCGCGGCTCGACAACCCGGTTGGCGAACTCACCGAGCTGCTGCCACGGCTGCAAGGTCCGGTGGACACCGCCTTCTGCTGCCTGGGCACCACACTCAAGCAGGCCGGCAGCGAGGAGGCATTCCGCGCCGTGGACCGCGACCTGGTGATCGCCTTCGCGCAGCGCGCGCGGGAGCTGGGTGCACGTCACCTGCTGGTGATCAGCTCACTGGGCGCCGGTGCGGACAGCTCGTTTCTCTACTGCCGGGTCAAAGGCGAGATGGAGGCAGCACTCGAGGGGCAAGGCTGGCCACAGCTGACCATCGCCCGCCCTGCACAACTGCTGGGCCAGCGCCTGGAACCTCGCCTGGGCGAGCGCCTGACAGCGCCGCTGTCACAGCTGCTGCCGGGCAAATACCACGGCATCGAGGCCTGCAGCCTGGCGCGGGCGCTCTGGCGCCTGGCACTGGAGGATGGTGAAGGCGTGCGAATCGTCGAGTCCGACGAGCTGCGCCGGCTCGGCAAGTAGCGGCTGTGTCGGCCCGGGCGCGCAGCGTCTCCGGGCCGGCTCGCTCACACCTTGATGAAGTGCTCGCGATAGTGGCGCAACTCGGCGATGGAGTCGCGGATGTCATCCAGCGCCAGATGCGTGCTGCTCTTTTTGAAACCTTCCATGATCTGCGGCGCCCAGCGTGCCGCCAGTTCCTTGAGCGTCGAGACGTCCAGGTTGCGGTAATGGAAGTACGCCTCCAGCCGGGGCATCTGCCGGTAGAGGAAGCGCCGATCCTGGCAGATGCTGTTGCCGCAGATCGGCGACTTGCCCTTCGGCACCCACTGCTCGAGAAACGCCAGCGTCTGTGCTTCGGCCTCGGCCGTGCCGATGCGGCTCTCACGAACGCGTTGCGTCAGGCCGGACCCGCCGTGCTGGCGGGTATTCCACTCATCCATGCGCGCGAGCACCTCGTCGCTCTGGTGCACGGCGATCACCGGGCCCTCGGCCAGCACGTTGAGCTGACTGTCGGTGACGATGGTGGCCATCTCGATGATCACGTCGGTATCCGGGTCCAGCCCGGTCATCTCGAGGTCGATCCAGATCAGGTTCTGCGGGTTCTGCATGAGGGACTCCTTGACTGTGGCGCGCAGTTTAGCCAGTTGCGCGGGGCCCGTCAGGCGGGTGCGCAGCCGGACGGTAGAGCAGGAGGCTCGATTGCCGCCAATCGTCGATCGGCCACTGCTCTTCGGGCGTCTTGCCGGGCACGGCGAAACTGTTGCTGATCAACTGCGCATCACACCGCATCTCGCGCCGGGCCTTGTCCCAGAGCGCCGGCATCGGCGCTGGCGAGAGGAAACAGTAGACCACATCGTAACGACCGAGGTCCTCACGCCAGAGGCTGCGCAGACGCACCCGGCAGTTGCGCCGCGGCAGGCAGCGCAACCAGGCGAGAAGAAAGCTCAGCGGCGCGGTCTCGACGCCGACGAAGCATCCTTCGGGGCAGGCGCGTGCCAGCCGGGCCAGAGTTCCGCCCAGGCCACAGCCCAGATCAATGAAGGTAAAGCCTGCCGGCCGCTGCTCGAGATGCTGTAGCAGCCGCTGCTCTGCCGCGCGGCCGGTGAGATACAGCGGCACCCGCTCGCCGATGGCATTCCAGTTCAGCGCCAGCAGCAGGCCGAAACCGGCCAGCAGCAGCGAGGGCGGCAACGCCTGTTCCTGCACCAGCAGCAGCCCGGGCACGAAGCCCAGGTTGATCGGCAGCCACCACTTCGACAGGCCGAGGCACTGGCCGACCGCAGCCGCGACCGCACCCTGCAACAGCGCGGCCGGAATACCCCCGAGGCGCAGGCCGAACGCCAGCGCCAGGGTGTAGAGCAACAGCCAGACGATCGCCACGGCGATGACCTGGGCGAACAAGGCGACGAGCACGGGCAGACGACGGCGCAATCCGGCGAGCATGGGCGACCTCGGCATGGGGAGCGACCCAGTCTATCCCAGTCGCCATTGCACAGGCAGGCGGAAGCCGGCGTGCTAGACTCCCGGCCCACCTATCCACTCAAGCGCAGTGCAACATCGATGGCCAAACGCCAACTCAATCGCCGGCAAAGCTGGCGTATCGAGAAGATTCAGGAAGAGCGCGCCGCGCGTGCGGCCCGCCGCGAATCCCGCGCCCAGGAAGAGCTCGAAGGGGGGGAGCTGGGCGCCGAGCAGGTCGGCCTGGTGATCGCCCACTTCGGCGTGCAGGTGGAAGTCGAGGCACAGGACGGTGACGACGCCGGGCAGGTGTTCCGCTGCCACCTGCGTGCCAACCTGCCGACCCTGGTCACCGGCGACCGCGTCGTCTGGCGCCCGGGCAACCAGGGCATCGGGGTGATCGTCGCGCAGCTGCCCCGGCACTCCGAACTCTGCCGCCCGGACATGCGTGGCCAGCTCAAGCCGGTGGCGGCCAATGTCGACCAGATCATCGTCGTCTTCGCGCCGATACCCGAACCGCACGCCAACCTGATCGACCGCTACCTGATCGCCGCCGAGCATGCCGGCATCGCGCCGCTGTTGCTGCTGAACAAGGCCGACCTGATCGACGAAGGCAACCGGGCCGCGCTCGAGTCGCTGCTTGGCGTCTATCGGCAGCTCGATTACCCGCTGCTGGAGGTGTCGGCGCACGATGGCGCCGGCATGAGCGCACTGCGCGAGCGCCTGGACGGACGCATCAGCGTGTTTGTCGGCCAGTCCGGAGTGGGCAAGAGCTCACTGGTCAACAGCCTGCTGCCTGACGTCGATACACGCGTCGGCGCGCTGTCCGAGCAGACCGGCAAGGGCACCCACACCACCACCACGGCACGGCTGTTCCATTTTCCTGGCGGCGGCGACCTGATCGACTCGCCCGGAATCCGCGAGTTCGGGCTGGGCCATGTCAGCCGTGCCGACGTGGAGGCTGGCTTCATCGAGTTTCGCGACCTGCTGGGCACCTGCCGCTTCCGCGACTGCCGCCACGACCGCGAGCCGGGCTGCGCCCTGCTCAAGGCCCTGGACGATGGCCGCATCCAGCCGCAACGCATGGCCAGCTATCGGCACATCCTCAGCAGCCTGCCGGAGCCGGAATACTGATCACCGCGGCACGTCTTCAATCGGCCGGAGGCTGATCGAAGCGCAGCGCGCCGTCCTCGAAGATGTTCAGTCGCTCTCGCAGCTGAGGCGCCTGCAGCGGTTCGGCCGGCGGCGCAGCGGCCCCACCGGCGGGCGCGGGGCCGTCCGGTGCCGGCGCCCCCCCCTCCTCGCCACCGGAGGCCTGTTCGCCCTCGATGTTGCGCTGCGCCTTGCGCGTGAGCACCAGGATGTCGATGCGGCGATTGATCGGGTTGAACGGGTCCTTGCGATCGAACAATGCCGACGAGGCATAGCCGACCACCCGCGCGATCTGCTCATCCGGATAGCCGCCGGCCACCAGCACGCGCCGCGCCGCGTTGGCACGGCTGGCCGACAGCTCCCAGTTACCGATGCCGCTGCGCCCAGAGTACGGCTTGGCGTCGGTGTGCCCGCTGATGCTGATCTTGTTCGGCACGGCGGCAATGGTCTCGGCCATCGCCAACAGGATGTCTTCGAAATAGGGCTGCAGTTCGGCGCTGCCGAGCTCGAACATCGGCCGGTTCTCGGCATCCATGATCTGGATGCGCAAACCGTCACGGGTGATCTCGAACAGGATCTGGTCCTTGAAGCGCTCGAGCTCGGGGTTCTCGTCGACCTTGTTCTGCAGCTCCTGCAGCAGCAACTCGAGGCGCTCGCGCTCGACCTGCTCGGCCAGGCCTTCGGCCTGCTCCGCGTCGAGCTCGGCCTTGGCCTGCTTCACATCCGGTTCGACCTCGGGGTTGAGGGTGCGGTCCGGCGAAGGCGTCGGCGTGCCGCCCAGATCGATCACGTGCGGGCTGGCGCTCTCGGTGAAGCCGATCGGATCCTGGAAATAGCCGGAGATCGCACGCTTCTGCTCCGGCGTGGCCGAACTCATCAGCCACATCACCAGAAAGAACGCCATCATCGCGGTGGCGAAGTCGGCAAAGGCGATCTTCCAGGCGCCGCCATGGTGCCCGCCCGCGGTTTTCTTGACCCGCTTGACGATTATCGGCTGGTTGTTGTCCATGACCGGGCCTTAGCTGCCGCGCATGGCCTGCTCGAGCTCGGAGAAGCTCGGGCGATGCGCCTGGAACAGCACCTTGCGGCCGAATTCTGCAGCCAGCGAGGGCGGCATGCCCGAGGCCGAGGCCACCAGCGTCGCCTTGATCGCTTCGTACAGGTTGAGTTCTTCCTTGGCGTCATGTTCCAGCGCCCCGGACAGCGGACCGAAAAAGCCGTACGAGGCGAGGATGCCGAGAAAGGTGCCGACCAGCGCCGTCGCGACCTTTTCACCGATCTCGGCGTTGGTGGCGTCGGCGAGGATCGACATGGTGATCACGATGCCCAGCACCGCGGCGACGATACCCATCGCCGGCAGTCCGTCGGCGACCTTGCCCACCGCGTGCGCGGGGTGCTCGAGCTCCTCCTTGAGGCTCGCCAGTTCCATGTCGAACAGCCCCTCGAGCTCGTGGGGCGCCATGTTGCCCGACGACATGATGCGCAGGTAATCGCAGATGAAAGCGGTCATGCGCTCGTCCTTGAGCACGCCCGGGTAGCGGGAGAACACCGCGCTGGCCGCCGGATCCTCGAGATCGGCCTCGATGGCCATCATGCCTTCGCGACGGCTCTTGTTGAGCACCGCGTAGAGCAGCCCGAGCACTTCCAGGTAGTAGGCCTGGGTGAAGCGGTTGCCGAACATCTTCAGCGACTTCTGGAAGACGACCTTGGTGGTGGACGCCGGGTTGGCCTGCAGGAAGCCACCCAGCGCGGCGCCGCCGATGATCATCAGCTCGAAGGGATGCACCAGCGCGGCGAGCTTGCCGCCGGACAGCAAAAAGCCGCCGAGCACACTGCCGAGGACCACGAAAATACCGAGAATCTTGACCATACGAACCCAGTTGAATGACAGCGAAGCCGCGGCAAGGCGGCCCGTCGGACGTCGGCAGTGCCCCGACGCCGCGGGGTTGCCAAAGAATTGTTCGGGTTATCGGAAATTTTGCGCGAGACTAAAGACCACCCCGACAAAAAGCCAGCCTGGCACCATGACCACAGCTCCTTCGCTTCCGCGCAGCATCCCCGCCTGGATCAAGGCTCTCGACGATGTCCAGCTGCCCGCCTTCGCCGGCCCGCATGCCAAGGTGCGGGCGGCGTTGCGCAACGGCGAGCTGTCGATGCGACAGATCGCCGACGAGATTCACGCCAGCCCGGTACTGGCGCTGAACTTCATCCGCGAGGCCAATCGCAGCAGCGCCGGAGCCAATCCGGTCGACAGCCTGGAGAGCGCCCTGAGCCGCATCGGCCTGCAACGCGCCGAGGAACTGCTGGCGCGCATCCCGGCCCGCGAGGCGCATGAAATCCCCCAGCCGCTGCGGCAGATGGTGCTGATCAGCCGCCACGCCAGCCAACAGGCCAACGGCCTGTTCGCCGCGCGCCTGGCGCGGCTGTGGCAGGAGATTCACTGGGGCAGCCTGCTGTTTCTGGCACCGGCGTGGACGCTGGTGGCGGCCTATCCGCAGCTGCTCGAACAGTGGGAACAGCGCCTGCTCGTGCGTCGTGAGCCGGCACGACGCCTGGAGATCGAGCTGCTCGGCGTGCCCCTGCAGGAACTTTGCCTGGCGCTCGCCCGCCACTGGCACCTGCCGGAATGGATCGTTCAGGGCTATCGGCTGCTGGGCGGCAACCGCCGCCTGCTGGTCAAGGCGCTGCATATCGCGCGGGACAACGAGCACCCGCTGCACCAGCAGCAGATGCTCGATGCCGACCCGGACCTGCGACGCTGGTTGACGCTACCGTCCAACACCATCGTGCTCGCCAATGGCCTGGCGCTGTCAGCCCATCATAGCTGGGGTGACGTCCATGCCCTGCGCTGGCAGCGGCTGGCCGGCCTTTATCTGCAGGTACCGCTGGGCGAGCTGCAGCAGCTGGTCCATCAACAGGCCGTCGCCAGCGCCCAGGCCATCGGCCCGACCGATCTCTGGCATCCGGCGCAAGCGCTGCTCTGGCCCTGGAAAAGTCGCTTCCAGCGGCAGCAGGACAAACCGGCCGCGCCGCCCAGTGCCGAAGCGCTGGCTCGCTGGCGCGAACAGTGCCGCCTGCTGCTTGCCGAGCCCTCGCCGTTCGCCAACGTCCTGCAGTTGACGCAGGCCGTCCGCTCGGCGCTCGACAGCCTCGGCATGCAGCGCGTGCTGGTGATGCTCGTCGATCGCCGTCAGCAGCGGCTGGTCGCCCAGCAGACCGTCGGCCTGCCGGACTCGGCCGGCCGCCTGGTCCTCGTGCCGGAGCAGAGCCAGGTGCTGCGCAAACTGCTGGAAAAGCCTGCGCTGCTGAACCTCACGCCGGACAATCGGGCAACCTACTCGGCACTGCTGCCGGGCTCGCTCAAGGCCCTGTTCGCCGGCGGCCATCTGCTGCTGCGCTCGGTCGGCGCCGGCCGCCCGGCCATGCTCCTGGCCGCCGATCAGGCGGGCGCGCCGATCAGCGAGCTGTCGCTGCAGGCGTTCGAAAAGACCGCGCAGTGCATAGAGCGGGCGATGGTCAATTTCGCCAAGCGCAGTGCCTGACGTTTTTCGCTAGACTGCGCCTTCATTCGTTCCGCAGAGGCTCATCGTGCCTGCCTTTTCCAATCTGCCCCTGGTGATCGAGCCCATCGACCTGGCGCAGCGCATCAACGCGCCGGAGCTGATCATTGTCGACCTCACCAGCGCGGCGCGTTACGCGCAGGGCCATGTGCCGGGCGCGCATTTCGTCGACCCGAAACTGACCCAGCTGGCCCAGCCACCCGCCCCCGGCCTGCTGCCGCCAAAGGCGCAGCTCGAAGCGCTGTTCGGTCGCCTTGGCCATCGCCGCGACGCGGTCTATGTGGTGTATGACGACGAAGGAGGTGGCTGGGCCGGGCGATTCATCTGGCTGCTCGATGTCATCGGTCATCCTCGCTACCACTATCTGAACGGCGGCCTGCATGCCTGGCTGGCCGAACAGCTGCCGCTTTCGCGCGAGCCCGTAGCCGACGTGGGCGGTCCGGTTGCGCTGCAGCTCGACCCGGCACCCACCGCGACCCGCGAATACCTGGAAAGCCGTCTGGGCGCCGAGGATCTGGTCGTCTGGGACGCCCGTTCGCCGGCCGAATACCGCGGCGAGAAGGTGCTGGCCGCCCGAGGCGGACACATTCCCGGCGCGGTGAATTTCGAATGGACGGCCGCCATGGACCCGGCACGTGCGCTACGCATTCGCCAGGACATCGCCGAGCAACTGCACGCGCTGGGCATCGTGCCGGAGAAGGAAATCATCACCCACTGCCAGACGCACCATCGCTCCGGCCTGACCTACCTCATCGCCAAGGCGCTGGGTTATCCGCGGGTCAAAGGCTATGCCGGCTCCTGGAGCGAATGGGGCAACCTGCCCGACACCCCGATCCAGTCATGAAAAGGTCCTCAATGAAAGATCGCCTGTTCGTCCTCAGCCAGTACGTGCTGCCGCACCATCTGATCTCGCGGCTGGCTGGCTGCCTCGCCGAGTGCCGTCTGCCCTGGGTGAAGAACACCTTCATCAAGTGGTTCATCGGCCACTTCCAGGTCGACATGCGTGAGGCCGCGATCGAGGAACCCACCGCCTACGAACATTTCAATGCGTTCTTTACCCGCGCACTGAAGGACGGCGCGCGACCGCTCGACCCGACGCCCGGCGCAATCCTCAACCCCTGCGACGGGGCCATCAGCCAGCTCGGGCGCATCGAACAGGGGCGGATCTTCCAGGCCAAGGGCCACAACTACAGCGTCACCGAACTGCTCGGCGGCGACCATGAGCGCGCCGCGCCCTTCATGGGCGGCGATTTCGCCACCGTCTACCTGTCGCCCAAGGACTACCACCGCGTGCACATGCCGCTGGCCGGCACCCTTCGCGAAATGGTCTACGTGCCGGGGCGGATCTTCTCGGTCAACACGGTTACCGCGCAGGGCGTGCCGGAGCTGTTCGCACGCAACGAACGGGTCGTCTGCATCTTCGATACCGAGCGCGGCCCGATGGCCATGGTGCTCGTCGGCGCGATGATCGTCGCCAGCATCGAGACGGTCTGGGCCGGCTTGGTCACGCCGCCCAAGCGTACGCTGAAGGCAGTGCGCTACGACGAGGCCGCGCGTGCGCCGATCCATCTGGACAAGGGTGCCGAGATGGGCCGCTTCAAGTTGGGCTCCACGGTAATCCTGCTGTTCGGCCCCGAGCAGGTCCGCTGGGCCGAGCAACTCGGCCCGCTGAGCCCGGTCTGCATGGGCGAGTCGCTCGGCCAGGCCTTCGCCGCCGAGTGACCATTCGGGTTCCGCGGCGCGGAACCCGAGGCCTCCACCGATCATCGCCTACCAGCACAAAGCCATTACTTCGCCCTGCGATACCCGGCCTTAGCTGTTAGAGTGACGGTAGATGCATCCGTCCAGCGCCGTGGAGTTGCCGGTTGGAAAGCAAGAGCCTGCATATACAGTTACGTGTTCCCACACCGAGCCGGGAGACGTTGTCCTTCTGCGAGGCGAGCCCGCGCGCGCTGCGTGACTGGCTGGCCGGCCTGCCCAAGGCCAACCTTGGCGAGACCGCCCGCCAGCTCTACCAGGCGTTGACCGAGCTCAACCAGCTGCGCGTGTCCTCTGAGCTGCGCCTGCAATTGCTGGAGCTGCTGCGCCCGGATGTCCATTTCGTCTGCAGCCATCTGGAACGCCATTACCTCAACCAGCCAATCGTACTCAGTGAACGGCCGCGCAAGGTCGCCGGCCTCTGCCAGGCGCTGCAGAACCACCTGGCGGCGGGCTACAAACTGATCGTCAGCCGCATCGTCTCGCGCCCTCAGATCGAGCGCCCACAGTTGCTCACCGCCGCGCTGCAGCGCGCCCTGCATGCACTCGGCGCACTGCTGGTACGCTCTACGCAACTGTATAGCCCGGCCAGCGAGGGGCTCTGGCTCGAGCTACACCAGCTCTACCGCCTGGCCAGTGAAAACGGGCTGCAGCACACCCCGGTACGCGATGCGCTGGCTCATGAAGGTGAGGCACTCAGCGCTGAACAGTGCTACCTCAGCACACTGCTATTCGGTAGTGCCCGCTGCAACCAGATCCGCCAGCAGCACATCGCGCCGCTGGCCGCTGCACTGCAGGCCTGGGGGTCCCTGGCCTGCCTGCGACCGGCCACGCACCCGGCCAGCCTGTTCGTTTTTTCGCCGCAAGTCGACGGCCCGCCGCGCTACCGTTCACTGTTCGCCGCCGACCGCCTGCCGAATATGCTCGGGCTCGACCCCAGCCAGCTGGTCGCGGCGATCGAGGTGCACCTGCAGCTCCCCGCCGAACAACGCCAGGGTTCGCGCCTGCCAGGGCGCAGCGCGCTCGGCGACGACCTGCTGCGCCATCTTGCCGCCGCCTGGGGCGTGGTCGCCGACCGCAGCTTCCAGCGCCGCCCCGGCAGCGGGCGGCTCGAAGCCTGCCTGGGCATGACCGCCCTGCACTATCAGCTGGCTGGCGAGCGCCCGTTCAACGAGGTGCTAGAGCGTCACGACAGTTCCAGCCGCGCCGTCTTCAAGCTCAACAACGGCGCTGCGGACGTCTGGGCGAAAGCGTTCGACGCGCAGAATGCGGAAACCGAACCTACCCTGGCCGACGACCACATCGAGTTCGTGCGGCCGGCCAAGCCGGCCCAGGCAACCAGACAGGAACCCGGCAGCGCACGCGAGCCCGCCTACCCGTGCTTCGCCGTCGATCTGGTCAACCAGAGCCCCGGCGGCTACTGCCTGGCCTGGCCGGCCGAGGTGCCTGCCCAGTTGCAGGCCGGCGAGCTGCTCGGCTTGCGCGAGGACGCCAATGGCCCCTGGCGGGTGGCCACGGTGCGCTGGGTACGCCAGGTACGCGGCGGCGGCACTCAGATGGGCGTCGAACTCATCGCACCGAACGCTCAACCCTGCGGCGTGCGCCTGCTGCGCAAGCTCGATCAGGGCAGTGAATACCTGCGCGCGCTCCTGGTCCCGCAAGTTTCGGCCATCGCCCGCGCGCCGACCCTGATCGTCCCGTTGCTGCCGTTTCAGGAAGGGCACAAGGTCAGCCTGAACCAGAAGGGTGAGGAATGCCGGGCGATCCTCGGCAGCCGGCAGGCGCACACCGGCAACTACAATCAGTTCGAATTTCGCCTGATCGGCGATGCGACCGTTGCGCGGGAGACCTCGATCACACCCTGGAGCTCCGCCCAGGGCAGCGCCGAGGCAGATTTTGACTCGCTCTGGAAGTCGCTGTAGATTGCCGGTTCGCGTCTTTTTCCCGCCCCGCACCGCTTCGGTGTGCTTTTAAGCTGTCGCCATGGCCCTGCAGAAGAAAACCATCCGCCTGCTGATTCTCGAAGACTCGCAGAATGAGGCCGAGCGCCTGGTCAGCCTGTTCCGCAACGCCGGCCAAGCCACGCGCGTGCACCGCCTGACGTCCAGCGACGATCTCGCCGAAGCATTGCAGCAGACCTGGGACCTGCTCATCTGCGCCCCGCAGAGCGAAGGCCTGGAGCCGAGTGAAGCGATCGCCGCAATTCGCCGGCAGGCCAAGGACATTCCGATTGTCCAGCTCACCGAAGGCAACGATGCCGAGGCGATCACCGAAGCCCTGCTGATCGGCGCCCAGGACGCTCTACCCAAGGGCGAAGACGAATGGCTGTTGCTGGCCGCCAACCGCGAACTCGCCAACCTGGAAGAGCGCCGTGCGCGGCGGGCTGCCGAACTGGCGCTGCGCGAAGCGGAAAAGCGCTGCCAGCTACTGCTCGACAGCTCGGTAGATGCGATCGCCTACGTCCACGACGGCATGCATATCTATGCCAACCGCGCCTACCTGGAGCTGTTTGGCTACGACGATAGCGAAGAGCTGGAAGGCATGCCGATGATCGACCTGGTCACCTCCTGTGATCAGGTCCAGTTCAAGACTTTTCTGAAGAACTACCAGAGCCTCGAGGGCAGCGCAGAGCTGACCTGCAGCGGCACCAAGCTCAGTGGCGAGACGTTCAAGGCCCGCATGCACTTTTCGCCAGCCAGCTACGATGGCGAGCCCTGCATCCAGGTAGTCATCCGCGCCGAGCAGGACAGCGCCGAGCTGCAGAAACTGCGCGAGGCCAGCAACCAGGATCCGGTCACCGGCCTGCACAACCGCAACCACTTCCTCGAATTGCTCGATGGCGCGGTCGAACGCGCCGTCAAGGAAGGTCGTGGCGCCAGCCTGGCCTATATCCGTGTCGATCGCTTCGCTGCGCTACAGGCCGAAATCGGCCTGGCCGATGCCGACCTGTTGCTACGCGAGCTTGCCGAGTCGCTGCGTCGTCACTTCGGCGCCGAAACCCAGCTGGCGCGCTTCGCCGACGACGTGTTCACCGCCCTGCTCGATCAGCGCACGCCGCAGCAGGTCGAACCGCTGCTGCGCCAGCTGCTCGCGCGGGTCGAGAGTCAGTTATTCGAAATCTCCGGCCGCACCGTGCAGACCTCGCTGAGCATCGGCGTCGCCGCGCTCGATGAGAAGACCGCTCGTGCTCAGGACGCCATCGAACGTGCCCACCGCTGCGCTGACGAACTCAATGGCAATTCGCTGAAGCTCTACGATCCGGCCGATGAACTCGCGGCCGAAGCCAGCCGCGGCAACCTGCTGGCGATGGTTCGCCATGCACTGGAAACCAATGGTTTCCGCCTGCTGTTCCAACCGATCATCAGCCTGCGCGGCGACAGCCACGAGCATTACGAGGTACTCCTGCGCCTGCTCGATCCGCACCAGCAGGAGGTGCCGGCCGCCGAATTCCTCAAGGCCGCCAGCGAAGCCGGCCTGGCCACGCGGATCGACCGCTGGGTGATCCTCAATTCGATCAAGCTGCTCGCCGAACATCGGGCCAAGGGCCATCGCACCCGGCTGTTCCTCCACCTGA
This sequence comes from Stutzerimonas balearica DSM 6083, assembly GCF_000818015.1. Taxonomy (NCBI): domain Bacteria; kingdom Pseudomonadati; phylum Pseudomonadota; class Gammaproteobacteria; order Pseudomonadales; family Pseudomonadaceae; genus Stutzerimonas; species Stutzerimonas balearica. The sequence goes on from NZ_CP007511.1 coordinate 3,862,663, forward strand.
CCAGTGCCAGCCTGCAGGACGCCGGACTACTGCCTTGGCTCGGCGTGGTGCTAAAGGCCGCACGCCTGCCGGCCGACGCGCTGGTATTCGAGCTTTCCGAGCCGGACGCCATTGCCTACCTGAGCACCGCAAAAGCGCTCAACCAGGGGCTGGCCGAGCTCGGCTGCAAGCTGGCCATCGCCAATTTCGGCTGTGCGCTCAACCCGTTCAACACGCTGAAGCATCTGGCCGCAGAGTACGTCAAGGTCGACGGTTCCTATACCCAGGACCTCAGCCGCCAGGAAAACCAGGAAGCGCTCCGGACGCTGCTGGCCGAACTGCACGAGCAGAAGCGCCTGAGCATTGTCCCCTTCGTCGAGAGCGCCACCGTGCTGGCCACACTGTGGCAGGCCGGCGTCAGTTACATCCAGGGCCACTACCTGCAGGGCCCGAGCCAGTCGATGGACTACGACTTCTCCTCCGACGAAAGCTGAGCCGTTCCGGCAACGTTGACCGGGATCAGCCAACCGTCATCTGGCTCGACTAGAGTGTGCAGAGCTTCGCCGCACTCTGGAGGAAACCGCCGTGGTCATGATGAGAGCCGCCGTCTTCGTCGAGCCGGGTCGTATCGAACTGCAGGACAAGCCGATCCCCGAGATCGGACCCAACGATGCGCTGCTGCGCATCACCACCACCACCATCTGCGGCACCGACGTGCACATCCTCAAGGGCGAATATCCCGTCGCCCCGGGGCTCACGATCGGCCACGAGCCCGTGGGCATCATCGAAAAAATCGGCGCCAACGTGCAGGGCTATCGCGAAGGCCAGCGAGTCATTGCCGGCGCCATCTGCCCGAGCTTCACCTCCTACGCCTGCCAGGACGGCGTGCCCTCGCAGGACGGCGGCTGCAGCTGCCACGGCTACAAGCCGATGGGCGGCTGGCGCTTCGGCAATACCATCGATGGCACCCAGGCCGAATACGTGCTTGTGCCCGATGCCCAGGCCAACCTGGCACCGGTGCCGGATGGTCTGAGCGACGAGCAGGTGCTGATGTGTCCGGACATCATGTCCACCGGTTTCGCCGGGGCGGAAGCCGCGAACATCAGGATCGGCGACATCGTGGTGATCTTCGCGCAGGGCCCGATCGGGCTCTGCGCCACCGCGGGCGCAAAGCTGCGCGGTGCGAGCACCATCATCGCCGTCGACGGCGTCGATGCGCGACTGGACATCGCCCGCCAGATGGGCGCCGATGTCACCCTGAACTTCCGCAACGTCGACGTGGTGGACGAGGTCATGAAGCTGACCGGCGGCCGCGGGGTGGATGCTTCGATCGAGGCCCTCGGCCTGCAGAGCACCTTCGAAAGCGCGCTGCGGGTGCTCAAGCCGGGCGGCACCCTGTCGAGCCTGGGCGTGTATTCCAGCGACCTGACGATCCCGTTGGGCGCGTTCCATGCCGGCCTTGGCGACCATCGGATCGTCACCTCGCTGTGCCCCGGCGGCAAGGAGCGGATGCGCCGGCTGATCAACGTGGTCGAGTCCGGCCGGGTCGACCTCAGCCCGCTGGTGACGCATCACTATGCGCTGAACGATATCGAGCAGGCCTACGACCTGTTCGCCCATCAGCGCGACGGGGTACTCAAGGTCGCGATCAAACCCTGAACACGGACAGCCCGGTCGGCGAGGAGCCGGGCTGCCCGGCCTTCACTCCAGGCCTTCGCGGTCGCGAAAGCCGAGCAGGTAGAGAATGCCGTCCAGGCCGAGCGTGGAAATCGCCTGCTTGGCCGACTGCTTGACCAGTGGCTTGGCACGGAACGCGACGCCGAGCCCGGCGAGCCCGAGCATCGGCAGGTCGTTGGCGCCATCGCCGACAGCGATCGTCTGCTCCAGGCACAAGCCTTCCCGCTCGGCCAACTCGCGCAGCAGGTCGGCCTTGCGCTGGGCATCGACGATCGGCTCGACGGCAACGCCGGTAAGCTTTCCGTTCTCGATCTGCAGCTCATTGGCGAACACGTAGTCGATACCGAGCCGCGCCTGCAGCTGTCGGGCGAAATAGCTGAAGCCACCGGAAAGGATCGCGGTCTTGTAGCCCAGACGCTTGAGTTCGGCGAACAGCACCTCGGCGCCTTCGGTCAGCCGCAGGCTCGCACCGATCTCGGCCAGCACCGTTTCGGACAGCCCTTCGAGCAGCGCCAGGCGCTCCTTGAAGCTGGCACGGAAGTCCAGTTCGCCACGCATCGCGCGCTCGGTGATCTCCGAGACCTTGTCGCCGACGCCGGCGGCCTTGGCCAGCTCGTCGATCACCTCGGCCTCGATCAGCGTCGAATCCATGTCGAACACGGCCAGACGCCGATTGCGTCGATACACCGAGTCGCGCTGGAAGGCGATGTCGACGTTCAGCTCCTGCGCGACGCTGAGGAATTCGGCGCGCAGCGCCGCGGTGTCCTCCGGCTCGCCGCGCACGGAGAACTCGATGCAGCCCTTGCCGCTCTCGTCGGGAAGCCCCAGGGGGCGCCGTCCGGAGAGGCGGTCGATATGGTCGATGTTCAACCCGTACTTGGCGGTAATGGTGCTGACACGGTGCAGCTGCTCGGCCGTGACCTTGCGCGTCAGCAGCGTCACGATATGCCGCGGCTTGCCCTGACCGGCGACCCACTGCTCGTAGTCGGCTTCGGCAACCGGCGTGAAGCGCACCTGCTGGTCATGCTTGTAGGCGGTGAACAACACGTCCTTGAGCACCCCGGAGGCGGCTTCGGTGGCGGGAATCTCGACCAGAATGCCGAAAGACAGGGTGTCGTGGATCACGGCCTGGCCGATGTCGAGAATGTTCACCCCATCCTGCGCCAGCACGCCGGTGATGGCGGCGGTCAGGCCCGGACGGTCCTCGCCGGTGATGTTGATCAGGACGATATCGCGCAAGGCGCAGCTCCCCTAGCAAATTAGGCCGGCATTCTACATCAAGGCCTCGCACCGACGCGCCCTGCCCGCGCAATGCCGACGCCAGCGAACAGACTTTTCGTCAGCCGCCGACGCCAGACCTTCAACGCCCTGCAGGCTTTCCCTATACTGCGCGGCAATTTCCCTTCGAGAAGAGCCGCGCCCCTGTGAACCGGCCCGCGTCCGTCAAGCCTGACAATTTCTTCCTGCTGCTCTACCGCGCCATCCGCCAGCACCGTGTGCCGCTGGTGCTGCGCATTGCCGCGCACACGCTGCTGCTCGTTGTTCTGGCGCTGGTCATCTATTCCTGGGTCATCGGCATGCAGTTCAAGCACGCCATGGAGCAGCAGGCCGATGCCCTCGGCCAGAGCCTGGTGACCCAGACCGCGGCATCGGCCACCGACCTGCTGGTGGCCAACGACATCCTCAGCCTCAATGTGCTGCTCAGCAACCTGGTGAAAAACCCGCTGGTCGCGCATGCAGCGATCTACAGCGTGGACAACCGTGTGCTGGCCGAGTCCGGCTCGCGGCCGCAGCACAACCTGCTCGGCGAGGACCGCGGCCTCTATTCGACTCCGATCAGCTTTCAGGAGGTGATCGCCGGGCACCTGCGCATCAGCCTGGACATGACCCAGTTCCAACAGCCGATGACGATCAGCCTGCAGAGCATGGGGTTGCTCAGCCTGATCCTGCTGGCCTTGGCGCTGAGCCTGAGCATGCGCCTGGGGCGCCAGCTGTCGATGCCTCTGATGCAGCTGCGCCTTTGGCTGCGTGATCCCGACGATCCCGCGCCGGGGGCCGGCCGCCAGGACGAGATCGGCGACCTGGCGCGCCAGCTGCAGGCACGCCTGGTACCGGAAAAGCCGGAACCCGAGCCGGAAATCGACCTGGGCGACATGCTCGAGGAGTTCGACGCCGAACCGCCAGTCCAGCAGTCGACGGCAGCTGCACCGGCCAGCGCATCCCGCCAGGCGTTTGCGGACCTCGACGAGGACGACGAGCCGCCGCTGTCCGCGCGCGATCGTTTCAGTGCCGACGAGGAGGACGACTTCGATCCGTTCGCCGAGCAAACCCCCAGTGCGCCGGCACCTGCGTCGGTGCCGCCTGCGGTCGCTGCAACGCCGGCCCGCAGCGCCGTGCTGGCCATTCAGCTCGGCGCCCAGGAGCAGTTGCGCCGCCTGCCGCGCGAACGTCTGACCGACCTTCTGCAGCGCTACCGCGACTGCCTGCAGCAAGCCGCCACGCTCTACCAGGCCGAGCTGCACACACTGAACGACGGCAGCAGCCTGATGCTGTTCCACAGCCAGGACGACGAGCAGAATTACCTGACGCACGCGGTTTGCTGCGGCGAGCTGATGCGCGCGCTGGGACATGCGCTGCAGATCGAGGTCGCCGATAGCGGCATGACGCTGCAGCTGCACCTGGGCCTGACAACCGGTGAAGGACTGGTCGACCTGGGCCAGGGCGAACTGCTACTCAGCGAGGCGGCGCAGGCCGCGCTGGACCTGGCGCAGCACAGCCGCAATCTGGTGCTGGTCGAGCGCTCGATCGGCGACGATTCACTGATTCGCCAGCGGGCGCGGATCCGCCCGATTGCCAGCCCGGAAGGGGCCTGCTGCGTCGAGCGCCTGCTCGACCCCTACCCCTCGCTGCTGGAGCGCCAACTGGCGCGCATGCACGAGCTGCGCAACCGTCACGCCTGAGAGTGACGGGGCAGCGAGCCGCGCAAACGGTTTTGCGCCGCCCTGGTGATCATCGGGCGGCGGGCTTAGAAGCGGAACACTTCCATATCGGTACGCAGCGGCTCCAGCGCCTTTAGTCGTGGCGCCTCCGGCTCGCTGCGCTTGGGCGCCTTCACCGTCGTCTTGGCGGCGTTGCGTGCGACGAGCACCGGCTCGATCGCCTCGGCGAGCATGACGCTCAGGCGCTGTAGCAACCGGCTCTGCGCCTGCACCTGATCGGTGATGCTGCCCTGATGTGCTTCCTGCAAGCGCACCAGGCGACTGCCCTGGCGCTTGCCGTGCTCATCGAGCAGCCGCCATTGCGCCTCCAGCACCGCAGGATGCTGCGGGCCGGAGTCCAGGCGCGTGATGGCCAGCTCGATCTGTACATCGGCAACGAAGCCTTCGCTGGCTGGTGCAGACTCGATCTTCTGGGTCTTCAGCTGGGTAGCCAGCTGCCGCATCAGCAGTTGGTCGACGTCTTCCTTGAGGCTGCCGGCCCAACGGGCTTGCTGCGGGTCGGCGGCGATGCTGCCATCGGGCAGGCGCTGCAGCAGCGCATCGCGCTGCAGGTAGTCGGCCACGCTGACCGGCCCGAGCAGCACGGCCACACCGCCCTCCTGTTCGGGCATCTCGGCCACACCATTGTCGAGCCGGTACAGCGGCAGCGGCTGCTGGGCGACACAACCGACCAGTGCGGTGCTGGCCAGCAGCAGAACGAGGGGGAAACGCAGCACGTTGTTCATTACCTTCATGACGTTCAGGGCCACGCCTGTCTGAGTCGTTCAGCACGCAGCGACCAGGCGCCGTGGCCGGTCGCAACGTTGGAAAGGCGGGTATCTTCCGTTAATCGGCGCCCGGGTTCCAGCGTGAATTTGGCTCGACCTGTGTCAGCTTTCCACACGCAGCCCATCGACCCGCTGGAAGCCGCGTGGCAGCTTGTTGCCGCGCCGGCCGCGCTCGCCCTTGTAATGTTCCAGGTCTTCGGCCCGCAGCGACAGGGTGCGCTTGCCGGCCTGCAGCACCAGGGTCGCGCCGTCAGGCAGCACTGCCAGATCGACCAGATATTCCTCGCGACTGGCCACGCGATCGCCGGGGATGCCGATGATCTTGTTGCCCTTGCCCTTGGCCAGCTGCGGCAGATCCCGCACCGGGAACACCAGCAGACGCCCTTCGGTGGTGACCGCCGCCAGCCAGTCCTGGTCGAGGCTACCCAATGGGCGCGGCGCGACGACCCGAGCGCCGTTCGGCAAGGACAGCAGCGCCTTGCCGGCCTTGTTCTTGGCCTGCAGATCGTCGCCCTTGACCACGAAGCCATAGCCCGCGTCGGAAGCAATCACGTAGAGCGCCTCATCCTCGGGCAGCAGCACGCACTCGAAGCTCGCCCCCGGCGGCGGGGTCAGCCGGCCGGTGAGCGGCTCGCCCTGGCCCCGCGCCGAAGGCAGCGAGTGCGCCGCCAGCGAGTAGCTGCGCCCGGTCGAGTCGATGAACACGGCGAACTGATTCGAGCGCCCGGCGGCGGCCGCCTTGAAGCCGTCCCCGGCCTTGTAGGAAAGCCCCGCGGCATCGATATCGTGACCCTTGGCGCAGCGCGCCCAACCCTTCTCGGAGATCACCACGGTGACCGGTTCGGACGGCAGCAGCTCGTTCTCCGACAGGGCACGCGCCTCGGCGCGCTCGACGATCGGCGAACGCCGTGCATCGCCATAGGTCTCGGCATCCTCGAGCAGTTCCTTGCGCACCAGCCTTTTCAGCTTGGCGTCGCTGGAGAGCAGGGCCAGCAGGCGCTCGCGCTCCTTGGCCAGCTCGTCCTGCTCACCACGGATTTTCATTTCCTCCAGCCGCGCCAGCTGGCGCAGGCGGGTGTCGAGAATGTAGTCGGCCTGCAGCTCGGAGAGCTCGAAGCGCGCCATCAGCACCGGCTTGGGCTGGTCCTCGGTACGGATGATGTGAATCACCTCGTCGAGGTTGAGGAAGGCCACCAGCAGGCCTTCCAACAGGTGCAGGCGCCTCTCCACCTTGTCCAGTCGATACTGCAGGCGACGACGCACGGTGCCGATGCGGTAGGTCAGCCATTCGCCGAGCAGGACCTTGAGATTCTTCACCTGCGGCCGACCATCGAGGCCGATGACGTTGGTATTGACGCGGTAGCTGGACTCCAGGTCGGTGGTGGCGAACAGGTGCTGCATCAGCTCGTCGGCGTTGACCCGGTTCGAGCGCGGAATAATCACGATGCGGCAGGGGTTCTCGTGGTCCGACTCATCACGCAGGTCGGCGACCATCGGCAATTTCTTGGCCTGCATCTGCGCGGCGATCTGTTCGAGCACCTTGGCGCCCGAAACCTGGTGCGGCAGCGCGGTAACCACCACGTCGCCATCCTCGACGCGATAGACCGCGCGCATGCGCACCGAGCCACGGCCGCTCTCGTACATCTTCAGCAGGTCGGCGCGCGGCGTGACGACTTCCGCCTCGGTGGGGAAATCCGGGCCGAGGATATGCTCGCAAAGCTGCTCGACGGTGGCGTTCGGCTCGTCGAGCAGGCGCACGCAGGCGGCGGCCACTTCGCGCAGGTTGTGCGGCGGCACGTCGGTGGCCATGCCCACGGCGATGCCGGTGGTGCCATTCAGCAACAGGTTGGGCAGCCGCGCCGGCAACGTGGCGGGCTCCTCCAGCGTGCCATCGAAGTTCGGCACCCAGTCGACCGTGCCCTGCCCGAGTTCCGACAGCAGCACCTCGGAATAGCGCGACAGGCGCGCCTCGGTGTAGCGCATCGCGGCAAACGACTTGGGATCGTCGGGCGCGCCCCAGTTGCCCTGGCCATCGACCAGCGTGTAGCGGTAGGAGAACGGCTGGGCCATCAGCACCATGGCTTCGTAGCAGGCCGAGTCGCCATGCGGGTGGAACTTGCCGAGCACGTCGCCGACGGTGCGCGCCGACTTCTTGTGCTTGGCATCGGCCGAGAGCCCGAGCTCGCTCATGGCGTAGACGATTCGCCGCTGGACGGGCTTCAGACCGTCGCCGATGTGCGGCAACGCGCGATCCATGATCACGTACATGGAATAGTTGAGATAGGCCTGTTCGGTGAACTCGGCGAGGGAGCGGCGCTCCACGCCTTCCAGGCTCAAGAGGGATTCGCTCATGGTCGATCCGTGGCAGATTGGCGCAGCACCAGGGTGCCGGCGCGCTGGGTGAATTCGAGTTGTTTCAGGGCGCTCATGCCGAGCAGGACCTGCTCGCTGAGAAAGCCGGGGGCGACGATGGCGCGCACGTCATGCAGCACGATGTCGCCGAGTTCCAGCCGGGCCAGGCGCGTACGGTAACCGGTGCTCGGGCCATTGGCCGTCTGCAGCATGACCGGTGCGCCGCGCTCGAGGCCCAGGCGCTTGGCCAGTTCGATCGGCACCGCGACATCGGTCGCGCCTGTGTCGAGCAGAAAGGTCACGCGCTCGCCGTTGATGCGTCCATCCGCGACGAAGTGGCCGCTGGCATTGCCGGCCAGCTGGACCTCGACCTGGCCGCCTTCGATGCGCGAAACCGGCTCGCGGTTGGGGTTGAAGCGGTTGTCTTCCCAGTCGGCGAAAAAGCGCGTGGCCAGCAGCAGGCCCGCGCCCCAGGCGAGCACCAGCATGACCCGCCCGGCCCGTCGCCCCGCAGTCTGGGTCACGGCCGCGCGCCCCAGCCGCCGGCCGGAGCGGCGAAGCGCCAGATCACCGGCCGGCGTTCGCCATCGGCGCGCGCCTGGCCGTTGTTGTCCACGCCGATCCAGGCGCCTTCGGCATCCACCCAGAGCGCTTCGGCATTACCGAATGCACTGGGATAGCGACGCGACTCGGCCAGCGCCGTGTCGGCATAGGACCAGCAGCGCTCGACATCGCCGGTCGTGGCGGCACGCCGGCATACGCGGTGGGCGTTAGGCTCGAGGCTGTACAGCGCGCCTTCGTGGTAGGCCAGATCGGTGAAGCCGAGCGGCAGCGGATCAGCGCCCAGGGCTTGCGGCGGTGGCTCGCTGCCGCCTTCGGCAAACAGCACGCAACCGCCCGTGCACTGAAAACTGCTCTGCTGGCGATGCAGCACCAGTACGCCACGGCGCTCACGCTCGGCCGCCAGCCACAGGCGGGCGGCTTGCGGGTCGACGGCGATGCCTTCGAGCATGGCGTTGAAGTTCAGCAGCATGCCGCTGACACGCGCCTGGCGTACCAGCGAGTCGGGTAGCGTCAACCATTGCGCCGAACCGGCCGGGCTTACCTGCAGCACGCCGGCATGGGCTTCGCTGACCAGGTAGCGATTGCCGAGCGCATCGCAGGTCAGCCCCTCGAAATCCATCTCGCCGCCGCGCACCGCCGCGCTCGCCAGGACACGCATGCGCATGCCCCAAGGCAGCCCGCTGTCCGGCACCGGCGGCAGCTCGAACGGCTCGGCGTCGGCACGCCATGGCGAGGCGCTTGCATCGAGCCGATAGAGCCGGTCGTCCTCACGGTCGGACACCGCCCACAGGGCGTCGCCACACCAGGCCAGCCCCGACAGGTTGCCGGCAGGCATGCCATCGACGACCTGCTCCTCGATCAGCTGCAGCTCTGCCACCTGAGCCAGCGCCAGCCACGGCGCACAGACCAGGCCCAGCGCCGCCATCCAGCGCCGCATCAGACCAGCACCTCGGCCAGATTGCCCTTGGATTCGAGCCAGGATTTGCGGTCACCGGCGCGTTTCTTGGCCAGCAACATGTCCATGATCTCGCGCGTGCCCTCGAAATCTTCGAGCGTCAGCTGTACCAGGCGCCGGGTATTCGGGTCCATGGTGGTCTCACGCAGCTGCAGCGGGTTCATCTCACCAAGGCCCTTGAAGCGGGTGACCTGTGGCTTGCCGCGTTTCTTTTCCGCGGCGAGACGCTCGAGGATGCCGTCGCGCTCGGCTTCGTCGAGCGCGTAGTAGATCTCCTTGGCCAGATCGATGCGGTACAGCGGCGGCATGGCGACGTACACATGCCCCGCCTCGACCAGCGGGCGGAAATGCCGTACGAACAGCGCGCAGAGCAGCGTGGCGATGTGCAGGCCGTCGGAGTCGGCGTCGGCGAGAATGCAGATCTTGCCGTAGCGCAGCTGGCCGAGGTCATGGGCGCCGGGATCGACACCGATGGCCACGGCGATATCGTGGACTTCCTGACTGGCCAGCACCTCGCCGCCATCGACCTCCCAGGTGTTCAGGATCTTGCCTCGCAACGGCATGATCGCCTGGAACTCCTTGTCCCGCGCCTGTTTGGCCGAACCGCCGGCCGAGTCGCCTTCGACCAGGAACAGCTCGGCGCGCATCGGGTCCTGCCCGGCACAGTCGGCGAGCTTGCCGGGCAGCGCCGGCCCCTGGGTGATTTTCTTGCGCTCGACCTTCTTGCCGGCCTTCAACCGTCGACCCGCGTTGCTGATGGCCAACTCGGCGAGCTGCAGGCCGAGGTCGGGGTTGGCATTGAGCCAGAGGCTGAACGCGTCCTTGACCACACCAGAGACGAACGCAGCCGCCTCGCGCGAGGACAGGCGCTCCTTGGTCTGCCCGGAGAACTGCGGCTCTTGCATCTTCATCGAGAGGACGAAGGCGATGCGCTCCCAGATGTCCTCGGGCGCCAGCTTGACCCCGCGCGGCAGCAGGCTGCGGAACTCGCAGAACTCACGCATCGCGTCGAGCAGGCCCTGGCGCAGGCCGTTGACGTGCGTGCCGCCCTGCGCGGTGGGGATCAGGTTGACATAGCTTTCCTGCACCGCGTCGCCGCCTTCGGGCAGCCACAACAGTGCCCAGTCGACCGCCTCGGTATTGCCCGCCAGGCTGCCGGTGAAGGGCTCGTCGGGCAGGCGCTGGAACTCGCTTACCGCATCGGTGAGGTAGGAGCGCAGTCCGTCTTCGTAATGCCACTCGGCCTTCTCGCCGCTGGCGCGATCCTCGAACGACACCGCCAGGCCCGGACAGAGCACGGCCTTGGCCTTGAGCACGTGCTTGAGGCGGCTGATGGAAAACTTCGGCGAGTCGAAATACTTCGGGTCGGGCCAGAAATGCACACTGGTCCCGGTGTTGCGCCGGCCCACGCTGCCGACGATTTCCAGCTCGCTGGCCTTGAAGCCGTCGGCGAAGCTCATGCGGTACTCGTTGCCGTCACGCTTGACCGTCACCAGCACCCGCGTCGAGAGCGCATTGACCACCGAGATACCCACGCCGTGAAGGCCGCCGGAAAACTGGTAGTTCTTGTTCGAGAACTTGCCGCCGGCATGCAGCTTGGTGAGGATCAGCTCGACCCCGGAGACGCCCTCCTCCGGGTGGATGTCCACCGGCATGCCACGGCCGTCGTCGATGACCTCCAGCGAGTTGTCGGCGTGCAGGATCACCTGCACCGCGCGCGCATGGCCGGCCAGCGCCTCGTCGACGCTGTTGTCGATGACCTCCTGCGCCAGGTGGTTGGGGCGCGCAGTGTCGGTATACATGCCGGGGCGCTTGCGCACCGGATCGAGCCCGGAAAGAACCTCGATGGCTTCTGCGGTATAGGACATGGAGCTCCCTTAGAGAACGGAAAAGTCGATGTCTAGCCAGCGCGCCGGGGCCACGCCGGCGAACGCCAGCAGCGCGGGCAGGCGTTCGGCGAAGCCCTGGAAACCATGGTCGCCACCGGCCTGGATACGCAAGGCACAGCCCTTGTAGAAATCGGCAGCGCGACGATAGTCGAGGGTTTCATCGCCGGTTTGCAGCCAGACCTGATAGCGCGCCGGATCCACTGGCGGCGGTGTTTCCAGCTCGGCCAGCGCCGCGACGTGGTCGTGGGTCAGCTCCCAGACTTCGCCGGTGTAGAGGTTGGTCTGCGCGCCCAGGTAGCCATCGAACAGGCGATGCGGCAGCACTGCCGGATTGATCAGCAGGGCCTTGAGGCCATGGCGCTCGGCCAGGTGCGTCGCATAGTAGCCGCCCAGGGAGCTGCCGACCAGCAGCGGGCGCCCGAGCTCGTCGATGCATTGCTCGAGCTGAGCGATCGCCCGACGCGGATGATGATGCAGCTCGGGGACGCGTAGTCGCTCGGCCAGGCCGACCCGCTGCATCGCTGCGCTGAGCTGGCTCGCTTTCTGTGACAGCGGCGAACTGTTGAAACCGTGAATGTAGAGAATGGCGGGTTGAGCGAGGGTCATTGGAATGCAGGCCGAAAAGGACAGGAAAGGCTACAAGGCCCGAGCGACCCACCGCAAGCCGAGCGCCCCGACGGCCCTCACGACTGGGCCCGCTCAATATCCCCGGACGCTGTAGTCGACCTCGAAGGCGATGCCGCTGACGCGGGAAACGCCGGTTTCGATCCGGCCGTCGGCATGCAGCCTCAGCCAGCGGTAGCCGGGTGCGCGGGTGTCAACCTGGAAGTCCTCGCTGCCGGGTGCGAACTGCACGCCGGTCGACGGCGACGCCAGCAGGCGCACGCCGTCACGCCAGCCGTCGAACTCCTGGTGAATGTGCCCCCACAGCAAAGCACGCACGTTGCTGTGCCGGTCGAGCACCTCGAACAGCGCCTCGGCATCGTGCAGCCCGATGCGGTCCATCCAGCGGCTGCCGATCGCAACCGGATGGTGGTGCAGGCAGATCAGATGATGGCGATCCGGCGCCTGGCGCAGCGTACGCTCGAGAAAGGTCAGCTGCTCCTCGGCCAGGCGGCCGAACACTGCGCCCGGCACCAGGGTATCGAGCAACACGACCCGCCAGGCGCCAACTTCGGCGACCGGCTCCAGCAGGCGTTCCGGATCGGCCACCGCGCGCATGGCGGTCAGTTCGTCGTGGTTGCCCGGGCACCAGCGAATCGGCGCACGAAGACGCGACGACTGCTCGCGAAAGCGCTGATAGGAGGCAACCGAACCATCCTGCGAAAGATCGCCGGTCGCCAGCGCCAGATCGATCACCGGCTGTTCGGCCAGCACCAGATCGACGACCTTGCCCAGGCTGTCATGGGTATCGAGCCCAAGCAGTCGCCCGTCCGCCTCGGCGAACAGATGACTGTCGGTGATCTGCACCAGCAGTACGGAATCTTCAGCGGTGGTAAGGGGGGCGCCCGGCAAGACCCTTCTCCTCGAACGGAATCGCCTGAAATTATGGTGGCCAGCCCCGTGAGGGGTAAACCACGGGTTTGGTGCCTCGGTCACATAACCGGCCGTTCACCCTGTACGCCGGCCCGCTCACCTGACCGCCGCAGCCGTCAGAGCACCGGAGCCAGTTCATGCCCGCAGGCCAGGCAATGGCTCAGCCACTCACCAAGGAAGAGATTGAGCTGGCTCTTCTCGTCGGGCTGGTGCATCTGCGCGTTGGGATAGGCATAGATGCTGCGCAGGCGCCGGGCGTTTTCCGCCCGCACCACCTCGGCCATGCGCGCGTCGTGGTACACGCGCACCTCCATCTTCGGCACCGGCAGCCAGCTCAGGCATTGCGCCTGACTGACCTGCACGGTACTGGTATAGGGGCAGCTCTCGAGCACCTCGAGCGTCAGCACGCCGAGGGCCAGATCGCCCTGGCTGAGGGCGATGCGGCGGGTCGCACCGACTTCGCGCATCTCGGGCAGCAGGCGCGTCAGCCGCAGATAATTGGCCTCGCAGGCGGCCTGCAATTCGCGCAGGTCGACGCGGTAGCGCTCACGCGCCAGCCTCATCGCCATGCTCCCCTCACATCGTCACGATTGAGCGCCAACCATTGCAGGGCGATGATGCTGGCCGCGTTGTCGATGCGCCCGTCACGAACCGCCTGCAGTGCCTGCGCGAGCGGCCAGACATGCACGCGAATGTCCTCGCCCTCTTCGGCCAACCCGAAGACGCCGCCGGCAGTGGTGCTGTCGCAGCGTGCCACGTACAGGTGCACCTGCTCATCGCTGCCGCCGGGCGACGGGAAGTAGCGCGTCACCGGCCAGAGTTCGCCCAGCGTCACGCCCGCCTCTTCCATGGCCTCGCGGCGAGCCACCTCCTCCGGTTGCTCCTCCTTGTCGATCAACCCAGCCACCAGCTCGATGAGCCAGGGGTTGCTGACCTTGCCATAGGCGCCGACACGGAACTGTTCGATCAGTACCACCTGATCGGTCCGAGGATCGTAGGGGAGCACGCAGACGGCATCGTGGCGCACGAAGAGCTCACGGCTCAATTCGGCGCCCATGCCGCCGGCGAACAGGCGATGGCGCAAATGCAACCTTTCCAGCCGGTAGAAGCCGCTGAAGCATTGCTCACGTCGGAGGATCTGGACATCATCCGGACCCGGTTCGAAGGTTTCGGTCATTACTGCTCACTTTTGACTTCGGTTGCACCAGCGCAGCAGCGCCGGCACCTGGGGCGAATGAGAAGCTCCGCTGCCATGCTAGCGCGACAGCGGCAACGGCGCAGCCTCGGGCCGACCAGGCGGTCGCCCGATGGCCGCATGACGCCTGACGAACTTCACCCGCCGACGACACTCGAAACGGCACTCGTATCGATAGGCAATCCGATGAAGCGTTCCCTGACTCTCGCCTCCCTGCTGCTGGTACCCCTGCTGCTTACCGGCTGCCAGCATGGCCTGCTGGCTCCAGCGATCGAACCGACCCGCAAGGTCACCGAGGTCAAGCCCACCGGCTGCAACAATGAAGACTGCCCACTGGTGAACATCGACCTGCAGCGTTTCGATCTGCCCGAGCTGGACCGTCTGGTCGACCAGCGCCTGCGGCAGATGACCCTCAACGCGCCGGACGACCGGCTGCCGGCCACGCTCGAAGCCTACCAGGCGGACTTCCTGGCCCGCGCCGAACCCGGCTGGGCAAGCTACCTGCAGGCCAAGCTGCGCGAGCAGCACGATGGGTTGCTGGTGGTCGAGCTGTCCAGCTATCTCTACACCGGCGGCGCCCACGGCATGCCGGGGCGGGGCTTCATCAATTTCGACCGCGAGACGAATCGCGCCGTCGGCCTGCAGGACATGCTCGTACCGGGCACGGAAGGGGCCTTCTGGCGGCTCGCCGAGCAGGCCCATCAGCGCTGGCTGGCGGAAAACGACCTGGCCGGCGACACGCAGTTCCAGCAGAACTGGCCGTTCCGCGAAACAAGCCACATCGCGCTGCTGAAAGACGGCGTGCTGCTCAAGTACGACGTCTACAGCCTTGCGCCCTACTCCTTCGGACATCCCGAGCTGCTGATCGACTACGACCAGCTCAAGGGCATCCTGCGCGAGCGGTTTCTGCCCTGACCCCCACTGCGCATGGCGGTGGCGGAGCCGCCATGCGCAGCAAGGCGCCCGGCGCGCCGGCGGCCGCAACCGCCCGCCACCTCCAGGCGATCACACCTGCTTGTAGATCACCGAGCCTTCCTCGCGGAAGCGCTCGGCCTGCTCCTTGAAGCCCGCCTCGATGGCCTTCTGCTCCTCGGTCAGCCCGTTCTCGGCGGCGTAGTCGCGCACTTCCTGGGTGATCTTCATCGAGCAGAACTTCGGCCCGCACATGGAGCAGAAGTGTGCGACCTTCGCCGACTCCTTGGGCAGGGTCTCGTCGTGGAAGGCCCGCGCGGTGTCCGGGTCAAGGCCCAGGTTGAACTGGTCTTCCCAGCGGAACTCGAAGCGCGCCTTGGACAGGGCGTTGTCGCGGATCTGCGCGCCCGGATGGCCCTTGGCCAGATCAGCAGCGTGCGCGGCGATCTTGTAGGTGATGATGCCGGTCTTGACGTCATCCTTGTTCGGCAGACCGAGGTGCTCCTTCGGCGTGACGTAGCAGAGCATGGCGCAGCCGAACCAGCCGATCATGGCGGCGCCGATGCCACTGGTGATGTGGTCGTAACCGGGCGCGATATCGGTGGTCAGCGGGCCGAGGGTGTAGAACGGTGCCTCGTCGCAGCATTCCAGCTGCTTGTCCATGTTCTCCTTGATCATCTGCATCGGGACGTGGCCGGGGCCCTCGATCATGCACTGGACGTCGTGCTTCCAGGCGATCTTGGTCAGCTCGCCCAGGGTTTCCAATTCGCCGAACTGCGCGGCGTCGTTGGCGTCGGCGATCGATCCCGGACGCAGGCCATCACCCAGCGAGAAGCTGACGTCGTAGGCCTTCATGATTTCGCAGATTTCCTCGAAGTGGGTGTAGAGGAAATTCTCCTGGTGGTGCGCCAGGCACCATTTGGCCATGATCGAGCCGCCGCGCGAGACGATCCCGGTGACGCGCTTGGCGGTCAGCGGCACATAGCGCAGCAAGACGCCGGCATGGATGGTGAAGTAGTCCACGCCCTGTTCGGCCTGCTCGATCAGGGTGTCGCGGAACAGCTCCCAGGTCAGGTCCTCGGCGATGCCGCCGACCTTTTCCAGTGCCTGGTAGATCGGCACGGTGCCGATCGGTACCGGCGAGTTGCGGATGATCCACTCGCGGGTTTCGTGGATGTGTTTGCCGGTGGACAGGTCCATCACGGTGTCCGAACCCCAGCGGATGCCCCAGGTCAGCTTGGCCACTTCTTCCTCGATGGAGGAGCCCAGCGCCGAGTTGCCGATGTTGCCGTTGATCTTCACCAGGAAGTTGCGGCCGATGATCATCGGCTCCAGCTCCACGTGGTTGATGTTGGCCGGGATGATGGCGCGGCCGCGGGCGACTTCGCTGCGGACGAACTCCGGGGTGATTTCCTTGGGAATCGACGCACCAAAGCTTTGGCCCTGATGCTGGACACTCAGCAGGCCGGCCTCGCGGGCTTCGGCGAGCTTCATGTTCTCGCGGATGGCGACGTACTCCATCTCCGGCGTGATGATGCCCTTCTTCGCGTAGTGCATCTGGCTGACGTTGTGCCCGGCCTTGGCGCGGCGCGGATTGCGGACGTGGGCGAAGCGCATGGCGGCCAGTTCGGCGTCGTTCAGCCGGCGGTTGCCGAATTCGGAGGACAGGCCCGGCAGCTTCTCGGTGTCGCCGCGCTCTTCGATCCAGGCGCTGCGCACGTCGGCCAGGCCCTTGCGCACATCGATCGTGACGTTCGGGTCGGTGTAGGGGCCGGAGGTGTCGTAGACAGTGACCGGCGCGTTGATCTCGCCACCAAAGGCGGTGGGGGTCACGTCCAGGCTGATCTCGCGCATCGGCACGCGGATATCGGGCCGCGAACCCTGCACGTAGACCTTCTGCGAACGCGGGAAGGGTTGAATGGATTGCTGGTCGACCTGGGCGCTTTCGCTCAGATTCTTGTTGCTTTGCACGCTCATCGGCTTCTCCTGGGAAATGTCGGAGCGAACCTGAGCAACACGGCGGATCAAGGGCACAGGGGGCCGCAGTGGCGGCGAGAGGCTCGCCGGTACCGCGGGCGAGGACATCTTGTTCCCTACGCAGGCCTTAACCTGATCAGGTTCAACGGGATCCGGAACTGTCCGATCTCAGCCCATGGCTCTAGGCACCCCGACAAGAACGAACCCGAGTCTAGAGGAGAGCGTTGGCGAATGCCATCGGCAACCGGCCAGGCGTCCGACCAGCGGGTCACAATCAGTCCGACGAACCTCCGCGATGACCGCTTGCCAGCCCCGCAACGACGCCTGTTGCACGCGCCTTGACCCTCCAACACCTGCCGCTTAGCCTTCAGCGCTACGCCCACCCGAGGATGGACCCATGTTCCGCAAACTTCCCCTGGCCCTCGCCCTGGCCGCATTGACCAGCGGAGCGGCTCTGGCCGCGCCCGAGGCGCCCCTGGCCAGCCGGACGGACCTGATCAGCGTCTACCAGCAGGCGGTCAACAACAATGCCGATCTCGCCGCGGCCCGCGCGCAGTTCCGCGCCACTCAGGAAGTCGTTCCGCAGGCGCGCGCCGGCCTCCTGCCGAACCTGAGCGCCGGCGCCGAGCTGAGCGATACCGAAACGGACGTGGACACCAGCCTGGGCAACCGCAACCTCTCGCGCAGTGGCACGACCTACCAGGCTGTGCTCAGCCAGCCGCTGTTCCGCGCCGACCGCTGGTTCCAGCTGCAAGCGGCGCAGGCGCTGAGCGAGCAGGCCGCCCTGCAGTACTCGGTGGCCGAGCAGGATTTGGTGCTGCAGAGCGCCCAGGCCTATTTTTCGGTGCTGCGCGCGCAGGACAACCTGGCGGCGATCAAGGCCGAGGAGGCCGCCTTCAAGCGCCAGCTGGACCAGGCCAATGAGCGTTTCGACGTCGGCCTGTCGGACCGCACGGATGTCCTCGAAGCCCAGGCCGGCTACGACACCGCGCGCGCCAACCGGATGATCGCCCAGCGCCAGGTCGACGATGCCTTCCAGGCGCTGTTCACCCTGACCAACCGCGAATACCTGGCACTCGAAGGCATCGAGCATGGCCTGCCCGTGCTGCCGCCGGTGCCGAACGACGCCCGCGCCTGGGTCGATACCGCCACCCGGCAGAACCTCAACCTGCTGGCCGCCAACCATGCCGTCGACGCCTCCGAGCAGACGCTCCGCCAGCGTCGCGCCGGTCATGCGCCCACGCTGGATGCCGTGGCCTCCTATCGCAAGGGTGACAACGACGCCCTCGGGTTCGCCAACAGCGGGATGGCCGACGCACTGCCCGATTTCCCCCGCTACAACGGCGACGTCGAACAGCGCAGCATCGGCCTGCAGCTGAACATACCGCTCTATACTGGCGGCCTGACCAGCTCCCAGACCCGCGAGGCCTACTACCGGCTCGACCAGACCGAACAACAGCGCGAAAGCCTGCGCCGCCAGGTGGTCGAGGCCACGCGCAACCTGCACCGGGCGGTGAACACCGATATCGAGCAGGTCCAGGCACGGCGGCAGTCGATCATCTCCAACCAGAGCGCGCTGGAGGCAACGGAGATCGGCTACCAGGTCGGCACCCGTAACATCGTCGATGTGCTCGACACCCAGCGCCGCCTGTATGCGGCGGTACGCAACTACAACGACGCGCGTTACGACTACATTCTCGATACGCTTCGCCTGAAGCAGGCCGCCGGCACCCTCAGCCCGGACGACCTCGCCGAGCTGTCGGGCTACCTCAAGGCGGACTACGACCCGGATCAGGACTTCCTGCCCCCGGATCTGTCGCAGAGCGTCGGCCAGCCGGTGCGGGTCGATTATTGAGACAGGGTCTGCGAAGGCTCGCTTGAGCCATGATCGGGTGGGCTTCAGCTCACCCGACCTCTCCGAGCACCCCGCCGCTCACAGGCGCGTTCACCCGCCAGGCCGCTACCGGCCAAGCAAGCGCTCGAGTCCCGCCAACAGCCGTTGCAGCGCGCCCTGGTTGGCCTTGAGCACGCGCAACCCGGCGTCACGCATGCCTTGCGCGACGGCCGTATCGCACCAGAGCTCGCCAACCGCCCTCGCCAGCTGCTCGGCATCCGCCACTTCGCGCAGCGCACCGGCCTCGCGCAGTTGCGCTGCGATCTCGAGGAAGTTGAACAGGTGCGGCCCGCTGAGCACTGGCTTGCCCAGCGCCGCCGGTTCCAGCAGGTTGTGCCCCCCGTTGGGCACCAGGCTGCCACCGACGAACGCCACGTCGGCAAGCGCAAACAGAAACAGCAGCTCGCCCATGGTGTCACCGACCAGTACCTGCGTTTCGCTCTGAACCGCTTCGCCGGTCGAGCGCCGAACCGCGCTCAGGCCTTCGCGGCGGCAGAGTTCGAACACCGAGGCGAAGCGCTCCGGATGCCGCGGCACCAGGATCAGCAAGGCGTCAGGGTGCGCAGCGAGCAGGGTGCGATGCGCGGCGAGCACGATTTCGTCCTCGCCCTGGTGAGTGCTCGCCGCTATCCAGACCGGGCGATGCTGCGCCTGCCATTGCCCACGCAGTTGCTCGGCCCGCTGCGGCAGCGCCGGGTCGATGCTCAGGTCGAATTTGATCGAGCCGGTGACCTGCACACATGCGCTGCGGGCGCCAAGCCGGCGAAAGCGCTCGGCCTCGGCTTCGGTCTGCACCGCGATCAGCGCCAGTTCACCGAGCATTGGCGCGGTCAGCCCGGAAAAGCGTGCATAACCGCGCGCAGAACGTTCGGACAAGCGGGCGTTGGCCAGCGCCACTGGAATACCGCGCTGCGCACACTGATGAATGTGGTTCGGCCAAAGTTCGGTTTCCATCACCACCGCGAGCCGCGGACGGGCCCGCTCGATGAACCGCGCCGCGGCCCAGGGCAAGTCGTAGGGCAGATAGCAATGCTGCACGCTGTCGCCAAACAGCGCACGGATGCGCTCGGAACCGGTCGGCGTCATGCAGGTGACGGTGATCGGCAGTTGCGGATGGCGCGCCATCAGCTGGCGAATCATCGGTGCCGCGGCAATGCTCTCGCCCACCGACACGGCATGCACCCAGATGCCGCCGGGACGCAACGCCGGCAGCCCGAGCGCAAAGCGTTCACCGATGCGCTGCCGATAGGCCGGCGCACGGCGTCCGCGCCAGAACAGACGCAGCAGGATCAGGGGCAAGCCGAGGTGGAACAACAGCGTATAGAGGGTGCGATTCATGGGCGCGGAGCTTAACAAGCTGCCTGGCCGCGAGCCACAGCCGCTGCCGGGCGAACTTGTCAGCGGGAGCACGACCGAACGATATGCCCTCGTCACCAACAGGATTGCGTCATGTCCGGCTACCTCTACCTGGCTATCGCCATCTGCGCCGAAGTTGTCGCCACCACCTCGATGAAAGCTCTGGCTGGCTTCAGCCGCCCTCTGCCCTTGCTGCTGGTGGTCACCGGCTACGGCCTGTCGTTCTGGATGCTTGCCCTGGTGGTTCGCACCATCCCGGTGGGCATCGCCTATGCCATCTGGGCCGGGCTCGGCATCGTACTGGTCAGCATCGCGGCGGCGATCCTCTATCGCCAGCACCTGGACCTGCCGGCCGTGCTGGGCATGGCGCTGATCATCGCCGGCGTGGTGGTCATCCAGTTGTTCTCCGGCAGCACCGGCCACTAAGCTGCTGGCGGACTGCAGTTATACTGCGCGACCGTTTCCTCCAGATGAGGTCTGCACATGCCCGAATCCCTCAGCACCGACGTCCTGATCGTTGGCGGCGGCGTCGCCGGCCTCTGGCTCAACGCACGCCTGCGCCGGCAGGGCTTCGCGACGCTGCTGGTCGACAAGGGAACGCTGGGCGGCGGGCAGAGCGTGAAATCCCAGGGCATCATTCACGGCGGCACCAAATACGCACTGCACGGAGCGCTGACCGGCGCCTCGGAAGCCATTGCCGATATGCCGCGGCGCTGGCGCGAAGCGCTCGACGGCACCGGCGAGCTGGACCTCTCCGGCGTGCGCCTGCTGTCCGACGCGCATTACCTGTGGTCGCCAGGCACCCTGGCCGGCAACCTCACCAGCTTCTTCGCCAGCAAGGCCGTGCGCTCGCGGGTCGGCCAGGTCAAGGGGGACGAGCTGCCGCCTGCGCTGCAGCATCCGCGCTTCAAGGGCAAGGTCTACCGCCTTGCCGAGCTGGTTCTCGACGTTCCCAGCCTGATCGCCCGCCTGGCCGAACTCGCCGGGCCCAGCCTGCTGGCTGCCGAGCGGATCGAACCGCTGCGCGAGGGCGACGAACTGGTCGGTCTGCGAGTCGATGGCCGTGACATCCGCGCGCAGCGCATCGTCTTCAGCGCCGGCGGCGGCACGGCCGAGCTGCTCGGTGCGCTCGGCCTGCAGCAACCGGCGATGCAGCGCCGGCCGCTGCACATGGTGCTGGTCAAGGCGCCGACCCTCAAGCCGCTCTATGCCCACTGCCTGGGCGGTGGGCCGAAGCCGCGCATTACCGTCACCAGCCATCCCACCGAGGACGGTCAGTGGCTGTGGTACCTGGGCGGCGAACTTGCCGAAGCGGCGGGCGTTGCACGCGACGAGGCGAGCCAGATCGCCGTGGCGAAGAAGGAACTCGCCGAGCTGGTGCCCTGGCTCGACCTCTCCGAGGCGCAGTGGGCGACCCTGCGCATCGACCGCGCGGAACCGGCACAATCCAGCCAGGCGCGACCGGACAACGCCTTTCTCGCCGAACAGGGTCGCCTGCTGGTGGGCTGGCCGACCAAGCTCGCCCTCTCGCCGGACTTCGCCGATCGCGTCGAGGCGGCGCTGGCCCGTGACGGCATCCGCCCCACCGCGCATGCCGCACTGCCGGCCCTGCCCCGTCCGCCGATCACCGGGCCGTTCTGGGAGGGTTTGCTGTGACGATGCCAAGCCTGCATGGGCTGCTCCGGCCGCTGGGCAGCACCGGCCTGCTGGTATCGCCACTCGGCCTCGGCACCGTCAAGCTCGGCCGCGATCAGGGCGTGAAGTACCCCAGCGGCTTCCGCATTCCGGACGATACCGAGGCGGCCGCGCTGCTCGACCAGGCCCGGGCGCTCGGCATCAACCTGATCGACACCGCACCGGCCTACGGTCGCAGCGAGGAGCGTCTCGGCCCGCTGCTCGCCGGGCAGCGTGACGCCTGGGTCATCGTCAGCAAGGTCGGTGAAGAATTCGAGGATGGTCAGTCCCGCTTCGATTTTTCCCCCGCCCATACGCGACGCTCGGTAGAGCGCAGCCTGCAACGCCTGCAGACCGATCGCCTGGAACTGGTACTGGTGCATTCCGATGGCCACGACGTCGAGGTCCTGCGCGACAGCGGCGTCTACGAGACCCTTGCCGAACTCAAGCGCGAGGGCAAGATTCTCGCCTTCGGCCTGTCCGGCAAAACGGTCGAGGGTGGCCTGCTCGCCTTGGCCGCCGGCGACTGCGCCATGGTCACCTACAACCTCAACGAGCAAAGCGAGCGTCCGGTACTGGACTATGCTGCGGCGCACGGCAAGGGCATTCTGATCAAGAAGGCGCTGGCCAGCGGGCATGCCTGCCTGGCACCGGGCGAAGACCCGGTGCGCAAGAGTTTCGAGCTGATTTTCGGCCACCCTGGCACGACCAGCGCCATCATCGGCACGATCAATCCCGTGCACCTGGCACATAACGTCCGCACCGCCGCCGCGGTGCTGGCTCAAAGCAAGAACTGACGCCGCCTTGCGGCCGCCCGCGACGAGGTAATCGCCGATGCCGCAGACCCTGGTCCGCAAGAACCCCACCACCTTCAAGACGCTGCCACTGTTCGTCGAAGCCGGCCCCGAAGGGCTGAGCTACCAGAGCATCGGCCGGGCGCTCAATTTCAGCGAAGTGCTGCAGCGCAGGCGCCCGATCGAAATTGCCGATCCGCTGCATTTTGCCGGCGAACTGGCCAACCTCGGCGTGTCGGTGCGCCTGACGCTGCGCTGGCAGGGCCAGGCGTTCTGGGTGCTGGTGCGGCAACGGCGCGAGGACCGCGGCGACGTGGTCCTCAAGCTGATTTCCGGCTACGTACCGGCACACGAGGTGAATCTGCCGCTGCTGACCGCCGTGCAGGAGATCGCCGAGGAATGCCTGCTGGAGACGCCGTCCGGCTGGCTCGCCGGGCGCTTCGCCGATACCTGGCTGCCGACCCCCTACGATACGGCGCTGGACTACCTCGACAGCGAGCACTTTCGGCTCGCCCCGCTTACGGGCGCCGCGCGCCCGGTGCGCTGCGGCAACCAGCCGCTGGTGGAGAGGCCGCGCGCCTATGTGCACCTGCCGACCGCTTCGCTGCAGCTGGTCTACGACATGTGCCTGGACATCCCCGACAGTGCCGCGCAGCTGAGTCTCTACCACGTCGACGAACGCCTCGAGGAGGGACAGCTGGTCGCCCGCCTGGATCGCCAGCAACCGGACCTCTATCTGCTGCCGCTGCAGCAGGGGCAGCCGCAGCGGCGCTTGCTGCAGCTGCAAGGCGGCCAGCTGCTGCCGGTCGACACGCGCGAACTCTGGCTTTCGGAAAGTTTCGCCAGGCCGGATGGCTGGCTGGTGCGCGAAGAGCGGATTCGCTGGGAAGACTGGTGGGCCGCCAAGCCCGTCGACGCGACGGCCTGACGACCCGGTGCGGCCTCAAGCCTTGCGGATCTTGTCGACGATGGCGGTGGTCGAGCTGTTCTCGACCAGGCCGAGCACGCGCACTTCGCCGCCATAGGCCTTGACGAGCTCGGCACCGACTACCTGGTCGACGCCATAGTCACCACCTTTGACCAGCACATCGGGGCGGACCTGGCCGAGCAGCCGCTCCGGGGTGTCTTCGGCGAAACAGACCACCCAGTCCACCGCGCCGAGACCGGCCAGCACCGCCATGCGCCGATCCACCGAGTTGATCGGCCGACCGGGGCCCTTGAGCCGGCTCACCGAGGCGTCGTCGTTGACCGCCACGACCAGCCGGTCGCCCTGCGCGCGCGCCTGCTCGAGGTAGGTCACATGGCCGGCATGCAGAATGTCGAAGCAACCGTTGGTGAACACGATCTTCTCGCCTTGCGCGCGCGCGTCCTCGACCGCCGTCAGCAGCTGTTCGACGCTCATCACGCCGCGCTCGGAGCCTTCCTCGCGCTGCACGGCGCGGCGCAGCTCCGGCGCGCTGATGCAGGCGGTCCCCAGCTTGCCGACGACGATGCCTGCGGCCAGGTTCGACAGCGCGACGGCGCGCGGCAACGCCTCACCGGCGGCCAGCGCGGCCGCCAGGGTGGAGATGACGGTGTCGCCGGCGCCGGTGACATCGAATACCTCGCGGGCACGCGCCGGCAGGTGCAGCGGCGAATGCTCGGGGCGCAGCAGGGTCATGCCATGTTCGCCACGGGTCACCAGCAGCGCGCCGAGGTCGAGTTCGCGCATCAGCGCGCCACCCCTGGCCACCAACTCGGCCTCGTCGGCACAGGGGCCGACGATCGCCTCGAACTCGCCAAGGTTGGGGGTGATCAGCGAGGCCCCCCGATAGATCTCGAAGTCCTTGCCTTTGGGGTCGGCCAGCACCGGGATGTTGCGCTTGCGCGCGGCCTGGATCAGCGCCTGGTGATTCTTCAGCGCACCCTTGCCGTAGTCGGAGAGCACCAGCACCTTCACGCCGTCGAGCAGTGTCTCGACTTCAGCCAGGATCGCCGCCGCGTCGGTCTCGAAGGGCTCCTCGAAGTCCATGCGCAGCAGTTGCTGGTGACGGCTCATGACCCGGAGCTTGACGATGGTCGGCTGATGTTCGATGCGCTGGAAATGCGCCTGCACGCCGGCCGCCGCCAGGCTGTCGGCCAGGCTCTGCCGCGCCTCGTCCTCGCCCGTCACGCCGACCAGCGCCACCGGGGCACCGAGGGCCGCGATGTTCAACGCCACGTTGGCCGCGCCGCCTGGGCGATCCTCGATCTGCTCGACCTTGACCACCGGCACCGGTGCCTCCGGTGAAATCCGCGAGGTCGCGCCATGCCAGTAACGATCGAGCATGACGTCCCCCACCACCAGAACGGGGGCTTGGTCGAAACGGGGCATGGACAACTTCATGAAGGGCTCCGGCGGGCAGGAAAAAACGGCGGGATCATAGCACGCGACCGAGCGGCGACCCGGCTACAGGTCGCGCACCCAGAACAGCTCATGCCGGCGCACGCCCTTGCGGAAGAATTCGTCATCGCCGGTCGCGGGCCAGCGACGGCCAGCCAGCACATGCTGGATCAGGCGACGCAGCCGCTTCTTGAAGGGTAGCGGCCCCTGCAGATCATGCTGCATCGCCAGGGCCATGGCCTTGTCCAGCCGCGCCGCGGAGTCCAGCGTCGGGCTCCACAGGCGGTCGGCCGGCAGCGCCTCGATGGCCGGAGGCAGGGCGACCCCGCCTTCGGCCGGCCCCATCGGCCAGCGGTCGTTGTCATGCAGATGATTGGCGTAGAGCAGCAAGGTCTCGGGCATCCACTCGCCCTCCTCGATCGCCTGGCAGACGGCCTGGGTTGCCGCGACATGATCGGCGTGCGGGTCGAGTTCGGGGTGCGGTGTGATGACCACTTCCGGGCGGAAGTGGGCCAGCAGCGTTCGCAGGTCAGCCTGCAGGTTCCGCCAGGTCGGCTGGCCGTCCTCGTCGCCGGGCAGGCGCAACGGATTGGCTTGGCGCACGCTGCGGATGTCGGTCTCGCCCGATTCTCGCGAACCGATGGCGCGCTCCGGCTCGGCCGCCATGGCCGGCAACTGCAGGCAGTAGTAGCCAAGCTGCACGCAGCGCTGCTGCGCCACGCCGCCCCAAAGCGGTACGGCCAGGCTGTCCCAGCTGCGCAGGCGGCCCTTGAGGCGTGCCGCAGCCGCCGCATCGAGCCCGAGACGACGGTACCGACCGGCCTCGATCTCCCCTTGGGTCAGGGTAACGATCGCCACCTCGCTGGCCCTGCTGTAGAGCCCGAACGCCGCCAGTTCGGCATCATCGGCGTGCGGCGCGACGATCAGCAGCCGACGTGCGGCATAGTCCGGGTTGGTCATCGCATGCAGGATCACCTCGGGCTCGATGCGGCAATGACGAGTGCCGATGGGCAGGCTGCCGTCGCGCAGGGCCTGCTGCTGGCCGGACAGGTTCAGGTAACGCCGGCCGCGCACGCCGCGCTCGAAGTCCTGGCGATCGTCGCCGACCAGCACGTAAGGGTCGCGCAGACGCCCAAGCCAGCTCGAGCGCAACCGCACCTCCAGCACCAGGGTATCGGCCTCGGGCAGCGCCTCGCCCAGCCGCAGGCGGCCCTGCTCGATCCGGCCGGAGAGCTGCGGGGTGCCCGCGGGAAACGCATAGCGATAATCATCGCAGGGCCGATAGAACAGGTGGTCGGCAAACCAGGCTTCGTGCGCGACCCAGAGCAGCACCAGCAGCACGGGCACCAACCAGACGCTGACCGCCACCCCGACCATCAGCAGCCCCGCGAGTGCGGCCAGCAAGGTGATGCGCTTGTTGCGCCGATGCTGCCTGAGCAGTTGCTGTTTGCGTGACACCATGCTTACACCTGATAAACCGGCACGCGGTTGCACCAGCGGTCCTTGTATTCGCGATCGGCACGGCCGAAGGAATAGCGCAAGGGCTTGCCCAAGGCCCGCGCCTCAGCCCAGGCCTCTTGCGTATTGACGAAGCTGAGCACGCTGCCGGGGCTGAAATCGCGCTGCCCCGGATCGACGCCACCGTTGATGTACTCGATCGACACCCAGTTCGGCGACTCGACGCGGTAAAGGATCTGAATGGCGATCGGCTGATCCTCGAGCAACACCACCGAGCCCACCATGAATTCACGCAGCAGCTCGAAAACCATTTCCAGATGCCCCTTGCCGGGCGCCTCGAAGTTCCAGCGGCGCTGAAACAGATCGGCATAGATGCTCGCCTGCTCGGCAGGGCTGAACGCCTGCATCGGCCGCAGCACGCCGCCGGCCTCCTCCAGCAGGCGCTGCTCGCGGCGCTGGTTGTAGCGGAACTTCTTGGAGTATTCCTCTGGCTCCCGGGCCAGGGCGAGGCCTTCGGGCTGCTCGTGCAGTGCGGCGATGCGCCCGACGTTGAGCGAAGACACATAGCGCAGGCGCTGGCGCACCGGCACGCAGGCCGTGTCCGCGATCGGCAGAATGACTTCGGCGTTGCCCAGGTCGAACAGCCCGCGCTTGCCGCTCTTTTTCAGCACATCCTTGGCCAGCGCCAAGTGCCGGCCCCAGCAGGGTACGGCAGCCACCAGCTCGCCGCCCTGCTCCCAGCCCAGATAACGCACCGGAATACCGGCCAGAGCGGCCAATCGTTCGATGACGTCCGGATGGGTGGCCACGCTGCCGCCAAAGCGCTGCCAGATGGAACGGTAGGTCGGCGCATCGATCACCTGCCAGCCGCGCTCGCGCCAGCTCCGCAGAAACCCAAGCATCACACGCCAGTCTCCACCACGGGTGGCTCGTCCTTGAACTGGGTGGCATGCAAGCGCGCATAGGCGCCGTTGGCCGCCAGCAACTCGGCATGACTACCACGCTCGACGATGCGGCCCTGCTCCATCACCAGGATCAGATCGGCCTTCTCGATGGTCGACAGCCGGTGCGCGATCACCAACGTGGTCCGGCCTTTCATGACCTCATCGAGCGCCGCCTGGATATGCCGCTCGGACTCGGTATCGAGCGCCGAGGTCGCCTCGTCGAGGATCAGCACCGGTGCGTTCTTCAGCAGCGCGCGCGCAATCGCCAGGCGCTGGCGCTGGCCGCCCGAGAGCAACACGCCGTTCTCGCCGACGAGCGTGTCGTAGCCCTGCGGCATCTGTTCGATGAACTCGTCGGCATAGGCCGCACGCGCGGCCTCGCGAATGTCCTCGAGCGGCGCGCCAGCGAGGTCGCCATAGGCGATGTTGTTGGCCACCGTATCGTTGAACAGGGTCACCTGCTGCGTCACCAGCGCAATGTGCCGGCGCAGGTTGCGCAGCGTGTAGGTCTCGACGTCCTCGCCATCGAGCAGGATTTGCCCGGCCTCGTGGTGGTAGAAGCGAGGGATCAGGTTCGCCAGCGTCGACTTGCCACTGCCCGAACGCCCGACCAGCGCCACCATTTGCCCCGGTTCGGCGGTAAAGCTGATGCCCTTGAGCACCTGCTTGTCGGTCTGCGGGTAGACGAAGCTCAAATCCCGCACCTCCAGACGGCCGCTGACCCGCTCGCGCTCGAGCGTGCCCGTATCGACCTCGGGGACTTCGTCGAGCTGCTCGAAGATGCTCTCGGCTCCGGCGACCCCCTTCTGAATGGTGGAGCTGACCTCCGATAGCTGGCGAATCGGCTTGGGCAAGAGGCCCGCCAGCGTGATGTAGGCCACCAGATCGCCCGCCGAGGCATCGCCGCGCAGCAGCAGCACCAGGAACATCAGCATGGCCATGGCGCTGTAGATCACCAATTGCAGCGACGGCGTGTAGACCGCGTTGGTCTTGACCATGCGCAATTGCTTGGCCGTGTTCTCACTGCTGGCGGCAAGAAAACGGCTCTGCTCGTAGGTTTCCCCACCGAAGCTGCGCACCACCCGATAACCCTGGATCGTCTCGGAAGCGACATGCGTGACGTCGCCCATGGCCGTCTGGATCTTCTTGCTCTGCTTGCGAAACTTGCGGCTCGCGCTGGAGACCATCACCCCGATCACCGGCAGGATCGCGACCATCACCAGAGTCAGCTTCCAGTTCATCCACAGCAGCGTGGCGAACAGGAAGATCACCGTCATGCCCTCGCGCACCACGACCTTGATCGCATCGGTCGCCGCCCCCGTGACCATCGTCACGTTGTAGGTAATGCGCGAAATCAGGTGACCGGAGTTGTGGCTGTCGAAGTAACGATTGGGCAATGTCAGCAGGTTGTTGAACAGCGCGACGCGCAGATCATGCACCAATCCCAGCGATACCTTCGCCAGAAAGAAATTGCCGAGGAACGATCCGACCCCCTGCAACAGCGCGATCAGGATGATCAGCAGTGGCACCGCCTGCAGTAGCTTCAGCTCAGCCAGCCACTGCACCTCCTGCAGATGCGGAACGCGGGCGAACAGACTGGCGTCCGGATTGTTCAGCCCGTCGACAAAAAACTTCAGCATGTAGCCGAGCATCGGCTGGGTGGAGGCGAAAAGCAGGAAGCCAAGCAGGCTCATCGCGAACAGCCCCCAGTAAGGGACCACATAGCGCAGCAACCGCAAATAGACCTTCACGCTCGATTGCTGGGTAGAATTGGCCATTCGGCAGCCCCATACGACTGGCTAGAGGAACAAGATGCGGATTGTAACAGCGCAGGAGTTGGAAAACTGGCTGGCGGAAGGCAAGGTACTCGAAAGGGACGCGCGGGGTCCCAAAGTTCTGGCGTTGGAAGACGGAAGCTTTCTAAAGATCTTCCATACTCGCCGACACCCTTTTCTGGCTCGCCTTTTCCCCTCGGCACAGCGGTTCGCCAGAAATCTTGCCGTGCTTCACGACGCTGGCTTCAGTGCTCCTGAAATTCTGGAAACGTTCTGGCTTGACAAGCATGCAGGCCTAAGCGGCTGCCTATATCAACCTCTGCCTGGTGTCTCGATAGAAACCCTCTTTCGCGCCGAACCGGAACGAATCGATCAGCACTTGCCTGATTTAGCCGCGTTCATCAGAAGACTGCATAGCAAAGGCATCTATTTCCGGTCATTGCACATCGGCAATATCATCCTGCTCCCGAACGGTTCATTTGGCCTGATCGACGTCCTTGACTTGCACAAGAAGCGTAGACCTCTAAACGAAAGCCTCACAAGACGAAACTTTTGTCACTTACGCAATCATCTAAAAAGAAAAAAGCTTGAGCAGTTCCCCTTTGAACAGCTTCTCAAGCTTTATAGGAGCGCTTAGCGAAAAGACAAGAAGCCGATCATGCGCCGGGCAGGTCAACCACAGCATCACAACCGAAACGCTCTAGAACCCTCTTGTTTACGTAGGTGCCGGGGCAGGAAATATCCTTGTTCACCAAGGTCATCGCGCCGATTACCACATTATCGGCAATGGAAATAACATCGCCAATGACACATGAATTAACGCAAAGACTGACATTATCCCCAATAACTATCGACTTCTCCCCCGCGCCACCTTTTATTCCAACTGTACACCCTTGCCAAACCTTGAAATTCCTACCAATTTTAGAATAGGCGCTAATTACGATACCTGAGGTATGGGCAATCCATAAGCCTTCACCAACCGCTGCACCCAGCATGATCTCTACGTTGTACTTCCGGCTAATTCGCTCGTTCAGCATCTTGGCGCGCCGTTTCAAGAAACGGCCACCCTCTGCGTGAAGCACATAGGCGACGCGAAACCAGAACAAATAAGCATAGCGATTGCTTCTTTTGCATTTTTGCCTGATACGACGCCACGAAAACTGTTCTTGTTCGCCGCCCAAGATTTCCAGGCACCAGTATCGCTTCATGCTATTCAACATCGACATCATTGAACCTCGGACCTCGTGCGCCCCGCTCCTGCGCACATGAGGATTGCCACCGGCAGCCAAAACACAATCCAGTACACTCCAGGGCGCAGAAAAATCACATAAAAGTTTGCAACGGAAACAACGATAACGAACGCCATCAGCGCCAGGCCGAGCGAGGCGAAATTTTTCTCGGAACGATAGCGCCACCCGCCTAGCAGAAGAGCAGCCATCAAACCAAGAAGCAATACCAGGCCGGGAAATCCGTACTCGTAGAATATCTGAAGATAAAGGCTGTGGGCTTGGTTGAAACAGCGCTTAATTCCTTCGATGCAGATATTCGGATCGGCTCCGGCGCCAGCTCCCCACAACCAGAAGCTATCGATCTTCGACCACCACTGCCAGAATATTTGGTCTCTATAACTTGCGTCTATCCCACCCGCTTTCGCAAGAAAAAACAGCCCGAGAACGGCCAGAGGAATAACGACACACAGCAACACGCGAAACTGTCGCGCGGAAAGCGACACTGCAAGTAAAGTCATAACCGCAGCCAAGAGACCAAGCCAGACTCCCCGCGAATAGGTGAAATAGCAATATGCCGCTGCACCGATAAATGCAACCACGGACAATAGCCTGGTTCCACCCTTCTCGCGCAGTGACAAAAAAAGAGCCACAGTCGCAACCACTCCGAAGTACAGGGCGGACACGATAGGATTTTCGAAATCTGCCATTTCATGACCAGACCAGGAATCCAGCCTGAAGGCCCTGAAGCCGAACCCGCGATCGTCGATGAGCAGCGCCTGGTTCAGACTGAGCCATGCAAAAATGCCCGCCGTAACGACTACTGCCATAAGCAGAAACCGCCAGAGATTTCTGCTTTGCATGACCAGGCCGATAGCAAGTACATAGAGCCCCACGTAAAAGAGCAACCGCAGCCATCGCCAGGGCGTGCCTACGCTCCCCTCGTTGAATACGGCAACGAAGGCCACCCAAACGCTCAGGGCGACCAGCAGGACAAACGCCTTTCTACTAAAAGGCGGCCATGATCGCCGGAAGAACGCGACTGCCATGAGCGCGGGTGCAAATAAGGCTATGTTCGTGATAGTGGCGTAACGACTGCCGTCGGGAATGAAGCAAACTCCCGCGAGCTGCAAATACAACCCGACCGCGATCAACATCCGCAGGGGGGCAGGGAGCGACGCAGATAGAGTCATGCTTTTAGAGCCTCAATTCTCCTCGCTACTGCCGCGAAGTGCTCCGCCCCGCCGTCTTGCCAACGGCCCGGCACGCAATACTCATCACGCAGATAGCTGATGAATGCCTGCCGCAGCTCCTCGCTTACCCCCCAAGACGGCAGCGTTTCCAGCAACGCGAGGCCTTCCTCGGCACTTCGCGCACTGGCCGCAATACCGTCGATCGCATAGAAAGCCTCCCCCAATACCAGCACGGGTTTCGCCAAGAGAATGCTTTCAAGGCCTACCGTCGAATTGATCGTAACGACGCAATCGGCATTTTCGATCAGCTCCTGCGTCGAGTTGCCGTTGGCGAAGATGACCTTTTCTGAAGCCCGCATGACAAGGTCAGGGTATTTCACACGGCTCGACGGATGTTCCTTTAGAACCACCACTCTTCCGCTGCGCTGCGCCACCAACTGGGCAAAGGAGAACAGCTCGCGCATGTCGCTTATCCAAGGCGAGAACAGCCTGATCTGCGTATCCCAGTCGTCTTGAAACGGGATGAAGATATAACTGCCCGGCAGCTCGACAGACTGGCTTTGACGCTTTGCTTGCCGCGGTACCAGGGTTACCGCTTGGACACCGCGAAGTCGATCGGGGTGTCGCCTTGCATAGCTTCGATAGAACTCAGGATCTCTAGGTACAGAATTGCGATAATTCACACCACGTGGATCGAGGGTTGTGGTGCCCGGAAGTAGACCATTCTCGAAATACAGTTTCAGCACGCCCGCCTCGCACATGCTCGTGAAGAGCGCACAATAGCGGTGGCTGCCGTTCCACACCGCCACCGCGTCAGGCCGTTCCTTGCGCAATAGACGTCCGAAACGGAGCGCCATTACCAGCAACTCCAACCTAAGCAGAAGCCGATATACAGCACCGCGATAACGCCCTTTCTTCGCCCGCTCGGCACACTTCTCGAGAACTAGCCGACTCCACTCCACCTGATAGAACGCCCGACGCAGATCGAAGATCGATGGGAAGGGCAATGTCGAAGGCGTGACAACCCTTCCAGACAAATCGGAGTTTTCAAGAACGGCGCTAAAGTACTTAATCTGGTGCTTAGCCAAGCCGAGAAAAACAACTTTCATAAATTTAAGTATTGATATCCGGGGGCGGAGCAGACAAACGCAAACCAGGCAGCTCCGAGCCATTTGCCGCCAGTCGCACGCTATGCACTAGCGAATCAAGCGGCTTGTCGGCATGGCCTATGTGATAGTTCAAGAACTCGAACAATCGCCCTCTCGCCTTTTCCGGCTGAGAAAGAACGCTTTCGACGCATGGTGCCAAATGGGCCTCGTCAACGCTTACGGGAAGCCCGTATCGCGCAACCGAAAAATAATCCTCGCCCTGCCCAAGCAGCACAAAAGGCACTCCGGCCCGAGCCACATCCAGGACGGCGTTGGTATAGCCGCACAGCACAAGATCGAAGCGCCCAGCGCACTGCTCAAGCGTCTCGTCTGTACCCAGAATCGTGATTCGCTCGGAACGAGCTGCATAATCCAACCAGGGTTTGCCATGTCCGCGAGGGTGAAGCTTTACCGAAAGCGCTGCATCTCGATGCTGCTCGAGCCACCTCAACACCCAGTTGCAATATTGCTGATAGGACTCAGTAGGTTCGTAATCGGGCCCCGAGCCGAGGAACAGCAAACGTGGCGTCCGTTGACTGCCTCTATCGACTAACACGGTTTTTTTTTGATCGGTCAGATAGTACGGCCCCGCAAAGACAGCGCAGCATTCACCAAAAGCCTCGCCAAGCGAAGAAAGATAGTCGTAGGAACTTCTGCCAAACATCAGGTAGTAGTCGTAGTCAAAATAGGCATAACGACTAGACTGCCCGGAGGGCACCGAATGTGCCATATGCATCACTCGCATACCCTCGGTGCGTAAGGCCTTGATGAAGCTTGGTACTATCCACCCGTTTCGCTCGGTCAGCACCACCTTGGCCCGATAACGTCGCAACAGAAACGCAGCGTGCGCAGCGTGCCAATACAACAGGAACGGGACTGACTTGGCGGGCCTGGCGAATTGCCGGGCACGAATCAGAACATCATCTGACTCTTCGATAAACTCCTCGACGTGGAGTCCGCTGGACCTCAACGCCTGCAGAAGGGCGGCTTTCCGACCTTGCTCATAGGACTTACGTGAAGGATGAATCAGCAGGACATCGCATGACGCTACCGGGACCCGGCGGCCAAGTGACAACAAGAGAACCAGCAGGCTCTTGCCTGCCAATCGGAAGCGTAGCCGCCAGGCCGCCACTCGCCCCTTTCCGCGACGCACCGGCTCGTTCAGCACGAAGTCACGCAGTTGGCGCAACGTCAGCTCCACGGAGCTTTTCACGCTCAGCGCTTTCCGCTCAGCCAAAGCCGTAGCGCTTTGCGTGTATAGGACGTCTTGAATATCACCCGCCAGTCAGTGCCGATCGCCTGGCGATACATGTCGCGCGCTTCGGAAAACCGCCCGGCGCTCAACAGACCGCGGAACAGCGAGAGGCAGCGCTGAGCCTTGAAGGGTCTACGCAACGATGCCATGGACGCAGGCACTCGCCCTTTGTCGAATACCTCCTCGACGACGGCAAGCCCAACTGCACAGTCCTGCTTGATGTCGTGCCGCATGCTGTCGTCGTGCTTGTAGATCAATGCCATCGGTGCGGCAAGAATCGTGCAGTCGAAGTTTGCCAGCGCTTGGCTGAAGACCGGAATGTCCTCGGCGTTACGAAAACTCTCGGGATAGGTCCCGAGCCGGAATACTTCGCGATGGATAGCGGACGCGCCATTGGCGAGCCCGATGGTCTTGTCCAACAAATACCCTCGCAACCGCTCCAGACGATTTTCCGGTAGCGACGCTGGCAAATGCTTGCGGCGCTTTCCGTCGGGCCATACCGCCCAATGGCCGCCGATCACCATGCGTGTATTCGGATATTGCTTGAGATGCTCGCTCAGCAGCCTCATGGCGTCCGGCGCCAACTCGTCGTCAGCGTCCAGAAATACCAGATAGGTCCCGGCGGCCTCTGAAATGCCGCGATTACGCACGGAGGAAAGACCTCCGTTAGGCTTGCGGATCGCGCGAAAGCGTCCTGGGTATCGGCCCTGTAGCTCGGCAAGCACAGCAGGTGTTTCATCGGTAGAGCCGTCATCAATCACCAACAGCTCGCTGTCTTCGCTTAGCTGACTTATTACCGACTCGACTGCGCGCGGCAGGGTCTTCGCGTAGTTGTAGGCCGGTATGACCACGCTGATCAACAAGTCAGGCGTGCTCATACCAATCCATCCCATCCTTCACGACCAGCACATCCTCCATGATCAGGTACTGCAGGTCGGAGCCATAGAACATGTTCAGCGCATCGGTCGGCGAGCAGATCATCGGCTCGCCGCGGCGGTTGAGCGACGTGTTGAGCGAGACTCCATTGCCGGTGAGCTTTTCCAGTTCCAGCATCAGGTCGTACCAGCGCGGGTTGTGGCGGCGCTCCAGCACCTGGGCGCGGGAGGTGCCGTCCTCGTGGACCACCTCGCCAACACGATTTTTCCACTCTTCATTGACCTCGAAAGTGAAGGTCATGAAGGGGCTCGGGTGGTCGACCTTGAGCATCTGCGGCGCCACGGTGTCGAGCATCGACGGGCAGAAGGGTCTCCAGCGCTCGCGGAACTTGATCTGCTCGTTGATGCGGTCGGCCACGCCCGGCACGCTCGGGCAGCCGATGATCGAACGGCCGCCAAGCGCGCGAGGGCCGAACTCCATACGGCCCTGGAACCAGGCAACCGGATTGCCATCGACCATGATCCTGGCGATGCGCGCAGGGGTGTCGTCGATCTTCTTCCACACCGGCTTGTTGGGGTGGCGCGCGCAGGCTGCAATGACGTCCTCGTTGGAGTAGGACGGCCCGAGGTAGACGTGCTCCATCTTTTCCACCGGCACGCCGCGCGCGACGGAGACATAGGCCGCAGCGCCTACTGCGGTGCCGGCGTCGCCGGAAGCCGGCTGAACGAACAGCTCCTTGACCTCATCGCGCGCGATGATCTTCTGGTTCAGCTTGACGTTCAGCGCGCAGCCACCGGCGAAGGCGATCTTGCCGGTTTCACGGATGATGTCACCCAGGTAGTAGTCCATCATCTCCAGCGCCAGCTTCTCGAACAGCGCCTGCATGCTGGCGGCGTAGTGAATGTAGGGGTCGTCGGCGATGTCGCCCTCGCGCTTCGGGCCGAGCCACTCGATCAGCTTGGGCGAGAAGTAGTAGCCCTTGCCCTTCTCTTTATAGCGGCGGAAGCCAATGACGTTGGCGTAGTCGGTGTTGATCACCAGCTCGCCATTCTCGAACTTGGCCAGGCGCGAGAAATCGTACTTGGCGGCATCGCCGTAGGGCGCCATGCCCATCAC
Organism: Stutzerimonas balearica DSM 6083; assembly: GCF_000818015.1. Taxonomy (NCBI): domain Bacteria; kingdom Pseudomonadati; phylum Pseudomonadota; class Gammaproteobacteria; order Pseudomonadales; family Pseudomonadaceae; genus Stutzerimonas; species Stutzerimonas balearica. The sequence goes on from NZ_CP007511.1 coordinate 3,898,536, forward strand.
CTTGAACTCGCCGTCGAGCATCTCGAAGCCGAGGTATTCGGTGATCGCGCCGTACAGCCCGCCCAGCGAATCCGGGTCGTAGAATTCCTTGATCTTGTGGATTCTGCCGTTCTCGCCCCAGCCGAAGAAGGTGGTGGCGTACTCGCCCTTGCCGTCGATACCCATGATCGCGGTCTTCTCGCTGAAGCCGGAGCAGTGGTAGGCGCTGGAGGCATGGGCCAGATGGTGCTCGACGGGCTCGATACGGACCTTCTTCAGATCGAAACCGAGCTGCTGCAGGCACCACTGGATGCGCTTCTTGTAGCGATGGTAGCGGCGGTTGCCCATGAGAATCGCGTCTAGCGCGCGGTCCGGCGCGTACCAATAACGCTTGGCGTAGTGCCAGCGGGCCTTCTCGAAGATGCTGATGGGCGCAAACGGAATCGCGACGACATCGACGTCGCCCGGTTTGATGCCCGCCTGCTCCAGGCAGAACTTGGCCGACTCGTAGGGCATGCGGTTCTTGGCATGCTTGTCACGCACGAAGCGCTCCTCTTCGACCGCGGCTATGAGCTTGCCGTCGATATAGAGCGCAGCGGAAGGGTCATGACTGAGAGCGCCGGACAAACCGAGAATCGTCAGTGCCACGGTATAGCCTCTTTTACGTGCGACAGCCAAAGGCTGTCGCGAAACAGATCGGACGCAGCCGACTCAGCGACCGCAAAGAAAGTGGCGAATTATAACGGCACCGGCAGCCGCGAGACATCACGACGAACGTAACTGCGCCAAAGCGATCCACCCCGATGGGCAGAGGATCGTCAAAGCCGCGGCAAGCGCTGATCGAGCAGGCGATACAGCTTCGACTCGACGGGCCAGTTGCGCAGCAGCCGCGCCCGATCCCGGGCGAAAGCGCGGGCGAAGCCGGCGCGGCTGTGGTGTTGCTGTACCGCATCGAGGTCGATCAGCGCCCAGCGCCCGTCTTCCCAGAACAGGTTGTGCCCCTTCAGATCACCATGGCTGACCTGTTCCCGGATCAGCGCCAGCAGCAGGCGTTCCAGGGCACGCAGCTCTGCTTCCGGCGGGTGATCCTCGACATAGGGCCGCCAGCGCGCGATGAGATCCTCGCCCTCGAGCAGCTCGGTCACGAGCCAGGCCGGCCCGCGCGCCCACAGCCAGCGCTGCTCCTTGACAGCCAGCAGGCGGGGCGTGGCAATGCCGAGCAGGTCCAGCCGATTGCCCTGCAGCCAGCTGTGCCAGGCGCGACTGGGGCGCCAGAAGCGCTTGAGCCAGTGCAGCGGGTTCTTGATGTTGTAGCGCTTGATCAGCAGCGGCCGGCCGGCCAGCGCCACTCGCGCCACCGTGGCCGCACCGCCGGTCTTGAAGATCTGCCCCTGCGCAATGAAGCGGTCCGGGTCGGCCAGGAGTTCCGCCAGACCAGAGGCCTCGTCGCGGCGCACCACCTGAGCGCCAAAGGGACCGATCTCCGCCTTGAACAGCGAGCAATCGCGCGCGAGCTTTTTCATGTAATCGCGCACCCGCCAGCGGCGTACCTCATGCACCTGGTCGAGCAACGCATCGAGCGACAGCGCATGCTCGGCATTGGCGAGCAGGTAATGGGCCAGCAGGCTCTCGATGAAGGGTTCCAGCTCGGCCGGCAGCTGGGCGAAGAATACGCCCAGGTTCTGCAGGGCCTGGCCCGCGGACAGCGGCCGGCCAGGCGTCTCGGCCCGCACGCCGCCGCCGTCGACGATGAATAGGCGATCATGCTGGCGCAACAGGTTGTCCAGGTGCAGATCACTCTGCCAGAGCCCGCAGGCATGCATTCGGCCGATCAGGGTCAGCGCTTCGGCGAGTATCGCTTGCTGTGCCGGGCAAAGCGGCACCTCGCGCTCGACTTCACGCCAGGCGTCCCAGAGGCTGCAAGCATTTTCCAGGTATTCGAACAGCAGCCAGCCGCCCTCTTCCTCCTGCCAACCCTCGGCGAGTACGCGCGGCGTCGGCAGGCCCTGCCCGACAAGCAGCCGCGCACCGTCACGCTCCCGCTCGAAGTGCCGCCGCGCCTTGTCGCCAACCATGAGCTTGGCAAGCACCTGCCGGTCGTTCCAGCGTGCGCGCCCGACATAGCGTTGACCGGGCAAGGTGCGCAGCCAGGCCTCGATGGTCAGCGCGTCGCCGTCCGCCAGTTCGATACGGCAGGGCAGCGTCGGGCAGCGCCCGGCATCGGCGAGCTGCGACAGGTTCATCGCCGCTCCTTGTCGCGCCGCCGTTCAATCAGCTGCGCCAGCCAGCTGGCGACGAGTGACTCAGAGCCCAGATAGGCGCTCAATACCTGCCGCACCTCAGCCTCGTGCCAGGGGTTGGCACGCCGGAACAGCGGTTCGAGATCCTTGATGCGATCGCGACGACCGAACAGGAGCGGACGGGTTTTTTCCAGATCGATGAGGCAAGCCTGCCACCGATCGGCAGCCGGGCGCAGGAAGATGTGTTTGGGGTAGAAGCAGCCGTGCATCTGCCCGGCCTCGTGCAGTTGGCGCGCCAGACCGCCTACGGCCTCGGTGATCGCCAGGCGCTCCGCCTCGGCCAGGCTCTGCCAGCGAGCCAGCCAGCTGTCCAGGTCGTTCCAGCCGTCCAGCGCGCGGGTCAGCAGCACCGCACGGCGTTCCGCGCCGACCCGCCGAGCACCGTAGAAACTGGCCTGCAGCGCCGGAATTCCGCGCCGCTGATAGCGCAGAATGTTGCGAAATTCGCGGGCAAAGGTGGGCTCCCCCAAGGGATGGCTCAGGGTGCGCGTCAAATGGTTGCTCTGCCGCTTGAGGAAGAACCCCGTCCCCTCGAGCTCCAGGCGAAACACGCTGCTCCAGCCGCCACGCTCTACGTTCGGCTCGTCCACGGCCTGCAGCTGCAGGCTCCACAATGCATCGAAACCGGCCAGTCCGTTGCGTTCGAGCAGGGCGGCGTCACCCGCTGCGATGTAGTCCTTCACGTCATTCGCGCCCTTGGAAGTACTGGAGAATCTGCCGGATGCGCCGCTTGTCCGCCGCGCCCAGGCGCGCGCGTCGGCGATATTGCAGGTAGAAACGCAGGCGCTGGGTCCGGCTCAGCTGATACTTGGCGACCTTGTCCAGGCAGGCGAGGTCCTTGATGATGCGCCGCTGCAGGAACGGCCCCCACCAGAACGCGCCGGTCGGGCAGTCGATGAAGTACAGCTCGGCGTCCCGGTTGACCAGCAGATTGCGCCATTTCAGATCGTTGTGGGCAAAGCAGTGCTTGTGCATCGTACGGGTCGCCTGTGCCAGCTGCAGGCTCACCCGCTGTACCCAGTGCCGATCCGCCAGGCGCGGGTCACGGCCGCTCGCCAGCTGCGCAAGATCTTCGGAGTGCAGGATCTCGCGGGTGATCAGCGCGCCGCGCACGAACTGCCCCGCGCGACGCTCCAGGCCATAGGCCACGAGAGGGGCCGTGGGAATGCCCCAGCGCTCGAACAGCCGCAGGTTCTGCCACTCGGCCTTGACCCGCGGCCGGCCCAGGTATTGCCTCGCGCCCTTGCCCGCCCCGACGTAGCGCTTGACGTAGTAGCGCACGCCGTCGCGCTCGATCCGGATCACTTCCGACAGCGGGTCTCGGGTCAGGCGCTCGCCTTGCAAGGCGAAGACCGCCTCCAGGCTGCCGAACTCCACCGAGCGCTCGGCGTAAGCCGGCGCCAGGGTCCAGCCGGCCATCAGAGCGCGTCTCCATAGCGCAGCTTGCGCCGATAGAGCTTCTCCGCCTTGCGCTCCAGCCAGCCAAGCAGCACAGCTTCGTCGCTAAGCACCTGGCGCAGCGGTTGCCGGAAGTAGACGCGCAGGAAGCGCAGCTTGTCGCGACGGGTCAGGCCGACATCGAGCGCGGAAAAATACAGGGCAGCCAGGTCCTTGTCGCGCCAGCGGCGCGGCGTGCGACGACGGGTCTGGGCGCGGTGCAGATCGATCACCGAGAGGCGGAAATCCTCGGGCGTCACCGCACGATCGGTGTGCAGCAGGAAGTGGCAGATGTAGCAGTCGCGGTGATTGACCCCGGCGCGATGCATGCCACCGACCATCTCGGCGACACGGTGGATCAACGCGCGCTTGAGCGGCGGCGCTGGCGGCGTCTCGCCCCAGCCGAGGCTGTAGTCCTCGAGACTGATGGTCGGCGCCAATTCCTCGGTAATGATGAACGAGTGCTGGGTCGCCGGGTTGGCGCCACGCTCACCATAGGCAACGGCCGTCATCGTCGGGATGCCTGCCTGTTTCAGCCGCTCGATGGCGCGCCATTCCTGCCCGGCACCGAGTACCGGTGCCTTGGCACTGAACAGGTTCTTGGCGATTTCACCCCAGCCAATGCCACGGTGGATCTTGACGAAGTAGCCACGCCCGTCGACCTCGGTACGCAGCGTGCGCCGCCCTTCCAGCTCGCGATAGACCTGGCCCTGAAGCGTCTCCACCTCGGCAAAGGCATCACGTCCCTGCCAGAGCGACTTGAAGGGTTCAGAGAGGATCAGTTGCATGACCTGCCCCGAGACGGCGCCTGCGGACGGCGGACATCCGCCGTGCCTTTGCAGCGGTGATGGCGGCCACGCGTGCGGCTGGACATGACCACGCCGCTTCCCACCCGGCACAGTAGAGCTCGAACCCGGCTCATGCCGCTTCCCCGAGAATCACGTCGGCCGCTCTCTGCGGCATGGAGTACAGATCGGCGGTGTCGGCGAAGGCCAGCCCGTTGCGGCTCCAGGTCGCCCGCTGCGCCGGGTCAGCAAGCATCTCGGCCAGCGCGCGGTCCAACGCACCCTGGGTGAAGGGGCTCGGTACGACGCGCCCGCAATCGGCCTCGGCAATGTAGTGCGCGTAGCCGCAGACATCGGTAACCAGCACCGGCAACCCGGCGACCAGCGCCTCGAGCAGCACCGTGCCGGTGTTCTCGTTGTAGGCCGGGTGGATCAGCAGGTCGGCGCCGAGCAGAAAACGCGGCACGTCGCTGCGCCCCTTGAGAAAGGCGACCTGGTCGGAAATGCCCAGCGCCTTGGCCTGCAGCTGGAACGGCTTGGGATCATCCTGGCCGATGACAAACAACCGGGTGCGCTTCTTCAGCTCGCGGGGTAGCGCCGCGACGGCCTTCAGGCTGCGGTCGACGCCCTTGGTCTTGAAGCCTGAACCGATCTGCACGAGCAGCAGATCGTCTTCGTTCAGGTCGAACTCTTCGCGGAACTCGCGGCGCACTTCATCGGCGTTCGCCGGCGCCCGACGGTCCTGCGCAATGCCGGGCGGCAACAGGTGAAAACGCCTGGCCGGCGTGCCGTAATGCTTGACGAACAGTGGCTGCTGCACCTCGGAGATCATCAGGATCTCGGTCTTCGCCTCCGGAGCGAACACCGCTCGCTCGTACTCGGCAAAGTGCTTGTAGCGGCCCCAGCGCCGATAGAGCGGGTTGCGCAGCGTTTGCGCCTTGTCCTCGAAGCAGGGGTCTGCCGCGTAGTACACGTCCAGCCCGGGCATCTTGTTGAAGCCCACCACGCGGTCGACCGGGCGCGCCGCCAGGTCGCGCTCGAGCCAGGCGGTGAAGCGCTCGTTACGCGTGTGGTTGAACAGCGCCTTGACCGGCGCCACCAGCACCTCGAAGCCGGCCGGCACCTCGCCCTCCCAGATCATCGTGTAGACGCGAATGGCATGGCCGCGCCGCTGGCACTCCAGCGCGATGCGCATGAAGTCGCGCTGCAGCCCACCGAAGGGAAAGTATTTGTACAGGATGAAGGCCAGTTGCATCAGACGGGCTCCGCCCGCAGCAGGGCTTTGAGTTCGGCGGCCACGCGCTCGGCGGGCAGATCATCGAAACAGGGCTTGTGGCGATCGCCGCTACCGGCATTCGGCCCACCGGCACAGAGGTGGACCTGCGAGCGGCCGTAGGCACCGACGCGGCCAGGCCGTGTCGGGCCATAGAGCGAAATGCAGGGCACATCCAGCGCCGCAGCCAGGTGACCGAGGCCGGTGTCCACCGCCACGCAGGCGCGCGCGCCGGCAATCACGCCAGCCACGCCGGCCAGGTTCAGCTTCGGCAGCACCGCCACCTGCGGCAGGCCGCTGGCGATGCGTTCGGCACGAGCTTTCTCCTCCGCATTGCCCCACGGCAGACGGATCGCCCAGCCAAACGCGCACATGCGCTCGGCCAGTTCGCGCCAGTTGGCCTCCGGCCAGTGCTTGCTTGGCCAGGTAGTGCCGTGCAGGAACAGCAGATAGGGCTCTTCGCTGCCGCTGGCCAGGCGCGAGCGCTCCAGCCCATAGTCGCCGGTACCGACCGGCAGCGGATATCCAAGCGCCTGGGCAAACAGCTGGCGCACGCGCTCCAGTGCATGTTGCTCGCGCGGCACCGCATAAGCGCGGTCGTAGAACCGCGTGGCCAACGGCTCACGCGCCGAATCACGATCCAGCCCGGCCACCGGCGCCTTCACGTAACGGGTCAACCAGGCGCTCTTCAACAGGCCCTGGGCATCGATTACCAGGTCGTAGTGCGTCTCGCGCAGGCGCGCCTTGAAGCGTCGGAATTCGCCGGAGCGCCAGGTCTGCAGCGGGTGCTTGCGCCAGCGGCGGATGGCCACCGGGATCACCTGCGCCACCGCCGGATGCCAGGCCGGAATCTCGGCGAAGCCCTCCTCCACCACCCAATCGAAGCGGATGCCGGGCAGCGCCCGCTGCGCATCGGTCAACGCCGGCAAGGTATGGATGACATCGCCGAGCGACGAAGTCTTGATCAGCAACACCCGCACCTAGCGCACCTCGACCGGCTGCGGCACGAGGCGCTCGAGCGCCTCGACCACCTGCTCGGGCAGCAGTTCGCGCATGCAATTGTTGTGACCGAAACGACAGGTGCGATCGAAGCACGGGCTGCATTCGAGCCCCAGCCGTACCGTTTCGACGCGATCGGACAGCGGCGGCGTGAAGGCCGGCGAAGTCGAACCGTACACCGCGACGAGCGGCCGCCCCAGAGCAGCGGAGACATGCATCAGCCCGGAGTCGTTCGATACCACCGCGTCAGCGCACGACAGGAGATCGATCGCCTCGGCCAGCGAAGTCTCGCCGGCCAGGTTGACCACTTCTTCGCGCAGCCCCGGAATCAGTCGCTGAACGATGTCCTGGCCTACCAGATGATCATTTTTCGAGCCGAACAGCCAGACCTGCCAGCCCTCGCGAATCTTGCGTTCGGCCACCTCGGCGAAGTGCGCCGCCGGCCAACGCTTGGACTCGCCGAACTCGGCCCCCGGGCACAACGCCAGCACCGGCCGATCGAGGCTCAGGCCGAACCGGGCCAATGCCTGATCGCGGCTGTGCGTCTCGATTCGCAACTGCGGGTGCGGATAGGGTTGCGGCAAGGCCGCATCCGGCTCGAAGGCCAGCGCCATGAAGCGCTCGATCATCAGCGGATAACGCGCCTTGTCCAGCTTGCGCAGGTCATTCAGCAGGCCGTAGCGCATCTCGCCTTTCCAGCCGGTGCGCTTGGGAATGCCCGCCAGGAACGGCACCAGGGCCGACTTCAGCGAGTTGGGCAGCAGGATGGCCTGCTGGTACTGACCGCGCAGACCCTGGGCGACCCGGCGACGGGTCGCCAGATCGAGCACGCCGTGGCCGACCGGAAAGCTCAGCGCCTGGCGGACCTCGGGCATGCGCTCAAGAATCGGCCGACTCCACTCCGGGGCCAGGACATCGATGTTGCAGGACGGGTGCTGGTGCTTGAGGCAGATGAACAGCGTCTGCGCCATCACCATGTCGCCCACCCAACTGGGGCCGATGATCAGGATGTTCATAGGGGCAGCTTCAGGCCTCTGGCGTCGGGCCGCAAGCCGAAACGCAGCCACTGGCTGCTCGGCCTGCCGCCTGGCGCTCGCCGCTTACTTGACCAGCGTCCGCCATTCGGCATGCGTGGCGGTCTTGCCGGTGACCAGGTCGAAGTAGGCCTTCTGCAGGGTCTCGGTGATCGGGCCACGGCGGCCGGCACCGATCTGGCGGCCATCGACTTCGCGAATCGGCGTGACTTCGGCAGCGGTACCGGTGAAGAAGGCTTCGTCGGCGATGTACACCTCGTCGCGGGTGATGCGCTTTTCGACCACCTTCAGGCCGTGTTCGGCGGCCAGGGTCAGCACGGTACCGCGGGTGATGCCGTTCAGGCAGGCGGTGACTTCCGGGGTGTAGATCACGCCATCCTTGATGATGAAGATGTTCTCGCCAGAACCCTCGGCCACGTAGCCTTCGGGGTCCAGCATCAGCGCCTCGTCGGCGCCGCCGGAAATCGCTTCCTGCAGGGCCAGCATCGAGTTGATGTAGGCACCGTTGGATTTGGCGCGCGTCATGGTGATGTTGACGTGGTGACGGGTGAAGGAGCTGGTGCGCACCTTGATGCCCAGCTCCAGCGCCTCGTCGCCCATGTACGCACCCCAGTGCCAGGCGGCGACGATCACGTGCACTTTCAGGCCGCTGGCGCGCAGGCCCATGCCTTCGCTTCCGTAGAACACCATCGGGCGGATGTAGGCGCTTTCCAGGTTGTTCTCGCGCACCGCAGCGCGGGTCGCTTCGTTGATCTCGTCACGGCTGTACGGGATCTTCATGTTCATGATGTGAGCGGAGTCGAACAGGCGGTCGGTGTGCGCCTGCAGGCGGAAGATCGCCGTGCCGGCCGGCGTGTTGTAGGCCCGCACGCCCTCGAACACGCCCATGCCGTAGTGCAGGGTGTGGGTGAGCACGTGGGTGGTCGCATCGCGCCACTGCACCAGCTCGCCGTCGTACCAGATCACGCCATCACGATCGGCCATGGACATGGTTGCCAACTCCTTCAGAATTCGATACTTGCAGGTTGCCCGACGAGGGCTCAGCCGAGCCCCAGTTCGCGCCAGATGCGCGTGACGGCGCGGCGCTCGTCGTGGAATTGATCCCCACTCACCACTCCGGGCAGCTTCTGCAGTGACTGTCGGTGCGCCGCCGCGCGGTAGGCCTTGTAGGCGTCCTGCAGCAGCCGGACCTCATCGCCGGTCATCAACCCGGCCTGCTCCAACCCATCGAGAATGCGGATGTTATCGGTGTAGCGCAGCAGCTCAGGATGCTCATGCGACCACGCCAAAGCCGCGTATTGCACCATAAATTCGATATCGACGATACCACCGGCGTCCTGCTTGAGATTGAACGGCGAGGCCGCCTCGAAGGCAGACTCGCTGGTGCCCCCGAGCGTAGCCGAGGTACCGAGGCTGTCGCGCATCTTCGCGCGCATCTCGCTGACCTCCTGGCGCAGCATGTCCAGATCGCGAGGCCGCCCGAGCACCGCCGCCCGCACGCGCTCGAAGTCGTTGCGCAGGCGCTCGCAGCCGACCAGCACGCGGGCGCGGACCAGCGCCTGATGTTCCCAGGTCCAGGCCTCCTGCTGCTGGTAGCGCTCGAAAGCGCCGAGCGAGCTGACCAGCAACCCCGAGGCACCGGACGGTCGCAGGCGCATGTCCACCTCGTAGAGCTGGCCGGAGGTGGTCTGAGTGGTGAGCAGGTGGATGATGCGCTGGCCTAGGCGGGTGTAGAACTGCGCGCCGTCGATGGGCTTGGTGCCATCGGTTTCGGCGGTGGGATCGCCGTCATGGATGAACACCAGGTCAAGATCCGAGCCGTGGCCGAGTTCGATACCGCCGACCTTGCCATAACCCACGATGACGAATGCCGGATCGCAGGGCGAGCCGTCGCTGCGCCGCGGCTGCCCATGGCGCGCCACCATGTGGCGCCAGGCCAGGGTCAGCACCTCGTTGAGGATCGCCTCGGCCAGCCAGGTCAGATAATCGCTGACCTTCATCAACGGCAGCGTGCCGGCAATTTCCGAGGCAGCGACGCGCAGGCGGTGCGCCAGCTTGAAATGCCGCAGCGCCTCCATCTGCTGCTCGAGATCTTCTTCGGGGATGCGCATCAGCCGTTCGCGCAGCTCGGCCACCAGCTCCGGCGCCTGCGGCGGGTTGTAGAGGCGTCCGGCATTGAGCAGCTCGTCGAGCAGCAGCGGGAAACGGGTAATCTGTTCGGCAACCCAGGGGCTCGCGGCGCAAAGCTCGAGCAGGCGCTGCAGCGCGCCGGGATTTTCCGTCAACAGCACCAGATAGGCCGAGCGGCGGGCCACCGCCTCGACCAGCGGCAGGACGCGTTCGAGTACCAGATCCGGGTCATCCTGTTCGACTGCCTGAGCCAGCAGCCGTGGAATGAAGGCATCCAGACGCTCACGTCCCAGCCGCTGCATGGTGCGCACCTGGCTGCCATGGCGCAGCGCGACCAGGCGCTGGCAGGCCAGGGCGCCATCGCGAAAGCCCGCCTCGCCGAGCTGCCGGCAGGCGTACTCCTCGTCCCACTCCTGCTGCCAGAGCGGCATCCATTCGTCGACGGCCAGTACGTCGCCTTCGCTCTCCTCGTCCTCGTTCGGATCGGCGATGACCTGGCGGAAATGCCAGTCGATGCGTCCGCGCCAGTGCAGCAAACGTTCGTGGAAGGCATCCCAGTGCTCGAAGCCGAGCATGAAGGCCAGACGATCGCAGTCGGTCTGGTTGTCGGGCAGCATCTGCGTCTGCCGGTCGGCGATCGCCTGCAACGCATGTTCGACGTAACGCAGGAAGCAGTAACCCTCGCGCAGCTCGTCCACGGCCGCGGCGGGCAGGTAGCCCTGCCCGGCCAGGGTGGCCAGCACCTTGAGCAGCGAACGTTCCTGCAGGCTGAGATCGCGCCCGCCATGGATCAGCTGGAACGCCTGAGCGATGAATTCGACTTCGCGGATGCCGCCAGCGCCAAGCTTGATGTTCGCCGCCATGCCCTTGCGCCGCACTTCCTGCTGGATCAGTTGCTTCATGCTGCGCAGCGCTTCGATCGCGGAAAAGTCCAGGTACCGGCGATAGACGAAGGGCCGCAACATCTCCAGCAGTTCGCGACCGGCCTGCTGGTCACCGCCGACCACGCGCGCCTTGATCATCGCGTAGCGCTCCCAGTCGCGCCCCTGATCCTGGTAGTACTGCTCCAGTGCATTGAAGCTCAGCACCAACGCGCCGGAGGAACCGTAGGGGCGCAACCGCATGTCGACGCGAAAGACGAAGCCGTCGACGGTGATGGCATCCAGCGCCTTGATCAGCTTCTGCCCCAGGCGCACGAAGAATTCCTGGTTGTCCAGCGAGCGCTTGGCACCAACCGTCTCGCCCCCTTCCGGGTAGCCGAAGATCAGGTCGATGTCCGAAGAGAGGTTCAGCTCGCAGGCACCGAGCTTGCCCATGCCGAGAATCACCATGTGCTGCGGCTCGCCGGAGCGTGCGCCAGTGGGCACGCCGAACTGCTGGCAGTGGCGCTCGTAGAGCCAGCGATAGGCCAGGTCGATGCAGGCATCGGCCATGGCCGAGAGGTCGCGGCAGGTTTCCGCCAGATCGGCCAGGCGGTTGAGGTCGCGCCAGATGATGCGCACCTGATGGCGGTTGCGGAAACGGCGCAGCGCGACCGCCAGCGACTCCTCGCTCTCGCACCCGGCGAGCTCCGTTTCGAGCAGCGTGCGCATTTCGTCCTTGCCGAGTGGGCGCTCGAGCAGACCGTCGGCGACCAGCTGCAGCAGCTGCCGCGGTTCTCGGCTAACCTGTTGGCTGACGAAATCGCTGGCAGCGCATGCCCGGGCGAAGGCCTCGCGACGGGCCTGCGGCCAGCTCTCGAAGGGCGGCGCCTGCAGGTCATCGAGGGCGCCGGCCGCCGCGAGGAACGACTCCTCGGCACGACGGACAAAGGACTGGAGCGCAGCAGGAACGGCGATCAGCGAAGGCAGGCTCATGGGGTACTTCCTTTCTCCGGGCGGGAAAAGCCAACAGCGCGGGCCAGAGCCTCGCAAGCGCCTGAGCCAGGGCCGGCGGCGTCGCTGCGGTTGTAGTTTTGCTACTAAAGAATCCCTGAGGGGGCTGAACACGGGCGGCGTTTTGTAGTAAAACTACATACGCCTGGTCCTACCCCCGGGCAGCATCCAAGAACATATAACGCACCCGCCCACAAAGCGGGATGCGAAGCAGGCAACCGATTCTGGAAGCCTTTCCGCCATGGAGCAAGCCATGCAAGATCTCGATCCCATCGAAACCCAGGAATGGCTGGACGCCCTTGAGTCCGTCCTCGACCGCGAGGGTGAGGAACGCGCTCATTATCTGATGACCCGGATGGGTGAACTGGCCAGTCGCAGCGGCACGCAGCTGCCCTATGCGATCACCACGCCATATCGCAACACCATTCCAGTCGCCCATGAGGCCCGCATGCCCGGCGACCTGTTCATGGAGCGACGCATCCGTTCGCTGGTCCGCTGGAACGCCCTGGCCATGGTCATGCGCGCGAACAAGCAGGACCCGGACCTGGGTGGCCACATCTCCACCTTCGCCTCCAGCGCGACGCTCTATGACATCGGCTTCAACTATTTCTTCAAGGCGCCGACCGAAGAACATGGCGGCGACCTGGTGTATTTCCAGGGCCACGCTTCGCCCGGCGTCTACGCCCGCGCCTTTCTCGAAGGCCGCATCAGCGAAGATCAGCTGAACAACTTCCGCCAGGAAGTGGACGGCAATGGCCTGTCCTCCTACCCGCACCCCTGGCTGATGCCGGAGTTCTGGCAATTCCCGACCGTATCCATGGGCCTGGGCCCGATCCAGGCGATCTACCAGGCGCGCTTCATGAAGTACCTGGAGCACCGCGGCTTCATCCCGGCGGGCAAGCAGAAGGTCTGGTGCTTCCTCGGCGACGGCGAGACCGACGAGCCGGAATCGCTCGGCGCCATCGCCCTGGCCGGTCGCGAGAAGCTCGACAACCTGATCTTCGTGGTCAACTGCAACCTGCAGCGCCTCGACGGCCCGGTGCGCGGCAACGGCAAGATCATCCAGGAACTGGAAGGCAACTTCCGTGGCGCCAACTGGAACGTGATCAAGGTGATCTGGGGCCGCCTGTGGGACCCGCTGTTCGCCAAGGACGACAACGGCGCCCTGCAGCGCCGGATGGACGAGGTGGTCGACGGCGACTACCAGAACTACAAGGCGAACAATGGCGCCTTCGTGCGCGAGCACTTCTTCGCCACCCCGGAGCTCAAGGAAATGGTCAAGGACCTTTCCGACGAGGAAATCTGGAAGCTCAACCGTGGCGGTCATGACCCGTTCAAGGTCTATGCGGCCTACCACAACGCGGTCAACCACCAGGGCCAGCCGACCGTCATCCTGGCCAAGACCATCAAGGGCTATGGCACCGGCTCCGGCCAGGCGCAGAACATCACCCACAACGTGAAGAAGGTCGACCTGGAAAGCCTGAAGGCCTTCCGCGACAGCTTCGGCATCCCGATCCCGGACGACCAGCTCGAGGCGCTGCCTTTCTACAAGCCCGAAGCCGACAGCCCGGAGATGAAGTATCTGCTCAAGAGCCGCGAGAAGCTCGGTGGCTTCATGCCACAGCGCCGCGCCAAGAGCTTCAGCATCCCGACGCCGCCGCTGGAGACGCTCAAGGCCATCCTCGATGGCTCCGGCGACCGCGAAATCTCCACCACCATGGCCTTCGTGCGCATCCTGGCGCAGCTGGTCAAGGACAAGGACCTGGGCTCGCGCATCGTGCCGATCATTCCGGACGAGGCACGTACCTTCGGCATGGAGGGCATGTTCCGCCAGCTCGGCATCTACTCCTCGGTCGGCCAGCTGTACCAGCCGGTGGACAAGGACCAGGTGATGTTCTACCGCGAGGACAAGAAGGGCCAGATCCTCGAGGAAGGCATCAACGAGGCCGGCGCCATGTCCAGCTGGATTGCCGCGGCGACCGCCTACAGCAACCACAACCAGCCGATGCTGCCGTTCTACGTGTTCTATTCGATGTTCGGCTTCCAGCGCATCGGCGACCTGGCCTGGGCGGCTGGCGACAGCCGGGCGCGCGGCTTCCTCGTCGGCGGCACCTCGGGGCGTACCACGCTCAATGGCGAAGGCCTGCAGCACGAGGATGGCCACAGCCACATCCTCGCCTCGACCATTCCGAACTGCCACAGCTATGACCCGACCTACGGCTACGAGCTGGCGGTGATCATCCGCGAAGGTATCCGTCGGATGGTCGAGCAGCAGGAAAGCGTCTTCTACTACCTGACGGTGATGAACGAGGCCTACCAGCAGCCAGCCATGCCCGAAGGCGTCGAAGAAGGCATCATCCGCGGCATGTACCTGCTCGAGGAAGATGGCAACGACAAGCCGCTGCGTGTGCAGCTGATGGGCTCGGGCACGATCCTGCGCGAGGTGCGCGAAGCGGCGAAGATCCTGCGCGACGACTTCGGCGTCGCCGCCGACGTCTGGAGCGTTCCAAGCTTCAACGAGCTGCGCCGCGACGGCCTGGCGGTGGACCGCTGGAACCTGCTGCACCCGACCGAGACGCGCCGCAAGTCCTACGTCGAGCAGTGCCTGGAAGGCCGCAAGGGCCCGGTAGTGGCCTCAACCGACTACATGAAGCTGTTCGCCGACCAGATTCGCCAGTGGGTGCCGACAAAGGAATACCGTGTCCTGGGTACCGACGGCTTCGGTCGCAGCGACAGCCGCAAGAAGCTGCGTCACTTCTTCGAGGTCGACCGCAACTGGGTCGTGCTGGCAGCCCTGGAACAACTGGTCGCCCGCGGCGATATGGAAGCCAAGGTACTGGCCGATGCCATCGCCAAGTTCGGCATCGACCCTGAAAAGACCAATCCCCTGGACTGCTGAGGAGCGAACAAATGAGTGAGTTGATTCGCGTACCCGACATCGGCAGCGGTGAGGGTGAAGTCATCGAGCTGTTCGTCAAGGTCGGCGACCGCATCGAGGCCGATCAGAGCATCCTGACCCTGGAGTCGGACAAGGCCAGCATGGAGATCCCCGCGCCGAAGGCCGGGGTGATCAAGAGCCTGAAGGTCAAGCTTGGCGACAAGCTCAAGGAAGGTGACGAGCTGCTGGAACTGGACAGCGAGGACGGCAGCGCCGCCGAGCCACCAGCAGCTGCAGCCAGCGAGCCGGCCAAGCCGGCCGAAGAGGAAGCGCCGGCCCCCGCCGCCGAGGCGCAGGCTCCGGCCGCCGCTGCGGCAGGCACCGAGCAGAGCCAGGAGATCAAGGTGCCGGACATCGGTTCGTCCGGCAAGGCCAAGGTCATCGAGGTTCTGGTGCAGGTCGGCGACCAGGTCGAAGCCGACCAGTCGCTGATCACCCTCGAGTCGGACAAGGCCAGCATGGAGATCCCCTCGCCGGCTCCCGGCGTGGTGGAAAGCCTGACGGTCAAGCTCAACGACGAGGTCGGCACCGGCGACGCCATCCTCACGCTGAAGGTCAAAGGCAGCGCGCCGGCTGCGGCCGAGCAACCGGCCGCCGCACCGGCCCAGGCGCCTGCGGCGCCGCAGCAGAAGCCAGCCGAGCCGCCGGCACAGGCAGCTAGTGCCGCGGCACCGGCGCAGCCGGCTGCCGCACCCAGCCGCGACGGCGCGAAGGTCCATGCGGGCCCGGCAGTGCGCCAACTGGCGCGCGAGTTCGGTGTCGAGCTGGCAGCCGTGAACGGTAGCGGTCCGAAGGGCCGCATTCTCAAGGAAGACGTGCAGCAGTACGTCAAGAGCATGCTGCAGCAGGGCGCGCCGAGCACGGCTGCCGCCAGCGGCGCCGCCATTCCGCCGATTCCGGCAGTGGATTTCAGCAAGTTCGGCGAGATCGAAGAAGTCGAGATGAGCCGCCTGATGCAGATCGGTGCGGCGAACCTGCACCGCAGCTGGCTCAACGTGCCGCACGTGACTCAGTTCGAGTCCGCCGACATCACCGAACTGGAAGCCTTCCGTGTGGCGCAGAAGGCGGTCGCCGAAAAGGCCGGCGTCAAGCTCACCGTACTGCCGCTCTTGCTCAAGGCCTGCGCGCACCTGCTCAAGGAGTTGCCGGACTTCAACAGCTCGCTGGCTCCGAGCGGAAAGGCGCTGATCCGCAAGAAGTACGTGCACCTGGGCTTCGCGGTGGATACTCCCGATGGCCTGATGGTCCCGGTGATTCGCAACGTCGACCAGAAGAGCCTGCTGCAACTGGCTGGCGAAGCCGCTGAGCTGGCAGAAAAGGCGCGCAGCAAGAAGCTCTCGCCGGATGCCATGCAGGGCGCCTGCTTCACCATCTCCAGCCTCGGACACATTGGCGGGACCGGTTTCACGCCGATCGTCAATGCGCCGGAGGTGGCGATCCTCGGTGTCAGCAAGGCCACCATGCAGCCGGTATGGGATGGCTCGGCGTTCCAGCCGCGCCTGATGTTGCCGCTGTCGCTGTCCTACGATCACCGCGTGATCAACGGCGCCGCTGCAGCGCGCTTCACCAAGCGTCTGTCGGAGCTGCTCGCGGACATCCGTACGATGCTGCTCTGAGGCAGGCTCGCGCAAAAAGAAGACCCGCCAACTGGCGGGTCTTTTTTTGCTCGCGGGTCAGCGCCGAACCGCTGTCAGCCCTTTTGCAGGTTGCGAATCAGGAACGACAGCGCCTTGGCCAACTCCGCAGCGCCCTGTTGGTCGCGCATGATGCGTACCAGCGGCTCGCCGTCGGCGGGGCTGCTCACGGTGCAGGAGGGTTCCTGCTCCAGGCAGCGATATTCCAGATAAGGATCGAGGCCGAACACCGACAGGCTGCGATTGCGCACGGCGACCTCGCTACCCGGGCCGCGGCGCTCTTCGCGCACGCGCAACTGGCCGGGCGAGCCGAGATCGAGCCGATAGAGCACATCCTGGGCATCAGCCTGGCCAACCTGGTAACCGGCACGCAGCGCATAGGTTTCCAACAGGCCGTTGCCGTGCGCCAGCAGGGCCTGGCGATCACTGGTGGTGAGGTACAGCCTGCGTAGCTCGGCCAGGTAACGTGCCGACTCTTCGGAGCTCAACTGAAGCGGTTCGGCAGCCGAAGCGCAGAGCATCACAGAACCCGCAATCGCTGCCGTGAATATCCTTGCCAGCCGACTTGTCAGTCCCTGTCGCATAATGCACCCTTGCCTCTGGTTAGTATCAATTGGCTATCGTCAGATGCTAGAGGCCATTTGGCCAACTCGGTCAGCATACTGGAAGCGAACCGCTCGATGAAAATACATACCGATGCCGCCAGCCGCCTGGCGACCGAGGTTGTGACGCAGTTGCCAGTGCCCTCGCGCCTTGGCTTGCTGCGTTTCGAGCGGCTGAACGAGGCCAGCTGGGCACTGCTCTATCTCGATCCGGCATGCGAACAGCAGATGGGTGTCGCCGCCAGCGAGCTCTGCTCGCTGACCGAATCGCCGTATGCCAGCCTGATGGAGCCCTCGGTCCGTCATCGACTGCACGAGCAGATCCAACAGCAGCTGGTTCATGAAAACCACTACCGGGTCAGCTACTGCCTGCATTGCCCCACGGGCACCCTGGAGGTCATCGAAGTCGGCGAGCAGAGCCACCGATATGGCCGAGAACTGCTGGTCGGTTATCTCATCGCCGGTCGCCAGGCAGATTTGCAGCTGGCGATCGAAGCGGAATCGGCGGGCCAGCCCGCCTCGCTCGACGAGTCGCTGGCCACACCCGAGCTGGACCAACTGTTGCGTTCGCGCGCTCAACAGGCGCTGATCGTGCGGCTGGCGCGGCACCGTTACTGCTCGTCGAACCCACAGCTCGAGGCCGCGCAACTGATCACCCAGGCCGCCGTCGAAGCCTTCGACGTGGGGCGAGCGGCGATCTGGCATCTCGACGGCAGCCGGGCCGAAGCCGTTGCGTCCTTCCTGCGCGAGGATGACAGTTTCGAATACCCCGCCCATGTCGATCTGTCGCCCAGCCCCGGTTATCTCGACGCACTGCATAACAGCCGCACGCTCGAAGCCAGCGATGTCGCCGACGACCCCCGCCTCGAAGAACTGAATCGAACTTTTTTCGCCCCGCGCGGCATTCGTTCGATCCTTCACGCAGCCATCCGGGTCGGCGGCGAGGTCGCCGGCATCCTGTGTCTTCAGCACAACGGCGCACCGCGCAACTGGCAACCCGACGAGATCACCTTCGCCGGCGAGCTGGCCGATCAATACGCCCAGGTGCTGGCCAACCAACAGCGGGTCAGCGCGACCCACCGCTTGCAGCTGTTTCGCCGCGCCATCGAACAGAGCGCCAGCGCCTTCATCCTTGTCGATCGCGACGGCAGGGTCGAGTACGTCAACCCTAGCTTCACCGGCATCACGCAGTTCTCTGCGGACGAGGTGTGCGGCCGACGCCTGACCGAGCTGTCGGCCATGGAGAACCTCAGCGAACTGCTGTTCGACACCTCTTCGACACTCAGCCATGGCAACAGCTGGCAAGGCGAATTCCGCAGCCGGCGCAAGAACCTGGAGCCCTACTGGGGCCAGCTGTCGATCTCCAAAGTATTAGGTGAGGATGGCGAGCTGACGCACTACATCGGCATCTACGAAGACGTCACCCACAGCAAACTGGCGCAACAGCATATCGAGCGACTGGCCTATACCGATAACCTCACCAGCCTCAGCAACCGGCCGTTTTTCATCCGCAGCCTGGAGGAGCGCTTTGCCGGTAACCGCGAGCCCAGGCTCTGCCTGCTCTTGGTCGACATCGATAACTTCAAGCGGATCAACGACAGCCTCGGCCATCAGACGGGCGACAAGTTGCTGTCGAATCTCGCCCGCCGGCTGCGCAACAGCCTGGCGAGCGGCACGGTGCTGGCACGCTTCGCCAGCAACGAGTTCGCCATCCTGCTGGACGACCAGGAGGTCGACGACGCCCTTCGCTTGGCTGATCAGGTTCTGCATACCCTCGACCGGCCGCTGTTCGTCGACAAGCAGCTGATCAGCGTCAGTGCCTCGCTGGGCCTGGCCTGCGCCCCGTTGCACGGACGCGATCCGGAAACCCTGATGAAGCATGCCGGGCAGGCGCTGCACAAGGCGAAAGCCAACGGCAAGAACCAGGTCCAGATCTTCACCGAGGCGCTGCATGCCGAGGCCAACTACAAGCTGTTCGTGGAAAACAACCTTCGCCGCGCGTTGAACCAGAACGAGCTGGAAGTGTTCTACCAGCCGAAGCTGTGCCTGCGCAGCGGCCGCCTGCAAGGACTGGAAGCCCTGCTGCGCTGGAATCATCCGGAGAAGGGCATGATCCGTCCGGATCAGTTCATCAGCGTCGCCGAAGAAACCGGCTTGATCATCCCGATCGGCAAATGGGTCGTGCGCGAGGCCTGTCGCATGGGTGTATGGCTGGCTTCCAGCGGCCATGGGGCGCCGCAGATCGCGATCAACCTCTCGCCCAAGCAGTTCTCCGACCCCGATCTGGTCGCTTCCATCGCGACCATCCTGCGCGAGGAAAAGCTGCCGCCCAGCCAGCTCGAGCTCGAACTCACCGAAGGGCTGCTGCTGGCCGCCACCCAGGAAACACGGCAACAGCTCATCGGCCTGAAGGCACTGGGCCTGACGCTTGCCATGGATGATTTCGGGACCGGCTACTCGTCGCTGAGCTACCTGAAGAAATTCCCGATCGATGTCATCAAGATCGACCGCAGCTTCATCAAGGACATTCCGGACAGCCAAGACGACATGGAGATCACTTCGGCGGTGATCGCCATGGCCCACAATCTGCGTCTGAAAGTCGTGGCCGAGGGCGTGGAAACGGCCGCGCAGCTGCGCTACCTGCGCAGCCAGCGCTGCGACATTGGTCAGGGCTATCTGTTCGACCCCCCGATCGCCGGCAAGCTGCTCGCCGAACATCTGCGCCGCTATCCGAACTGGTTGTAACACCGCGCGACATCCGCCGGTCCGCATTCGGCTTTCACCGTCGCGCCAGCTTGGGTAGCCTTGAGCGATCGACCGATACCGAGGCCACCGACATGACACTGCGCTCGCAGATTCTCGTTCACCGTCAGGCGTTGCCAACCGCGGAGCAGGCCCTGCCCGGACGTTCGACGCCCATGCCGGTGCCTGGCAGCCATCAGGTCAACGGCCATCCGCTCACCGGCCCGTTTCCGGACGGCTATGGTCGGGCGCTATTCGCCATGGGTTGCTTCTGGGGTGCCGAACGGCGCTTCTGGGAACAGCCGGGCGTGTGGGTCACTGCGGTCGGCTACGCGGGAGGAATTACGCCCAACCCCACCTATGAAGAAGTCTGTTCCGGTCTGACCGGCCATACCGAGGCGGTGCTGGTGGTGTTCGATCCCGGCGTCATCGAGTACGGCCAGCTGCTCAAGCTGTTCTGGGAATCGCACGACCCCACCCAGGGCATGCGCCAGGGCAACGACATGGGAAGCCAGTATCGTTCGGCGATCTACTGTACCGACGCCGCGCAACTTGCCCAGGCGCTCGATAGCCGCCAACGCTTCCAGCAGCAGCTGGACCGCGCCGGCTTCGGGCCCATCACCACGGAAATCGCCGACGCCCCGACGTTCTACTACGCCGAGGCCTACCACCAGCAATACCTGGCAAAGAATCCCGGTGGCTATTGTGGACTAGGGGGCACGGGCGTCTGCCTGCCCTGAGAAGGCCGGGATTAACGCGGCGGAAAAAGAAAACCCCGCGTTAGCGGGGCCTTTGCAGACTGAATTCCGACATCCGTGATCTGCGCCTCCATGGCGCTTTCCTTCTGGTTTCCTTGTTGTGCTAGGCGCGTTTCCCTGCGCAACGTCCATGTGCAAGTAGCCTAACCCGGCGGCCTTGTGAGCCAACAGTCGCCATCTTGCATCGCGCGATGTAAGCCATCACCTACAAGCTCGCCGTCCGTAGCGAAGGCTATAGGCGATGGCTTACATGCACTCGGGTTAAGACTCGACTGATGGCGATATCGTTCCACAGGCTGGCGAAATAATTTCAGGATGCCTTCAGATTAAGTCTCAGAACTGCCCTGCCTCCAGGAGATAGAGCGACTCGCTGCCGGCGCGCACGCTCGCCGTGAGCGAGTGAATCCTTGGCAGCAGACGGGCAAAGTAGAAGCGCGCGGTGGCCAGCTTGCCCTGATAGAAGTCGTCGCCGTCTCGCCCCATTGCGGCCTTGGCCATCAGCGCCCACATGAAGGCATAGGCGGTGTAGCCGAACACGTGCAAGTACTCGACAGACGCGGCGCCGATCTCGTTTGGCGAACGCTTGGCTTCCTCGAGCAGCCAGCCGGTCAGCTCATCGAGGTTGTTCAACGCGGCCTCGAGTGGCGCGGTGAATTCGGCCATCTCGGCACCCGCCGAACCGATGAACGCCCGAATGTCCTCAACGAACGGCCGGTAGAGCTCGCCGCCGCTACCCACCACCTTGCGCCCCAGCAGATCGAGCGCCTGGATGCCGTTGGTGCCCTCGTAGATCTGCGTGATGCGGCAGTCGCGCACCAGCTGCTCCTGCCCCCATTCGCGAATGAAACCGTGACCGCCAAACACCTGCTGGCCATGCACGGTCGTTTCCAGCCCCAGATCGGTCAGGAAGGCCTTGGCCACTGGCGTAAGCAGAGCGACCAGCGCATCGGCACGCTGGCGGGCCTCGGTGTCTTCGCTGAACTTGGCGATATCCAGCTGCATCGCCACGTAGGTGGAGAATGCGCGACCGCCTTCGTTCAGCGCCTTCATGGTCAGCAGCATGCGACGCACATCCGGATGCACGATGATCGGATCGGCCGCCTTGTCCTGCGCCACCGGGCCGGTCGGCGCACGGCTCTGGATACGTTCGCGGGCGTACTCGATGGCGCTCTGGTAGGAGCGCTCGCCGGTCGCCAGACCCTGGATGCCTACGCCCAGGCGCTCGTAGTTCATCATGGTGAACATCGCCGCCAGCCCCTTGTTCGGCTCGCCAACCATCCAGCCGGTGGCGCCGTCGAAGTTCATCACGCAGGTAGCCGAGGCCTGGATACCCATCTTGTGCTCGATCGAGCCACACGACAGCGCATTGCGCTCACCCAGCGAGCCATCTTCGTTGACCAGCACCTTCGGCACGAGGAACAGCGAAATACCGCGCGAGCCGGCCGGCGCATCCGGCAGCTTGGCCAGCACCAGATGGATGATGTTCTCGGTCAGGTCGTGCTCGCCCCCGGTAATGAAGATCTTGGTGCCACTGACCTTGTAGCTGCCATCGGCTTGCGGCTCGGCGCGGGTCCGGATCATCCCCAGGTCGGTGCCGGCGTGCGGCTCGGTCAGGCACATCGAGCCGGCCCAGACGCCGGCGTACATGTTCGGCAGATATTTCTGCTTGAGCGCTTCGCTGGCGTGGGCGTAGATCGACAGGCAGGCGCCCGAGGTGAGCATCGGATACAGGCCGAAGGCCAGGCTCGCCGAGTTCATCATTTCCTCGACCTGCGCCGAGATCGCTTTCGGCATGCCCATGCCACCGTAGGCTGGGTCACCGCCCACACCGACCCAGCCACCCTCGGCATAGAGTCGGTAGGCCTCGGGATACCCGGTCGGTGTACTGACCTTGCCGTCCTGCCACCGACAACCCTCCTCGTCACCGCTGCGGTTGAGCGGGGCAATGGTACCGGCAGTGATCTTGCCGGCCTCCTCGAGGATGGCGTCGGCGGTTTCGGCATCCACCACGTCGGCGAGTGCTGGCAGGCTCTGCCAGAGGCGGGGAAGGTCGAAAACCTCGTTGAGCACGAAACGCATGTCGCGCAGCGGCGCTTTGTAATCAGCCATGGGAAATCCTCGCAAGACGCTTATCGACAGCCTTGAACAGGCCGGTCTCCGGAGTCTAACTGAACAACCAATACCGAATTAAGCGTCTTTTTGTGACCGCATGGTTTTGTATGGTCACCGAATAGCCCTAGCGGTCGAACAGCGGCCGCTCGCCCGTACGCACTGCGCCACGGCCGGCGCCGTGGACGCGAACGCAGTTGCGACCGGCCTTCTTGGCGGCGTACAGCGCCTGATCGGCCGCCTTGATCACGCCCTCGGCGCTGCGCTGCTCGCCGAGGCCCGCCGCCACTCCGATACTGATGGTCACCGACACGCTCGCTGCCGCCGCTCGGCCACGGGCTTGCCGGCCCAGCCGATCGTCGCTTGGGCGCTTGCCACGATCGCGCAACTGCAACGGATACTCCTCGATGGCCTGGCGTACGCTCTCCAGGTAAGGCAGGCATTGCTCTATACAGCGCCCGGGAAACAGCAGGGTGAACTCCTCACCGCCATAGCGATAGGCTCGGCCACCGCCCCCGACCTTGCTCAGCCGGCTGGCAACCAGGCGCAGCACCTGGTCACCGACATCATGTCCGTGCGTATCGTTGAAGGCCTTGAAATGATCGACATCGGCCATCGCGACCACATAGCTGCGCCCCAGCCGCTGCAGTCGCTCGTTCAGTGCCCGACGCCCGGGCAGGCCGGTCAGTTCGTCGCGAAATGCCATCAGGTAGGCTTCGTGCGCTATAGCTTCCACGAGCATCAGCATCGCGTGGCTCGCCAGTACATTCAGCGCGAAGGGCCAGGCAAAAGTCTGCGGCAGCATGAACAACAGCGTACCCAGCGCGACCAGGCCGGCCGCATGCGTCGGGCGTGGTTGACGCAGGTACTGAACCAGCAGCACGACCCAGGCCAGCAGAAACGCCGGATACGCCAGCTGGATCAGCGTCAGCCAGGGGAGCTGCAGCATCGGCCAGCGGATCTCCACCAGCCAATCGTGCATGGCGAGCGGGAAGCGCTGCGCCAGCGCAGCCGCCATCACCGTTACGATGAACAGCACCGCAGTTCGGGCAAGTGCCTCCTGCAACAAATGAGTGCGCTCGCGCCAGGCGCCGAACAGACCATATAGCAATGGCAGCAGCAGGCTGCAGAGATGAAAGGTCAGCGCCGCATCGGGCCGTAACTGTCCACTGGCCCGGTAATGGTCGACCTGGTTGTCGAGCAGGAAATAGGCGAGGTAGATCACCGCCAGCATGAAGCCTTCGCGGATCCGCCCGTAGCTCAGGCAAAGGGCGGTACCGAGCAGCAGGAGCAGAGTCGGCAGCACGTTGTACAGCGACGCGAAGAATTCGCTCAGGGCGGGCTGGCGCGCCATCACCAGCCCGGTGACGAGCAGGGCCGCGGGAGCCGCGAAATGGGATGGGCGAAACGCGTGCGGGCGTGACACAAGCTGACCGTCAGGTTGTGGAGGCTGGCATTTTGCCCTCACCCGACTGGCAAGGCACGTGACGCCTTGGCAAAAAACCAGATGAAATGAAAAAGGCCGCTGCAATGCAGCGGCCTTTGCTCGACGCCTTCGTCCTCAGAAACCGAGGGCGAAGTCCTCTTCAGCCATATCCATCAGGTTGTCCGCGCCGGAAAGGATCGCCGCCACATGCGCACGGGTGCGCGGCAGGATGCGCCCGTAATAGAAGCGCGCGGTCTGCAGCTTGGCCTTGTAGAAGCCCTCCTCCTCGGTGCCGGCGGCGAGTTTCTCGGCCGCGACACGCGCCATGTCGGCCCAGAAGTAGGCCAGGCAGGCGTAGCCGGAGAACATCAGGTAATCCACCGAGGCAGCGCCTACTTCCTCACGGTTCTTCATCGCCGCCATGCCGATCTTCATGGTCAGCTCGCCCCACTCCTTGTTCAGCTGCGCCAGCGGGCCGACGAATTCCTGGACGGCTTCGTTGCCTTCATTGGCCTGGCAGAACTTGTGAACGATCTTGGTGAAGCCCTTGAGCGCCTCGCCCTGGGTCATCAGCACCTTGCGGCCCAGCAGATCGAGCGCCTGGATCCCGGTGGTGCCTTCGTACAGACAGGAGATGCGGCTGTCGCGCACGTTCTGCTCCATGCCCCACTCGGCAATGAAGCCGTGGCCGCCGTAAATCTGCACGCCGTGGTTGGCTGCCTCGAAGCCGACTTCGGTCATGAATGCCTTGGCAATCGGAGTCAGGAACGCCAGCATCGCGTCGGCCGCCTTGCGCTGCTCTTCGTCGGCGCTGCGCTGCATGACGTCGACCTGCTTGGCCGCGAAGTACAGCATCGCGCGGTTACCTTCGGCGAAAGCCTTCATGGTCAGCAACATGCGGCGCACATCAGGATGCACGATGATCGGGTCGGCTGCCTTCTCCGGCGCCTTCGGCCCGGTCAGCGAGCGCATCTGCAGACGCTCACGGGCATAGGTAATTCCGCCCTGGAAGGCGACTTCAGCGTGCGCCAGGCCCTGCAGGGCAGTACCCAGGCGGGCGGTGTTCATGAAGGTGAACATGCAGTTCAGGCCCTTGTTCGGCGGGCCGATCAGGAAGCCGGTAGCGCCGTCGAAGTTCATGACGCAGGTAGCGTTGCCGTGGATGCCCATCTTGTGTTCGATCGAACCGCAGCTCACGCCGTTGCGCTCGCCAACCTCGCCTGCCGCGTTGGGCAGGAACTTCGGCACGATGAACAGCGAGATGCCCTTGGTACCTTCCGGCGCATCGGGCAGGCGAGCCAGCACGATGTGGACGATGTTCTCGGCCATGTCATGCTCACCAGCGGAAATGAAGATCTTGGTGCCGGTGACCTTGTAGCTGCCATCAGCCTGAGGCTCAGCCTTGGTGCGCAGCATGCCCAGGTCGGTGCCGCAATGCGGCTCGGTCAGGCACATGGTGCCGGTCCACTGGCCGGAGACCAGCTTGGTCAGGTAGGTCTGCTGCTGCTCGGGGGTGCCATGCTCGTGCAGGGTGTTCATCGCGCCGTGCGACAGCCCCGGGTACATGCCCCAGGACCAGTTGGCTTCGCCGATCATTTCGCTCATGGCCATGCCGAGCGACTCCGGCAGCCCCTGGCCACCATGCTCGACATCATGCGCCAGGCTCGGCCAGCCGCCTTCGACGAACTGCTGGTAAGCCTCCTTGAAGCCGGTCGGCGTCTTCACCCCGGTCTCGGTCCAGGTGCAGCCTTCGGTGTCGCCGACGCGATTCAGCGGTGCCAGGACCTGCTCGCAGAACTTGGCGCCTTCTTCGAGGATGGCGTTGACCATGTCCGGGGTGGCGTCTTCACAACCCGGCAGGCTCTGATAGTGCGCCTCGTAACCGAGCAGCTCGTCGCGTACGAAACGAATATCGCGCAAGGGGGCCTTGTAGTCGGGCATAGCGTAAACCTCAGCGGTTGGTTCTAGTCTGCTGACCGGCAAGCGGTCATGGCGTATGGAGGTGCTCCAACGGAGCGACCATCATCAAACAGGTGTTTGAAACATACGTTTATGGCAGAGCGAATGTCAAGCAGGGGCCATGACGCCGTTCATCGCCTTTCAGAGAGAAATGGGAGGGAAAAACGCCTCGGGAGGCGAGGCGGCTCAGGCCTGAGTGTCGATCAGCGTACCGAGCACTTCATCGGCGCTGCGGATCATGCGCACCGCAGCCATGGCATCGTATTGACCGCCGCGCAACTCGAGCATCTGCTCGCCGAGGTCGGTCAGTGCCAGGGAATTGCTCACAGCTGGCACAGCGGAAGTGGCGATGGCTGCACCGGCGTCGTCGATACGCCGCTGCCCGGCCTGATAGGCCGCCAGCGCCGAACCAAGAAAGCTGTTGATCTGCATGGCCATGCTCGTGAAGTCGTTCTGCCAGCATTCAAGCAGGCATTGGCACGCCCCGCAACCCGGCGTGCCGGATGCGGCTCACGATTCCGCCGATATCGCGATGCCCAACGGCGCCAGCGTCACGTGTTTCGCCACCGTCGAGGCATCCGGGTCTTCCAGCCACGGCACCGTACCCAGGCAGGGTGCGGGCATCAGCTCGCCGAGCGTGGCGAGATTCTCCGCCAATCGTGAGGTATGCGGATCGACCACATTGGCGATCCACCCAGCAAGGGCAAGGCCGTCGCGGTGGATCGCCTCGGCCGTGAGCAAGGCGTGGTTGATGCACCCCAGCCGCACCCCGACGACCAGCAGCACAGGCAACTGCGACGCGACCGCAAGGTCGGCCAGGGTTTCCCGACCGCTCAGCGGTACGCGCCAGCCACCGGCACCTTCGACGAGGGTGAAATCGGCCCCGCGCGCCAGCACGCGCTCGATGCCCGGTCGCAGGGTCGCAACGCTCAGTTCGACTCCTGCCTCTCGGGCGGCGATGTGGGGAGCGATGGCGGGCTCGAAAGCCAGTGGGTTCACCGCCGAATAGTCCAGCGGCGGATTGCATTGCGCCTGCAGCGCCAGCGCATCGTCGTTGCGCAGGCCCGCGACGGTGTACCAGGAACCCGAAGCGACAGGCTTGACCGCCGCCGTGGACAGCCCGGCCAGACGCGCGGCGCAGAGCAGGCCTGCGGCGATGGTGGTCTTGCCGACATCGGTATCCGTGCCGGCGACGAAAAAGGCTTTCATGCACTTATCCCGTACGAAAAAGATGCCGCTCACTGGCGCTTGCGCAGCACGCCATAGATCGCCTGATAGGTCGCCGGCAGCCCGCTGGCACACCGGAACGACTCATAGGCGGCAACCAGCGCGCGAACGCGGGCGCGCCCGGTGAGGCCACCCGGGCGGCCTGGGTTCAGATTGTGCGCACCGAGCGCCTTGAGTTCCTGGGTCAGCTGACGCAGGTCATCGAAATAGAGGACCTCGGGGCGAACCTGCAGACTGACCAGTTGCAGACCGCTGGCCTCGCAGAGTGCGCGGTACACCGCCTCGCTACGGAAACGGTTGACGTGGGTAAAGCCATCGACGCGCTGCCAGCTGTCACGCAGCTCAGCCAGTGTCCCGCTGCACAGGCTGCTGAAGGCAAACACTCCGTTGCTGCGCAGCACCCGGTGTGCCTCGCCGAGCACCGAGGAAAAATCCTCGCACCACTGCAGCGCCAGGCTGCTGAAGATCAGATCGGTGCTATCCGCGCGCATCGGCAGCGCTTCGGCATCGCCGGCCACGAAATGCGTCGCGCCGCCACGCGGTCGTGCATAGCGCAGCATGCCCTCGGCGATGTCCAGGGCGACGCCCCGGGCCTCGGCAAAGCGCGAGTGCAGCGCGCGGGAGAAGTGCCCGGTGCCACAGCCCAGGTCGAGCCAACTGGACGGTTGCCAGTCACGCGGTAGGTCGGCCAGCAGCGTCTCGCCAACCCGTCGCTGCAGCTCGGCGACGGCATCGTAGCTGCTGGCGGCGCGGGAAAAGGATGCAGCGACCTGGCGCTTGTCGGGCAACGCGTGGGACGACAGCTCGGCCAAGTCAGTCCTCCTCGCCGCGCTGCATGAAAGCCAGCATCGCCGTTGCGATGTCCTCGGCACGCTCGAGTGGCAGCGCGTGGCTGGCGTTTTCGATCACATCGACCTCCACATCCGGTAGCCAGTCGAGCAGCGCCTGCGCAGCGGCGGCTGGCACCAGCGCATCATTGCCGGCGAACAGATGCAGCTGCGGGCCGACGAAGCGGCGCAGCGCCTCGCGCCCGTCGAGCGCAGCCAGCAGCTGCAGCCCGGCATCGAGCGCGGCGACCGGACACTCCAGGCGACTGACCTCGAGCTGCCGGGCCAGGGTGCGCGCATCGAAGCCGCCACGACTGGCCAGCAGGCTGAAGCGCTTTCGTGTCTCCTCAGGCCCCAGGCGAAATGCGGCATGAAAGGCCTCGAACACTTCCGCCGGCATCGCCGCGGGCCAATCGTCCCGACTGCGAAAGCAGGGGTTGCTGCACAGCGTGATCAGCCCGTTGCAGGCATCGCCTCGACGTGCCGCCAACTGTGTGGCCAGCATGCCGCCCAGCGACCAGCCGGCCAGCCAGCTGTCGGCTGGCAGCCGGGCATCGAGCTCATCCAGCCAGGCATCGGGATCACCCAGCGTCGGCAAGGAGACGATGTCCACCTGCAGATGCGGCCCCCGTTCGAGCAGCAGCTCGGCCAGGGGTTCCAGCGCGGCCGGGCCGAACGCCCAGCCAGACAACAGCATCAGTCGGTCACGCATCTTCAGCCTCCTTGACGAGTTGGCGCCAGCTCTCGGCCAGCGCCTGCAGCAGGCGCTCAAGCTGCGCTTCGCTGTGCGCCGCGCTGAGCGTGATGCGCAGGCGCGCACTGCCGGCCGGAACCGTTGGCGGGCGAATCGCCCCTACGAGGATGCCGCGCTCGCGCAGCAGGGCGGACAGCCGCAGCGCGCGCGCGCTGTCGCCGATCAACACAGGCTGGATGGGCGTCGGGCTGTCCATCAGGGTCAGCCCGATCTGCGCTGCGCCTTCGCGCAGACGCGCCACCAGCCGCTGCAGATGCTCGCGCCGCCAGCCCTCGCTACGCAGAAGTTCCATGCTCTTGAGTGTGGCACAGGCAACGGCAGGCGGCTGGCTGGTGGTATAGATGTACGGCCGGGCGAACTGGATCAGCGTCTCGATCAGCTCGTCGCTGCCGGCAACGAAAGCGCCGGCGGTTCCGAACGCCTTGCCGAGCGTGCCGACCAGTACCGGCACATCGTCCAGCTCGAGGCCGAAATGCTCGACGACCCCAGCGCCGCTGGCCCCCAGAGCCCCGAAACCATGGGCATCATCGACCATCATCCAGGCACCGTGCCGCCTGGCCTGGGCGCACAGCGCCGGGAGCTCGGCCAGGTCGCCATCCATGCTGAACACGCCATCGGTCACCACCAGCGTGCTGCCTTCGGCCTTGCCCAGGCGCTTGCCGAGGCTCTCGGCGTCGTTGTGCAGGTAGCGCGAGAAGCGTGCCCCGGAGAGCAGGCCGGCATCGAGCAGCGAGGCATGGTTGAGTCGGTCCTCGAGCACCGTATCGCCCTGCCCCACCAGCGCGGTAACCGCGGCCAGGTTGGCCATGTAGCCGGTGGAGAACAGCAGCGCGCGCGGCCGGCCGGTGAACTCGGCCAGCGCCTCCTCCAGTTCGTGATGCGGCCCACTGTGGCCGATCACCAGATGCGAGGCGCCGCCACCCACGCCCCACTTCGCCACGCCGTCCTGCATGGCTCGGATCACCTCGGGATGGTTGGCCAGCCCGAGGTAGTCGTTGGAACAGAAATTCAGCAGGCGCTGGCCATCGACCACCACCTCGGGACCCTGGGGGCTGGCAAGCAGCGGGCGCTGGCGATACAGATGCTCCGCGCGGCGGGCGGCGAGGCGGGCTTGAAGATCGAAGGGCATGTACGGTTACCGTAGGAGCGAGTCTGCTCGCAGACGAGGTCTGGCACCTGCTTCGCGCGCGAACTCGCTCCTACATAGAGGGCCGGTCAGGCAGTGGCGTCGTAGAACAGTTTGGAATCGCGCTGCTCGATCAGCGCCTGCTCGATCGCCGCCTGGTGCACCTCGTCGTCATGCTCATGGCGCTCCTCGGGCTGGATGCCCAGGCGCTTGAACAGCTGCATGTCCTTGTCGGCCTGCGGGTTGCCGGTGGTCAGCAGCTTCTCGCCGTAGAAGATCGAGTTGGCGCCGGCGAAGAAGGCCAGGGCCTGCATCTGCTCGTTCATCTGCTCGCGCCCGGCGGACAGGCGCACATGGGATTTCGGCATCATGATGCGCGCCACGGCGAGCATGCGGATGAAGTCGAACGGATCGACGTCCTGCTCTTCGGCCAGCGGCGTGCCCTTGACCTTGACCAGCATGTTGATCGGTACCGATTCCGGATGCTCGGGCAGATTGGCCAGCTGGATCAAAAGGCCGGCGCGGTCGTCCAGCGACTCGCCCATGCCGAGGATGCCACCCGAGCAGATCTTCATCCCCGCCTCGCGCACGTAGCTCAGCGTCTCCAGACGCTCGGCGTAGGTGCGGGTGGTGATGATGTTGCCGTAGAACTCCGGCGAGGTATCCAGGTTGTGGTTGTAGTAGTCCAGGCCCGCTGCGGCCAGGGCACGGGTCTGCTCCTGATCGAGCTTGCCGAGGGTCATGCAGGTTTCCAGGCCCATCGCCTTGACGCCCTCGACCATCTTCAGCACGTAGGGCATGTCCTTGGCCGACGGATGCTTCCAGGCCGCGCCCATGCAGAAGCGCGTCGAGCCGATGGCCTTGGCCTCGGCGGCGGCCTCGAGCACCTTCTGCACTTCCATCAACTTTTCCTTGTCCAGACCGGTGTTGTAATGGCCGGACTGCGGGCAGTACTTGCAGTCTTCCGGGCAGGCGCCGGTCTTGATCGAGAGCAGCGTGGAGACCTGCACGCGGTTGGCGTCGAAATGCTGGCGATGCACCGTCTGGGCCTGGAACAGCAGGTCATTGAAGGGCTGGGAGAAGAGCGCCTTGACCTCCTCGAGGGTCCAGTCGTGGCGAATGACGGAAGCGGACGTGGCGCTCATGGCTGTTCCTTGTAATAAATAGCGGCTCGCGGGCCTGGCACGGATGCGGAATGGTTAGCCAAGGCCCCGGAGCTGTCAACCAGGAATGGAATCATGGTTTACAAGTGGCTAACTATTGAGCAATTTTGCCTATTGTGTGACGAGGCCATCGGCGACGGAGCGTTTTGCCACGCCTGTGAACGAGAGCTGCCCTGGCTTGCCGGTCACTGTGCGATCTGCGCCCTGCCACTGCCGACCGCGGGCCTGGCGTGTGGTGAATGCCTGCGCCATCCGCCCGCCTATGATCGGGTGGAGGTGCCCTGGCGCTTCGCCTTTCCGGTCGACACCCTGATCAATCGTTTCAAGCACCAGGCGCGCTGGCCTCTGGGTCGCGTCCTGGCCGACGGCCTCGCGGGCCATCTGCGGCACGCCTTCAGCGAAGGGCTCGAACGCCCGGATGCGCTGCTGCCGGTGCCGCTGGCGCGCCGGCGTCTGCGCCAGCGCGGTTTCGACCAGGCCAGGATGCTCGCCGCCTGGCTGGGTGCATCGCTGGCACTGCCGGTCGACACGACCCTGCTGCGACGCAGCCAGGACACCGCACCGCAGCAGGGGCTGGATGCGGCCAGTCGCCGGCGCAACCTGCGCCACGCGTTCACCCTGGCGAGCGATGCCCAGGTGCGCGGGCGGCACTTCGCCCTGGTCGACGACGTGCTCACCACCGGAGCTACCGCCAGCACACTGGCACGCCTGCTCAAGCGAGCCGGCGCGGCGCGGGTGGACGTCTACTGCCTGGCCCGAACGCCCAAGCCGGGGGATTGAGTGTGTCGTCGTGCACGGTGGAAATCGCTGCGCGAGATTCACGCCCTACGTACACTGCACGGCCCAACTCGCGGAGCCGGTCATGTCCCATCCCTTCGACAACCTCACCCCCGACCTGGTCCTCGATGCCGTGGAAAGCCTCGGCTTTCTCAGCGACGCCCGTGTACTGGCGCTCAACAGCTATGAGAACCGCGTCTACCAGGTGGGCATCGAGGATGCCGAACCGCTGATCGCCAAGTTCTACCGCCCCGCCCGCTGGAGCGATGCGGCGATCCTCGAGGAGCACCAGTTCAGCCTGGAGCTGGCCGAACATGAGGTGCCGGTGGTGGCGCCGCTCGCGCGCAACGGTACGACGCTGTTCGAACACGCCGGCTTTCGCTTTGCCCTGTTCCCGCGGCGTGGCGGTCGTGCGCCAGAGCCGGGCAACCTCGATCAACTCTATCGCCTCGGCCAATTGCTCGGGCGCCTGCATGCGGTGGGCGCCAGCCGGCCGTTCGCGCACCGCGAAAGCCTCGGCGTGCAGAACTTCGGCCATGATTCGCTCACCACCCTGCTCGAGGGCGACTTTGTCCCCCGCAGCCTGCGCCCGGCCTATGAATCGGTGGCACGCGACCTCCTCAAGCGGATCGAGGACACCTTTGCCCAGGTGCAATTCACGCCGATTCGCCTGCATGGCGACTGCCACCCGGGCAACATCCTCGCCCGCGACGAAGTCTTCCACCTCGTCGATCTGGACGATTGCCGCATGGGGCCGGCCGTACAGGACCTATGGATGATGCTCGCCGGCGAGCGTCACGAACGGCTCGGCCAACTGGCCGAACTGGTGGATGGCTACCAGGAATTCCACGATTTCGCCCCGCGCGAGCTGCCGTTGATCGAGGCCCTGCGCGCCCTGCGGCTGCTGCATTACAGCGCCTGGCTGGCGCGGCGCTGGGACGACCCGGCGTTCCCCATGAGCTTTCCCTGGTTCGGCAGCGAGCGCTACTGGGGCGACCAGGTGCTGATCCTGCGCGAGCAGATGTCGGCGCTGCAGGAAGAGCCGCTCAGACTGTTCTGAGGACGGCCTAGCGGTGCGACTTCAGCCCCGTGACGGTGGGGTGAAAAACGACATCCACCCTACGAATCCAGGCGTCTGCGTAGGCTGGATCGCGCTTTATCGATCCACCGGGTGGCGATCCACCGGGTGGCGGTCCACCAGGCGGCGATCTCAGCGGCTCAGGCCTCTTCGATCAGCCAGTCCAGCCGCCAGCCACCCTGGCTCTGCGCCAACTGCTCGGCCAACCAGGGCAACAGCTCTCGCAGTTCTTCCTCCAGCCCCCACGGCGGGTTGACGATGGCCAGGCCCGAGCCGGCCAGGCGGCTGGCGTCGTCGGCGGGGTGGACGAACAGTTCGGCGCGCAGCAGTTTCGGGGCGCCGCTGCGGGCGAGGTCCTGATAAAAGCGCTTGAGCTGACGCTCGTCCTTGATCGGAAACCAGATCACGCCGATGGTCTGGCGCATGCGGCCGAGCGCTTCCTTGAGCGCCGTGACGCATCGGCTCAGTTCGTCGGCCTGTTCGAACGGCGGGTCGATCAGCAGCACCACGCGCTTCTCGCGGGTCGGCATCAGCGCCCGCGGTACATGCCAGCCCTCGCCCCGGTGCACCGCGACGCGGCGGTCGCCGGACATGTTGTCCTTGAGCAGGGCGCCATCCTCCGGATGCTTCTCGTTGAGCTGCAGCCGATCCTGCTCGCGGGTCAGCTGCCGCGCCAGTTCCGGCGAGCCCGGGTAGTAGCGCAGCGCGCCGTCCGGGTTGAGCGAGCAGATCACGCCGAGATAGTCATCGAGCAGTGCCGGCCGCGCCTGCTCGGCCCAGATGCGCGCGATGCCCTGCAGCCACTCGCCGGTACGGCTGGCCTGGTCGCCGGCCAGGTCGTAGAGCCCTACGCCCGCGTGGCTGTCGAGATAGGCCAGCGGTGCCTCCTTGCGCGCCAGCAGGGCGAAGATCCGGCTCAGGACCAGGTGTTTGAGCACGTCGGCGTGGTTGCCGGCGTGGAAGGCGTGGCGGTAGTTCATCTGATCGCTCCTCGAGAGGCGCGCAGTTTACTCGCGCGGCCCGCCGCTGCGCAGGCCGTTCATGACCGTTGACGTGTCCCTATGGGTAGGCTGCGGCTAGAGTGTCAGGCATATCCACCCATCACCACGGAGCCGACCATGAACCTGCGCGATCTACTTGGCATACAGCACTCCATCATCCAGGCCCCCATGGCCGGTGCCCAGAACCACCAGCTCGCCGCGGCGGTGTGCCAGGCCGGAGGCCTGGGCTCGGTGCCGGCAGGCATGCTCGATGCCGCCGGCCTGGAAACGGAGCTGAGCGCCCTCGAAGCGCTGACCGACCGGCCCTACAACGTCAACTTCTTCTGCCATCAGACTCCGCCGCATGACCCGGCGCGCATCGAAACCTGGCACCGGTTGCTGGCGCCCTATTTCGCCGAATTCGGTGTCGACCCGGCGCAGATCCCCGGCGAGGCGACCCGCCAGCCGTTCGACGCGACGATGGCCGAAGTGCTGGAACGCCATCGGCCGGCACTGATCAGCTTCCATTTCGGCCTGCCAACGCCAGACCTGCTGCAGCGCGCCCGTGCCACCGGCGCTAGGATCGCCTCCAGCGCCACCACGCTCGAAGAAGGCCTCTGGCTACAGGAGCACGGCGTCGACCTGGTGATCGCCCAGGGGCTCGAGGCCGGCGGCCATCGTGGCATCTTTCTCAGCGAAGACCTGACTACCCAGCTCGGCACCTTTGCCCTGCTACCGCAGCTGGTCGCCGCACTGGATGTTCCGGTGGTGGCCGCCGGCGGCATCGCCGATGCACAGGGAGTGGCCGCCGCGCAGGCATTGGGCGCGGCCGGCGTTCAACTCGGCACCGCTTACCTGCTGTGCCCGGAAAGCCGCACCAATGCGCTGCACCGCGCGGCGCTGAAGAGTACGCGTGCCCGGCACACGGCGTTGACCACGGTGTTTTCCGGCAGGCCGGCGCGCGGCATCCTCAACCGCCTCATGCGTGAGCTCGGCCCGCTGCCCGACGGTGTGCCGGAGTTCCCCCTGGCCGGCAATGCCATCGCCGCGTTGCGTGCCAAGACCGAGCGTCTCGTGCTGGATCACTGCACGCCGCTATGGGCCGGACAGAACGCCAGCGGTTGCCGGGAAGTCCCCGCCGCCGAGCTGACCCGCGAACTGGCGGCCGGCTGGCGCAGCTGATCAACCGCCCGTATCGATCAGCCGCGCCTGCGCCAGCGCGGCGAGATCGGCCGAGCCGGTGCAGAAGCAGACGACTCGCAACTGCTCGATGACCGCGCGGAAATGCTCGACCACCGCCTCGCTCGACTGCAGCGCGCTTTCCAGCACGGCGGCGGCCTGGGCGACGAGGTTGGCGCCAAGACGGATCGCCTTGGCCGCATCGACGCCGTCACGGATGCCACCGGAGCCGATCAACAGGGCCTCGGGGCAGGCCTGGCGCACCTGGCGAAGCGCTTCGGCCGTGGGAGTGCCCCAGTCGACAAAGGCTTCGGCCACCAGCCGCTGCCGCTGATTGGTCGCCCGCGCCGCCTCCACCGCGGCCCAGCTGGTACCTCCCAGGCCGGCGATATCGAGCGCGGCGACACCCGCATCGAGCAGCCGCCGCGCCACCGCGGGCGACAACCCGCAGCCGACCTCCTTGACCACCAGCGGCACCTCGAGCCGCGGCGCCAGCGCCTCGATGGCGCCGAGCACGCCGCGCCAGTCGCGGTCGCCTCCCGGCTGCACGGCTTCCTGTAACGGGTTGAGGTGGATGATCAGCGCATCGGCCTCGATCATCTCCACCGCCCGCCGCGCCTCGTCCACGCCATATCCCAGCACCAGCTGCGCGGCGCCGATGTTGCCGAGCAGCGGTACGTCCGGCGCCAACCGACGCAGCTCGCGGGTCAGCCCCTGGTTGGCATCGCCCGCCTCCAGCGCCACCCGCTGCGAGCCCACCGCCAGCGCGATGCCAAGCGCCTGTGCGGCCTCGGCCAGATGCCGGTTGATCGCCTCGGCGCGCGCCGCGCCACCGGTCATCGAGCTGATCAGCAGGGGTGCCGCCAGCGGCCGGCCGAACAGCGTGGTACCCAGGTCGATCGCGTCGAGGTCCAGCTCGGGCAAGGCGCAGTGCTCGAAGCGCAACGCTTCGAAGCCCGCGGATGCCGAGGCGCGGCGGCGCGAGGCATCGAGGACGATGTCCAGATGATCGTTCTTGCGCGTGGTCAGCTCGTTGTCGGCCATGTCGTCCTCCTCGGTTACCGCGCAGGATGCCAGAAGACGGCCGGTTTTATGGCTCCATCACCCGAATGTATGGAGCTAGGCAGCGCGCGCGGGCGCTCCTTAGACTCGGCCGCACAAGAACCGGAGGTGCCACCATGCCCGAGACCCTGATCTGCCAGCGCAACCTGGCATTTGAACTGTACGAAGTGCTGGACGCCGAGGCGCTGACCCGGCGCGAGCGCTTCGCCGAGCATAGCCGCGAGACCTTCGACGCGGCGCTGGGCACGGCGCGCATCATCGCCGAGAAGTACTTCGCCCCGCACAACCGCAAGTCCGACGAGCACGAGCCGGTCTACCAGAACGGCGAGGCGGTGCTGATTCCCGAGGTCAAGCCGGCGGTCGATGCCTTTATCGAGGCGGGTTTCCACAACGCCGGGCGCAGCTTCGAGGACGGCGGCATGCAGCTGCCCAACCTGCTGTCGCGCGCCTGCTTCGCCCACTTCCAGTCGGCCAACATCGCCACCAGCTCCTATCCGATGCTGACCATGGGCGCGGCCCACCTGATCGAGGCCTTCGGCTCCGACGAGCAGAAGCGCCTGTTCCTGCAGCCGATGATCGATGGCCGCTTCTTCGGCACCATGGCGCTCACCGAGCCGCACGCCGGCTCCTCGCTGTCGGACATCCGCACCCGCGCCGAACCGGCCGGCGACGGCAGCTATCGCCTGAAGGGCAACAAGATCTTCATCTCCGGTGGCGACCACCCGCTGTCGGAAAACATCGTGCACATGGTGCTGGCCAAGCTGCCGGACGCGCCGCCCGGGGTGAAGGGCATCAGCCTGTTCATCGTGCCGAAGTTCCTGGTAAACGACGACGGCAGCCTCGGCAAGCGCAACGACGTGCTGCTCGCCGGGCTGTTCCACAAGATGGGCTGGCGCGGCACCACCAGCACCGCGCTGAACTTCGGCGACAACGGCGAGTGCGTCGGTTATCTGGTCGGCGAGCCGCACAAGGGCCTGGCCTACATGTTCCAGATGATGAACGAGGCGCGCATCGGCGTCGGCATGGGCGCGATCATGCTCGGCTACGCCGGCTACCTCTACTCGTTGAACTACGCCCGCGAGCGTCCGCAGGGTCGCCTGCCGGACGGCAAGGACCCGGCTTCGGCGCAGGTGGCGATCATCGAGCACACCGACGTCAAGCGCATGCTTCTACTGCAGAAGGCCTACGTCGAAGGCGCCTTCGATCTCGGCCTGTACTCGGCGCGGCTGGTCGACGACGAAATGACCGCCGAGAGCGACGAAGAGCGGCGCAACGCGGGCGAGCTGCTCGACCTGCTCACCCCCATCGTCAAGTCCTGGCCCTCGGAGTTCTGCCTCAAGGCCAACGAACTGGCGATCCAGATCCTCGGCGGCCATGGCTACACCCGCGAATACCCGGTGGAACAGTACTACCGCGACAACCGCCTTAATCCGATCCACGAGGGCACCCACGGCATCCAGTCGCTGGACCTGCTCGGCCGCAAGCTGATGCAGAACAAGGGTGCCGGCCTGCGCCAGCTGCTCGGGCTGATCCAGGCCTGCTGCGCACGCGCCGCCGAATACGACTCGCTGAGCGCACTGCGCCAGCCGCTGGAGCAGCACCTCGCCGGCCTGACCCGCGTGACCCAGGCACTGCTCGGCGACCTGATGGCCGGCAAGGTCAACCAGACCCTGGCCAACTCGGCGCTGTACCTGAAGGTATTCGGCCATGCCGTGGTTGGCTGGCGCTGGCTGGAACAGGCGATCCGCGCCGAGCAGGGCCTGGCCGGCGGCCAGCCGGCGGACGCCGATTTCTACCGCGGCAAGTTGCAGGCGGCGCGCCTGTTCCTCACCTGGGAAGTCCCGGCCTGCGCGCCGGAGCTTGCCCTTCTCGAGGCGCGCGACGACACTTGCCTCGCCATGCAGGACGCCTGGTTCTAGCATCGACGAGCTCTCCACCCGAAGCGCCCCGCCGATGCGGGGCGTTTTTTGACTGTCCGTCAAAACATCGGGTTACAATGACTGGCACGTCTCATGCATAACCAGCCGTTAGCATGATCGCGGCCAGTCAGTATCTATCGGAGCGCTCATTTGGACGTCGGCAACATCAACCACCTGTTTTTCATTGGTGCCTTGTTGGTTGCGGCAAGCATTCTGCTGAGTTCGCTATCGGCCAAGCTCGGCGTCCCCATCCTCGTCATCTTTCTCGCTGTCGGCATGCTGGCCGGTGTCGATGGCGTCGGCGGCATCGTCTTCAACGACTATCAGCTGGCCTTTGTGATCAGCAACCTGGCGCTGGCGGTAATCCTTCTCGACGGCGGCATGCGTACACGCACCGCGACCTTCCGCGTCGCGCTCAAACCGGCGTTTTCCCTGGCGACGCTGGGCGTGGCGATCACCTCCGGCCTGACCGGCCTGGCCGCCGCCTGGTTATTCGAGCTGCCCTTGCTGCAGGGCCTGCTGATCGGCGCGATCGTCGGCTCCACCGACGCCGCCGTGGTGTTCAACCTGCTCAATGGCAAGGGGCTGAACGAGCGGGTCGGCTCGACGCTGGAGATCGAATCGGGCAGCAACGACCCCATGGCCATGTTCCTGACCGTGGCGCTGATCGACATGCTGCTGGCCGGCCAGACCGGCTTCAGCTGGGACTTCCTGCTCAAGCTGGTCCAGCAGTTCGGCATCGGTACGCTGCTCGGCCTGGCCGGTGGCTGGTTGCTGCTGCAACTGATCAACCGTCTTTCGGTAGCCGACGGGCTCTATCCGCTACTGGCGGTGGCCGGCGGCCTGATGATCTTCGCCCTGTCCAGCGCGGTCGGCGGCAGCGGCATCCTGGCGATCTACGTCTGCGGCCTGCTGCTGGGCAACCGGCCGATCCGCAACCGGCATGGCATCCTGCACATGCTCGACGGCCTGGCCTGGCTCAGCCAGATCGGCATGTTCCTCGTGCTCGGCCTGCTGCTCACGCCCAGCGATCTGTTGCCGATCGCCGTGCCGGCATTGGCGCTGTCGCTGTGGATGATCCTTTGCGCCCGCCCGCTCGCGGTGTTCGTCAGCCTGCTGCCGTTTCGCAGCTTCCATCTGCGCGAGCGGCTGTTCATATCCTGGATCGGCCTGCGCGGCGCCGTGCCGGTGATCCTGGCGGTGTTCCCGCTGATGGCCGGACTGGAAAATGCCCAGCTGTTCTTCAACGTGGCGTTCTTCATCGTCCTGGTGTCCCTGCTGCTGCAGGGCTCGACGCTGGCGTGGGCGGCGAAAAAGGCCAAGGTCGAGGTTCCGCCCTCGCCACTGCCGATCTCGCGTACCGGCCTGCAGGTCCATACCACCAGCCAGTGGGAGCTGTTCATCTACCGCTTGAGCGCCTCCAAATGGTGCGTCGGCGCCGCCCTGCGCGAATTGAAGATGCCGCCGGGCACCCGCATCGCCGCACTGTTTCGTGGCACCGAGCTGCTGCACCCGTCCGGCAGCACGCGGCTGCAGGTCGGCGACATCCTCTGCGTGATCGGCCATGAAGAAGACCTGCCGGCGCTCGGCAAGCTGTTCAGCCAGGCGCCCAAGCGGGGCCAGGACATGCGTTTCTTCGGCGACTTCATCCTCGAGGGCGAGGCCGAACTCAGTGCCCTTGCAGCGCTGTACGGGCTCAAGCTCGGCGAGGTCGATGGCAGTCGCCAGATCGGCCGCTTCCTTGCCGAGCAGATCGGCGGCCAGCCGGTGGTCGGCGACCAGGTCGAGTGGAACGGCCTGACCTGGACGGTCGCGGCAATGGAGGGCGGCGAGGTTCGCAAGGTCGGCCTGCGCTTCCCCGAAGGCGAGAAACCCGGCCCTCAACTGCTGCTGTGAACCAACCGGATTGCGGTTGATCTTACGGGCTCGCGCTGCCCCGGCGCAGCCCGTAGACTCATCGCTCGTTCGACCTCCCAGATGGCATTCATGGCTCCCTTGCGCACGTTCCTGCTGGCCCTCCTGCTCACCCTGTCCGGCTTCGCGCCAGGTCTGCAGGCACAGCCGCTCGACGCCCTGAGCGGCAACCAGGCAAGCGCCGAAAGCGAGAGCAAGCCGGCCCAGCCGAGCCTCACCGAGCAGGCCCAACAGCAGCAGGACCAGGCCGCAACCAGCGCCCAGCAGCTCGAGGACCTCAAGCGCCTGCTCGCCCAGGCGCCGCGCGAGATCGAAACGGCGCAGCGCGACCTCGGCAAGCTCAAGGCCGGGCCGACGCCCGACCCGGCCAAACGCCATGCCGGGCTTTCGGTCGAGGCGCTGGAGCAGCGCCTGGCGCAGCGCCTGACCGAGCTGTCGGACTGGCAGAAGCAGCTGACCGAAGCGAACAGCCTGATCATCACCGCACAGACCCGCCCGGAGCGGGCGCAGTCGCAGATCGCTAATGCCCAGTCGCGTATCCAGACGCTCAATGCGCAGCTGAAAAGCGGGCGCGACAACGGCAAGGCGCTCAGCGACGAGCAGCGCGCACTGATCGAGGCCGAGATCGCCGCGCTCACCGCGCAGATCGAGCTGCGCCGACAGGAACTGGCCGGCAACAGCCTGCTGCAGGACCTCGGCAAGGCGCGCCGGGATCTGCTGGCCGAGCGCATCGCACGGGCCGAGCAGGAAGCGCAGGCCCTGCAGGCGCTGATCAACGAGAAGCGCCGCGCCGAATCCGAGCAGACCGTCGCCGAGCTGTCGGCCAAGGCCCAGCAGGCCGGCTCCGACAAGCTGCTGGCCGCCGAAAGCGCCGAGAACCTGAAACTCTCCGACTACCTGCTGCGCGCCACCGAGCGGCTCAATGCGCTGAACCAGGAGAACCTGCGCGCGCGCCAGCAGCTGGACACGCTGACGCAGACCGACCGCGCGCTGGAGGAACAGATCGCCGTGCTCGAGGGCAGCCTGCTGCTGTCGAAGATCCTCTATCAGCAGAAGCTGAACCTGCCCAAGGTGCAGCTGGATAAGAACCTCGCTGACGAAATCGCCGACCTGCGCCTCTACCAGTTCGAGCTGAACCAGGCGCGCGACCGCGCCGGCAACCCACAGAGTTATGTCGACAAGCTGCTTGCCGACCAGCCGGCCGAGCAGGTGACCCCGGAGCTGCGCGCCGCCCTGCTCGACCTGGTACGCACCCGCAGTGAACTGCTCGACCGCCTGAACCGCGAACTCAATGCCCTGCTCAACGAGTCGATCACCCTGCAGCTGAACCAGAAGCAGCTGCACGACACCGCGCGGGCGCTCAGCGCGACGCTCGACGAGCAGATGTTCTGGATCCCGAGCAACAAGCCGCTGGACTTCAGCTGGCTGGCCAGCGCCCCGCAGCGCCTCGAGCGCCAGCTCGGCAGCATTCCCTGGGCTGCGGTAGTGAGCGAGCTGGGTGCCGGGCTCAAGGAGCGCCCGCTGCTGTTCCTGCCCTTGCTGCTGTCGATCGCCGTGCTGCTCTGGCGGCGCCGGGCGATCAACGCCAAGCTCGACGCACTGAGCCGCGACATCGGCCATTTCCGCAACGACAGCCAGCTGCACACGCCGCTGGCCTTGCTGCTCAATGTGTTGCTGGCGCTGCCCGGCGCGCTGTTGCTGGCGCTATGCGGCTATCTGCTGCAGATCGATGCGCGCGGCCAGAACCTCGGGCTGGGCGCGGCGCTGTACCAGATGGCGCAGGCCTGGCTGGTGTTCTACACCGCCTACCGCATGCTCTCGCCAGGCCGCGTGGCCGAGCTGCATTTCCGCTGGTCGCATCCGCAGGTGGCCTTTCTGCGCAACGAGATCCGTCGACTGGGCCTGGTCGTACTGGCGCTGGTGGTAGTGGTCAGCATCGCCGAGCAGCAACCGGCCAATCTTGCCGACGACGTGCTCGGCCTCGTCGTGGTGCTGACCTGCTATGCACTGATGAGCTGGCGTCTGATGCGCATCCTGCTCAAGGGGCCGGCCACCGAGAACGCGCCGCCGGCGCGGCTGTTCCTCGGCGTGCTGTTCAGCCTGCTGCCGCTGGCGCTGATCGTGGTCGTCGGGCTCGGTTACTACTACACCGCGCTCAAGCTCACCGACCGCCTGATCGACACGCTCTACCTGATGATGATCTGGGTGGCCCTGGAGGCGACGCTGGTGCGCTCGCTGACCATCGCCGCGCGCCGCCTGGCCTACCAGCGCGCCGTGGCCAAGCGCCAGGCAGCCGAGGAAAACGGCACCGCCGAGCAGCCCGAAACCATCGAGGAGCCGGGGCTGGATATCGAGGAAGTCAACCAGCAGTCGCTGCGCCTGACCCGCCTGGCCACCTTTGGCCTGTTCCTGGTGGCGCTGTACTGGGTCTGGTCGGATCTGATCTCGGTGGTCTCCTACCTGGACAACGTCACGCTCTACGAATACACCAGCGGCACCGGCGAGGCCCTCAGCACCTCGACGATCAGCCTCAACGACCTGCTCGGCGCCCTGGCGGTGGCCTTCATCACCGTGATCCTGGCGCGCAACCTGCCGGGCCTGCTCGAGGTCCTGGTGCTCTCGCGCATGCGCCTGGCGCCGGGCAGCGCCTATGCCACCGGCACGCTGCTGTCCTACACCCTGGTCGGCACCGGCATCGTCTCCACGCTGTCCACGCTCGGGGTCAGCTGGGACAAGCTGCAATGGCTGGTGGCGGCGCTCTCGGTGGGCCTGGGCTTCGGCCTGCAGGAGATCTTCGCCAACTTCGTCTCCGGCCTGATCATCCTGTTCGAGAAGCCGGTGCGCATCGGCGACGTGGTGACCATCGGCAACCTCTCCGGCACGGTCAGCCGCATCCGCATCCGCGCGACGACCATCACCGATTTCGACCACAAGGAAATCATCGTTCCGAACAAGACCTTCGTCACCGATCAGCTGCTCAACTGGTCGCTGAGCGATACTGTCACCCGCGTCACCCTGCGCATCGGCGTGCGCTTCGGCTCGGACCTCGAACGGGTCCGCGAACTGCTGTTCGCCGCCGCGCGTGAAAACCCGCGGGTGTTGAAGGACCCGGAGCCACAGGTGTTCTTTCTCAACTTCGGCGAGAGCCGGCTGGAACACGAGCTGCGCCTGCACGTGCGCGACCTTGGCGACCGCAACCCGGTGATCGACGAGATCAACCGGCGCCTGGACCGCGAGTTCCGCGAGCAGGGCATCGTCATCGCCTTCCGCCAGCTCGACGTGCACCTGAAGGACCGCAACGGCCATGAGCTGAACCTGCCGCAGCCGCAGGCCGTGCCGATCTCGGCCAGCGAACCCCGCGGGATCGAATAGGCCTAAGCTTCAAATCACCTGAAACGCGGAACCGCTCGCCCGGCGGGCGTTCCGCCACGTCGCCGACACCAGCGGCGGCACGGAGCCGCGTGTGAAGACCCTGACCGAACTGCATTTCGACAACCGTTTCGCCCGCCTGGGCGACACCTTTTCCACGGCGATCGAGCCGCAACCGCTGAACGACCCGCAACTGGTGGTCGCCAGCCGCTCGGCGATGGCCCTGCTCGATCTGCCAGCGGACGAAGCCGAACAGCCGCTGTTCACGCAGCTGTTCTCCGGACACAAGATCTGGGCCACCGCCGAGCCGCGGGCGATGGTCTACTCCGGCCACCAGTTCGGCGCCTACAACCCGCAGCTGGGGGACGGTCGCGGCCTGCTGCTCGGCGAAGTGCGCAACGAAGCCGGGCAGTACTGGGACCTGCACCTCAAGGGAGCCGGCCTGACGCCCTACTCGCGCATGGGCGACGGCCGTGCCGTATTGCGTTCATCGATTCGCGAGTTTCTCGCCAGTGAGCACCTGCACGCGCTGGGCATCCCCAGCAGCCGGGCGCTGTGCGTGACCTCCTCGAGCACGCCGGTCTACCGCGAGCGCCCCGAACGCGGCGCCATGCTGCTGCGCCTGGCGCAGAGCCATGTGCGCTTCGGCCACTTCGAATTCTTCTACTACACGCGCCAGCACGACGCCCTGCGCGATCTGCTCGACCACGTGCTCGGCGCGCACTTCGCCGAGTGCCTGGAACATCCCGAACCGTATCGGGCGTTCTTCCGCGAGGTGCTCGAACGCACCGCGACGCTGATCGCCTACTGGCAGGCCTACGGCTTCTGCCACGGGGTGATGAACACCGACAACATGTCGATTCTCGGCATCACCTTCGACTTCGGGCCCTACGCCTTTCTCGATGATTTCGATGCGCGTTTCATCTGCAATCACTCCGACGATGCCGGACGCTACGCCTTCGAGAACCAGGTGCCGATCGCCCACTGGAACCTCGCCGCGCTGGCGCAGGCCCTGACTCCCTTCGTCGAGGTCGCCGCGCTGCAGGAGACCATGGCGCTGTTCCTGCCGCTCTACGAGGCGCAGTGGCTCGACCTGATGCGCCGCCGCCTGGGCCTGACCCGTGCCGAGGAAGCCGACAAGGCGCTGGTGCAGACACTGCTCGGGCTGATGCAGGGCAGCCACGTGGACTACACCCGATTCTTCCGCGAACTCGGCGACAGCGAGCCGGAGCAGGCGCTGCGACGGCTGCGCGAGGACTTCGTCGACCTCAGCGGGTTCGACCGCTGGGCCGAGGCCTATCGCGCCCGCGTGGCCGCCGAGGGGCAGCTCGACCAGGCCTCGCGCCAGGCGCGCATGCACGCGGTCAACCCGCGCTACGTGCTGCGCAACTATCTGGCCCAGCAGGTGATCGAGGCTGCCGAACGTGGCG
This sequence comes from Stutzerimonas balearica DSM 6083, assembly GCF_000818015.1. Classification (NCBI taxonomy): domain Bacteria; kingdom Pseudomonadati; phylum Pseudomonadota; class Gammaproteobacteria; order Pseudomonadales; family Pseudomonadaceae; genus Stutzerimonas; species Stutzerimonas balearica. Next base: position 3,943,320 of record NZ_CP007511.1, read on the forward strand.
ACTACGCGCCGGTGCGCGAGCTGCACGAGGTACTCAGCCGCCCGTTCGACGAGCAGCCCGGCCGTGAGCGCTACGCCGAACCACCACCGGAGTGGGGCAAGCATCTGGCGATCAGCTGCTCATCCTGACTGTGCCAGTTGTTGCGCAACCGACCCCGTCGCCGGCCCCGAAAAACGGCCGCCAGCGCCGCCCGGCGCGGGGTGACGGCCATGTGCGCAGCTTTCCGCCGCCGCTGCGCAATGGCTTGCACAATGACATGCGAAGCGCTGCACAGCAGGCGCGCAGCCGCCTCGACACAAAAAGCCTAAGCAACTGATATATATGCGATTTTTCAAACAGGCATGACACTTGACTGGGTCTTTTCGCCACTCTGGCAACGACCCCACAAGCAAGGAGAGCACTCATGCCAACACCCGCGTACCTGTCCCTCGAAGGCACCAAGCAAGGCCTGATCACGGCTGGCACCTTTACCGAGGACTCGGTCGGCAACATTTTCCAGGAAGGACACGAAGACCAGATCCTGGTGCAGGCCTTTCAGCATCAGGTCATCATCCCGCGCGACCCGCAGTCGGGCCAGCCCACCGGCCAGCGCGTGCACAAGCCGCTGATGATCACCAAGGTGTTCGACAAGTCGTCGCCGCTGATCTTCAACGCCCTGACCTCCGGCGAGCGCCTGTCCAAGTGCCGCCTGGAGTGGTACCGCACCTCGGCCACCGGAACCCAAGAGCACTACTACACCATCGAACTGGAAGATGCGGTGATCGTTGACGTGCAGTCGCGCATGCCGAACTGCCAGGACCCGAACATGGCGCACTTCACGCATCTGGAAGACGTCTACTTCACCTACCGCAAGATCGTCTGGACCCACGAGGTCTCCGGCACCTCCGGCTCGGACGACTGGCGCGCGCCGATCGTCTGACCCGCGCCGCGTCACCGGGCCCGTCCGGTGGCGCGGCTTTGCCGCTGGCCGGGGAACGACCGCGGCGAGCACTAGACCGGCAGGGTCACCCTGAACAGCGAACCCTTGCCCTCCTCGCTTTCCACCTGAATCCGCCCGCCATGGGCCTTGACGATCTGTTCGGCGATGTACAGCCCGAGCCCGAGCCCGGCACTGCACTCGCTGCCCTCGGCACGCTCGAACTGCTGGAAGATGCGCGACAGGCTTTTCGCACTGATGCCGATGCCGTGATCGCGGACCTGGATGCAGGCGCCGTCCGGCACTCGCGATACGCTCACCTGCACCGGCTTGCCGGCGCCATAGCGCATCGCATTGGTCAGCAGGTTGGCCACCACCTGTTCGATACGGAACCCGTCCCAGACCCCGACGATCGGCTCGCACTGCTGGTACTGCAGGCTGCAGCCCTTGGCCTCCATCTGCGGGGCGAAGTTTTCCACCACGTTGCCCACCAGGCCGACCAGATCGACCTCGTGCGGGCGGATCGACAGCTTGCCGGTGCGGATGCGCGAGACATCCAGCATGTCGTCGATCAGGCGGATCAGGCTCTGTACCTGGCGCTCGTCCTTGTCGACCATGCTGCGCAGCTTGTCCTCGGTGAACGCCGCGAAGTTGTTGCGTGCCAGCTGCATCCGGCGCAGCTGCACCTCGAGGATCAGCGTGTTGAGCGGCGTCTTCAGCTCGTGCGAGACGATCGACATGAAGTCATCGCGCATGCGGATGGCGCTTTCCAGCTCGGCCTGGGTGCTGCGCAGTTCATCGAGCAGCACCTCCTGCTCGCGGCGGCTCTTTTCCAGCGCCTCGAGCTGACGCGAAAGCGCCTTGCGGCTGCGGTACAGATCGACGAACACGCTGACCTTGCTGCGCACCGCATGGGCATCCAGCGGCTTGTGCAGGAAGTCCACCGCCCCGCTCTCGTAGCCCTTGAAGGCGTAGTTCAGCTCGCGCCCGGCGGCGCTGACGAAGACGATGGGGATCTGCTTGGTGCGCTCGGTGCCGCGCATCAGTTCGGCCAGCTGGAAGCCGTCCATGCCCGGCATCTGCACGTCGAGAATGGCCAGGGCGAACTCGTGCCTGAGCAGCAGCTCGAGCGCCTGTTCGGCCGATTCGGCCTGGTGCACGCGAATGCCCGGCATCTGCAGCAGGGCGCCCAGTGCCAGCAGGTTCTCCGGCAGGTCGTCGACGATCAGCAGGTTTGCCTCAACGGTGTGGTCGGGCATCGGTCACTCCAGTTCGCGCAACAGCTGGTGGATGTCGCGCAGGGGCAGTAGGTAATCCGGCGCGAAGCGCTGGAGTGCGGCACGAGGCATGGTGTCGACCTCGGCCTCGGCAGGATCCTGAACGATGGTCAGACCACCGGCGTGATGGATCGCCGCCAGGCCGGCGGCGCCATCCTCGTTGGCACCGGTCAAAAGGATGCCAAGCAATGCGGGACCCAGGGCGTCGGCCGCCGATTCGAACAGCACGTCGATCGACGGACGGGAAAAATGCACGGCGTCATCCTGACTCAGCGAGAGGCTGCGGTCGCTCTCGAGCAGCAGGTGATAGCCGGGGGGAGCAAAATACAGCGTTGCCGGCCGCAGTGCCTCCTTTTCGTCGGCTTCCTTGACCCGCAGCCCGGTCTTGCGCTGAAAGATCTCGGCAAGCTGCGTCGGTGTGCCGGCCGGTACGTGCTGGACCACCAGGATCGGCAGCGGAAAGTGGCTGCTCAGCCCGCTGACCAGGCGGCTGAGCGCCGCCAGACCACCGGCCGAGGTACCGATGACCACGGCTTCGAGGGGCGGCTCACGGCCGGCGAGAGAGGCGACGATCACGCGGTTCATAGCTTGCGGAAGATCCGCTCCTGCTTGTCGAAAGGCTCGTAGAGATCGGCGCAACCGGAGAACTCGACGGTCTCCTTGCTGCCCAGCCCGAGGAAGCCACGGTGGCAAAGCGATTCGTGAAACAGGCCAAAGGCCCGATCCTGCAGCGGTTTATTGAAATAGATCAGTACGTTGCGGCAGGAAATCAGCTGGGTTTCGGAGAATACGCTGTCGGTCGCCAGGCTGTGGTCCGCGAAGGTGACATTTTCCTTCAGGCTCTTGTCCATGATCGCCGAGTCATACGCGGCGGTGTAGTAATCGGCAAAGCTGCGCTTGCCGCCGGCGCGCTGGTAGTTCTCGGTGTACTGCCGCAGGTGCTTGATCGGGAAGATTCCCTGGCGGGCGCGCTCCAACGACTGCGGATTGATATCGGTGGCGTAGAGGATGGTGCGCTCGAGCAGGCCTTCCTCGCGCAGCAGGATCGCCAGCGAATAGACCTCCTCGCCCGTGCTGCACCCGGCCACCCACACCTTCAGCGACGGATAGGTGCGTAGCAGAGGCACCACCTGCTCGCGCAGCGCGAGGAAATAGCCGGGGTCGCGGAACATGTCGCTGACCGGGATCGTCAGGTACTGCAGCAGCTCCATGAACGCCGTCGCGTCATAGAGAATGCGCCGCTGCAGCTCGGACACGTTCTCGCAGCGCATCTGCCGCAGCGCCAGCAGCACGCGGCGCTTCATCGAGGCGGCCGAGTACTCGCGAAAGTCGTAGCTGTACTTGAGGTAGATCGCCTCGATCAGCAGCTTGAGCTCGATCTCCATGGTGCGGTCGGGCATTTCAGAGCAGCTCCACCTTCGGCAGCCAGACGCGGATCAGCGAAAACAGCCGATCGAGGTCGATCGGTTTGGCCAGATAGTCGTTGGCACCCGCGCGCAGACAGCGGTCCTGATCGTCCTTCATCGCCTTGGCGGTCACCGCGATGATCGGCAGCTTGGCCAGCCGCGGGTCCTTGCGTATCTCCTCGGTGGCCGCGAAGCCGTCCATCTCCGGCATCATGATGTCCATCAGCACCAGGTCGATGGTGCCATCGTGCTGCAGCCGGTCGATGGCCTCGCGGCCATTGCGGGCGATTTCCACCAGTGCGCCCTTCTGCTCCAGTGCGCTGGTCAGGGCGAAGACGTTGCGCACGTCGTCGTCCACCACCAGGATCTTGCGGCCCTCGAAGGCCTTCTCGCGGCTGCGCGCGCTCTTGAGCATGCGCTGGCGCTCGGGCGGCATGTCCGACTCGACCTTGTGCAGGAACAGCGTGACCTCGTCGAGCAGGCGCTCCGGCGAGCGCGCGCCCTTGATGATGATCGAGCGCGAGTACTTGAGCAGCGCCGCCTCCTCGTCGCGGGTCAGGTTACGCCCGGTATAGACGATCACCGGCGGGAACGAGCAGATTTCCTCGCGGGCCATGCGCTCGAGCAGTTCGCTGCCGTCCATGTCCGGCAGCTTGAGGTCGATGATCATGCAGTCGAACACCGTATCGCGCAGCCGCTCCAGCGCCTGGGCGCCGAATTCCACCGCGGTGATCTCGACGTCCACGTCCTCGATCAGCCGCGACACGCTATCGCGCTGGCGGGCATCGTCCTCGACCAGCAGGATGCGTTTGACCTTCTGCGACAGCTTGGCCTCCAGGCGGCCGAACACATCCTTGAGCTCCTCGCGGGTGGTCGGCTTGAGCGCATAGCCGACCGCGCCCATCTGCATCGCCGCCTCCTTGCGGTCCTCGACCGAGACCACGTGAACCGGGATGTGGCGGGTCGCCGGATTTTCCTTGAGCCGCTCGAGCACGGTCAGCCCGGAATGGTCCGGCAGACGCATGTCCAGCAGGATGGCGTCGGGCCGGTAGCGCTCGGCCGCCTCGAAGCCGGCATCGGCATTCTGCGCGAGCAGGCAGCTGTAGCCGAGTTCGTGCGCCAGGTCGCGCAGGATGCCGGCGAACTGCGGCTCATCTTCGATGATCAGTACCGCCCGGCCGTCGAACGGATAGGCGTCACGGTCGTCGGCGAGCGCCTCGCTGACCGGTGGCGGCAGGATGGCAGGTTCCGCCGCCGGCGCCGGGGGATTGATCGGCAGGCGCGCGGGCGCTGCGGGGGCCGGCGGCACGGGCGCCTGTTCCGGCTGCTCGCCGACCCGCGGCTGGTACTGTTCCGGCAGCAGCAGGGTAAAGGTGCTGCCGGCACCGGGCTGGCTCTGCACCTCGATGGTGCCGCCGAGCAGCTGCGCCAGCTCGCGGGAGATCGACAAGCCCAGGCCGGTGCCGCCATAGCGCCGGTTGGTGGTGCCGTCGGCCTGGCGGAAGGCCTCGAAGATGGCTTCCTGTTGCTCGGGCGGGATGCCAATGCCGGTGTCGCTGACGCTGAACGCCACTTGGCCGCCGGCCGCCGGGGCGATCCGCAGGGTGATCTGCCCCTGCTCGGTGAACTTGAAGGCGTTGGCCAGGAGGTTCTTGAGTATCTGTTCGAGCCGCTGCCGGTCGGTGTAGAGGCCGTCCGGCAGGCCTTCGGCCAGCGTGACCTCGAACGCCAGAGACTTCTCCAGCGCCTGCGCCAGGAACAGGCTGCGCAGGCCGTCGGCCAGGCGCGGCAGCAGGGTCAGTTCGGCATGCACGTCGAGCTTGCCGGCCTCGACCTTGGCGATGTCCAGGATGTCGTTGATCAGCGCCAGCAGGTCGTTGCCCGCCGAGTAGATCGAACGGGCGAACTGCACCTGATCGTCGCTGAGGTTGCCCTCGGGGTTGTCGGCCAGCAGCTTGGCAAGGATCAGCGAACTGTTCAGCGGCGTGCGCAGCTCGTGCGACATGTTGGCGAGAAACTCGGACTTGTAGCGGCTGGCCCGCTGCAGCTCTTCGGCCCGCTCCTCGAGCATCAGCTGCGCCTCGCGCAGGCGGTTGTTCTTCTCGTCCATCTCGTCGCGCTGGCGAGCCAGGATGTCGGCCTGCTCGGCCAGCTGCTCATTGGTCTGCTCGAGCTCGGCCTGCTGCTCCTCGAGATGGGCCTGCGACTCGCGCAACGCGCTGGATTGCTCCTCGAGCTCCTCGTTCGCCGCCCGCAGCTCCTCCTGCTGAACCTGCAGCTCTTCATTGAGCTGCTGCGTCTCGGCCAGCACCTTCTGCAAGCGCTGGCGGTAGCGCGCCGCCTCGATGGCCGAGCCGATGCTGCTGCCGATGCGCCGCAGCAGCTCGCAGTCCTGCTCACGCAGCGGGCGCAGGAAGCCGAGCTCGATCACCGCATTGAGCATGCCGCTGTCCTCGACCGGGGCGATCAGTACCGAGCGTGGCGCCGTGGCGCCCAGCGCCGAGTTCACCTTCAGATAGTCCGCCGGCAGTTGTTCGAGCGCGATCGGGCGCCGCTCCAGCGCGGCCTGACCGACCAGACCGACGCCCATCTCCAGCGTCCGGTTGCGCTCCAGCTGGTCGGCCTCGTAGGCGAATTCGGCGACCCGCTGCAGCTTGCCATCCTGGACAACGTAGAGCGCACCGACGGCCACCTCCAGGTAGCGCGAGAGAAAGGTGAGAATGCCCTGGCCCAGCGCCGGCAGGGTCAGCTCGCCGATGATCGCGTCGCTGAGCTGCGACTGGCCGGTGCGATACCAGGCTTGCTTCTCCAGGTCGGCGGCATGGGCCTTCTGTCTTTCCAGCGACTCGGAATAGGTCCGTGACAGCGTCAGCAGGTCGCGCCGCCCGGAATACACCAGCAGGCCGCTGAAGATCAGGCTGAACAGCAGGAAACCGCCGATCAGCGCGGTGGTCACCACCTCCGAGACATCGGTGCGGTCGGCACGGATCTGCCGCTCGCGGGCGATGAAATCATTGAGCAGGCGGCGCTGTTCTTCCTTCAATTCCAGGCCGCGCTTGCTCTGCACCGCCTCGACCACCGGCTGCCCCTGGCTGCGCCGGCCGATCACCTCTTCGGAAAAGGTCAGCCATTGCCCATGCAGCATCGCGATGCGCTCGACGCGCGCCAGCTGCTCGGGGTTGTCCTTCGAATAGTCGCGCATCAGGTTCAGCTGTTCCTCGAACAGCGGCAGTTCGCGCTGGTAGGGCTCGAGGAAAGGCGCCTGGCCGGCGATCAGATAGCCGCGCATCGAGGCTTCGATGTCGTTGAGCATCTTCTGCGCCTCGTGGGCGTAGGCCACGCCTTGCACCGAACGCTCGACCCAATGACTCACGCTCAACAGGTAATAGACGATGGCGCAGAAGAAAAACGCGCTAAGAAAACCGAAGCCCAGCGGAACGGTCACGTTGCGGTTGAGGATGCGCTTGAAGTTGCTCTGATCGACGAAGGAATCGCTCATCTGGTTTCCTTTCCGGCAGCCATTTCACCAGCCGATGCAGCCTGCATCGGCCGTCGTGCGTGGGCACGATCATGGCGCTCCGTTTCCGGCCTGTTCTTGAGTGTTGCGCGCGCGTTTGGTTCCGCGGCGAAAAGCGTTCGACTTTACACGGCCACCCGGCCGAGCACAAAAGCACCCTGCCGGGCAGCGCCACTGCAGGGTGCGGATGGTTTTTCCCGAGCGGGCCGGCGGTTACCGGCCGCTGGCCTCAGCGGCGGGCGATGATCCAGACCGCGTGGATGATGCCCGGCAGGTAGCCGAGCAAAGTCAGCAGAATGTTCAGCCAGAACGCGCCGGCAAAGCCGACCTGCAGGAACACGCCAAGCGGCGGCAGCAGTATCGCGATGATGATGCGGATCAGGTCCATCAGAGTCTCCGTCAGTCGAATTCGGCTCGCCAGGAGCCTGCGCAACAATCGACCTGCCCGGGCGGCGGCGGGTTCCACCCACCAGCGGAGCGGGAGAGCGGCGAAACGGCGATCGCCACCGATGGGCAGCGATCGTCAGGCCGCAACGGCTGTGTGAGCCGTCTGTGCGTCATGGACGCGAGAGGAAGAGACGCCGAGCGACTGCAACATCGCAGCGAATCGGACGCCGATGCCGGCCGCCTCGTGAGCGCCGACACGCCAGGCAGGCCTGGCCCGCGCACTGTCCCAGACGGCCGCGGCTACGACCATTGGCGGAAAGTCGCACGTCGCCGGTGCTACTCCTTTCGGGCACCGGTCTCGTCGCGCTTGCGGCGAATGTTGATCCACGACAGCACGGCGAGCGACGCGAACACTCCGGCGAGATCGTAGCGGCCCTGGGCCAGATAACCGAGCGCTGCCAGCGAGCAGGCCAGCAGCCCGGTCCAGCGCACCCAGCGCATCACCTGCGCCGCGCTCAAGAGGCCTTGGCCTGCATGCGTTGCAACTCCAGCGCATCGTGGCTGCAGAACAGCTGCACCTCGTCGCGGTGCTCGAGCGACAGCATGCGCAAGCGATTCTGGTTGGCCAACCGTGCGGTGCGCTCGACCTCCATCAGGCGCTGGTACAAGCGCAGCCCGGGCGTGCAGCGCGGCTCGGCCTGGCCGACCTCCTCGCGATAGAAATAGGCGTCGCCGGCATGCAGCAGCCAGCCCGCGCCGGTATCCACGGCGACGCCGGCGTGGCCGTGGGTATGGCCGGTCAACGGGATCAGCGCCAGCTCGGGTGGCAGGCCGCGCAACTGGCGCACCGCCTGGAAACCGAACCACAGATCACCGCCGGGCTCGTAGAACTGCCAGTGACGGACCTGATCCCATTGCGCAGGCCGATAGCGGCGATGGCCGAGAAAGCTGTGAGTGCCGCGGGCGGCATCGATCTCGCGCTGCAGTACGTGTACCTGCGCCTCGGGAAAATCCTCCAGGCCGCCGGCGTGGTCGAAATCCAGGTGGGTCAGGAGAATGTGGCGCACATCCTCGGCGGCGAAGCCCAGCTGCCTGACCTGCTCGATCGCGGTCAGCCGCTGATCCAGGCGAATGTTGTTCAGCACGCGGAACAGGCCGCTCAGACGCCGGCGCGGCTCGAGCACGTCGCAGCGGCCGAAGCCGGTGTCGACCAGCACCAGGCCGTGATGGTCGGTTTCGATCAGCAGGCAGTGACACACCAGGCTGGCGGTCAGCCCCTTGCTGAAACCGTCGAACAACGCGCCACCGAGGGGGCACATGCAACCGCAGTTCAGATGATGGATACGCATCGCGGACTCCTGCTCTTGGCACTGGCGATCGAATTGGCCTTCTAACTCAGAGAGAGTAGCGCGCCGGGGGTTCAGGCCAGCGGCCGCGCTCGTCTATCCTTGTCTCCCTTCGCCACGAGGAACCCGCATGCCGCCGATTCACACCGCCATCTGCCGGGCACCGCTGCGGCTGCTGGCCCTTCTGCTGCTCGCAATGTCGCTCACCTCCTGCGCGCTGTTCTCCGCGCGCGACCCGCTGGCGGTGCAGGTCGCCGGCATCGAGCCACTTCCGGGCGAAGGCCTGGAGGTACGCTTCCTGGTCAAGCTGCGCCTGCAGAACCCCAACACCACGCCGATCGACTACAACGGCGTGGCATTGTCGCTGGAGGTCAACGGCCGCAGCCTGGCCAGCGGGGTGAGCGACCAGCAGGGCACGGTGCCGCGTTTCGGCGAAGCGCTGCTGCAGGTGCCGGTGAGCATCTCGGCGTTTTCCGTGGCGCGCCAGGCACTCGGCCTGGCCGAGCATATCGGCATGGACGAAGTCCCCTACGTACTGCGCGGCAAGCTCGCCGGCGGCCTGTTCGGCACGCAGCGCTTCGTCGAGAAGGGCCGACTGGATCTCTCGCCAATCGCCGGCAATCCCTACGTACGTCCCTGACCGGCGTCCACTGACACGGGCCGGCTGACGTCGGCTTTTTTTCTGCCCAGCCACGAGAGACCCATGTCCCTGCCCGGCTCCCCCTCCGTCGTACCGCTACCGCGCCATCTGGCCGTCGGCCTGCTGCTGTGCCTGGGCTGCATCCTCGGCGCCAACCATGTCGCCGCCCGGCTGGCGTTCGACCATGGCGCCGGCGTGCTGCTGGCGGTGATGCTGCGCTCCGGCGGCACCCTGCTGGTGCTGGCGATCATCGTGCTGTCGCGCCGCGAACCGCTGCGTCTGCCGGGAGCCACCGCGCGCTGGCAGTTGCTGCTGGGCCTGCTCATCGCGCTGCAGAGCCTTTGCCTGTACTCGGCGGTAGCGCGCATCCCGGTCGCGGTGGCGCTGCTGGTGGCGAACGTCTTCCCCTTGCTGCTGGCGCTGCTGAGCTGGCTGCTCGGCGGGCCGCGGCCAACCGCGCGGACGCTCTCGTTGATGAGCCTGATCGTCTTCGGCCTGCTGCTGGTGCTCGACGTGCCCGGGCGGGTGCTCGGCGCGCAGCCCACCGAGGCCGGCTGGCTGCCGGGCGTGCTGCTGGCCTTCTGCGCCGCGCTGGCCTTCGCCAGCGCGCTCTGGGTCACCGACCGCAAGCTCTCGGCAGTGCGCGGCCCGGTGCGCAGCATGCTGACCATGCTGGTGGTGTTCATTGCCGCCAGCCTCGCCGGTGCCGTCGAACTGCTGCCCGGCGGCCTGACTCTGCCGCGCGAGCCGGCCGGCTGGTACGGCCTGGCGGCGCTGGTGGTGCTTTACGGCACCGGTTTCACCACCCTTTTCGTCAGCATGCCGCGGCTGGACATGCCAGCCAACGCGCCAGCCCTGAATGTCGAGCCGCTGGCCACGCTGCTGCTCGGCTGGCTGCTGCTGGGGCAGGCGCTGGAGCCGATCCAGCTCGTCGGCGGGTTGATCGTGGTGTGCGCCATCGTCCTGCTGACCTACCGCCGCGGCTGATCGTCGAGTTCGCAGCGCCCTGCGCGGCAGCGGTTGGCCCGGTGCAGCGGGTCTTCCTGCATGAGCTTGCGGGTCACGCCGTTGGTCCAGCCAAAGCCGTCCTGCAGGGGGTATTCGCCGCCGCCGGCATGTTCGGTACAGGGGCGCAGCACATATTTCTCCACCAGTTTGTTCTCGCGTTCGAACAGGTGGCTGACGATCGTCAGCCAGCGCTGCTCGATGTCCAGCGCCAGCGACTGGTGGCCGTAGCGCTGCAGCCCGCGGATGGCCATCCATTGCAGCGGCGCCCAGCCGTTGGGGCTGTCCCACTGCTCGCCGCTACCGAGCACCTCGGTAGTGCGCAGACCGCCCGGCGCCAGCAGGCGCTGCCGCACGATGTCAGCCACCCGCGCCGCCTGGTGCCCATTGGCCAGCTCGACGAACAGCGGCACCAGCGTGGCGGCGGTCAGGTTGTCGCGCGGCTGCCGACGCACCCAGTCATAGTCGAAATAGGCCCCGCGGGTGTCGCTCCAGAGGTAGCGATCCATCGCCTGGCGGCGCGTCTCGGCCTGTGTGGCGAACACCTCGGCGCAGGCATGCTGGCCGCGTACCGCGCTGAGGCGGGCGATCTGCCGTTCGAGCTTGTAGAGAAAGGCATTGAGGTCCACGGGCAGGATGCAGGTGGTGCGGATGCTGTCGAGCCGGTAAGGGTCGTCGAGCCAGCGCGAGGAGAAATCCCAGCCCGACTCGGCGCCGGCCCGCAGATCGCGGTAGACCTCGTAGTGCGGGCGAGCGGAGCGACCCGCGGTTTCCACGTCCTCGCGGTAGGACTCCTCGCGCGGCGTGTCGCGTTCGTCCCAGTAGCGGTTGAGCAGGCTGCCGTCGGCCAGCCGCACGCAGCGCCGGTGCGCCTGGCCGGGCTGCAGCCCCTCGCCGCCGTGCATCCAGAAGGCGTGCTCCTTGCGCAGCTGCGGCAGGTAGTTGCTGGCGCGGTGCACGCCGGTTTCCTCGAAGAGGTCGGTCATCAGCGCGAACACCGGTGGTTGCGAACGCCCCAGGTAATAGGTGCGGTTGCCGTTGGGCACATGGCCGTAGGTGTCGATCAGGTAGGCGAAGTTGTCCGCCATGGCGCGCAGCAGCTCGCAATGCCCGCTTTCGTCCAGGCCGAGCATGGTGAAGTACGAGTCCCAGTAGTACAGCTCGGTGAAGCGGCCGCCGGGCACCACATAGTCGTAGGGCAAGGGCAGCAGCGAGGAGTACGGCGGATGTTCGCGCGGATGGCGGGTCAGCACCGGCCAGAGGCGGTCGATGTGTTCGCTCAGGCTGTCGTCCGGGTTGGCGACAAAAGCCTTGTGCGGCAACTGGTAGAGGCTGAAGTTCTCGGCGACGAAGCGCGCCAGGTCGAAGCCCGGTGTGCCGGTACAGGCGCGATAGTCCTCGAGAATCTCCTCCGGGTGACGCCGCGGTGCGCAGTCGACGAAGGTCTTGCTGTCGGCGAAGACCCGCTGCATCTGCACGGCGACGAACAGCTCCTGGTAACGATCGGCCGGCGACAGCGTGTCGGCCGCCGAGACCGTCGAGAGATCATGGGCGAAGGGGTGAGAGGAATCGCTTTCGGTCATTGCTCGCTGTAATTCCAAAGCAGGCCGCCATCGATCACCAGTGTAGCCCCGGTGATGTAGTCGGCTTCGGGCGAGGCCAGAAAGGCTACCGCGCCGGCCACGTCTCGCGGCTGTCCGAGCCGCCGCGCAGGGATGTTGTCGAGCAGGCCGGCGAGTTTCTCCGGCTGCTGCATCAACGCGCTGTTGATCGGTGTTTCGATGGCGCCCGGAGCGATGTTGTTGACGGTAATGCCCAGCGGCGCCAGTTCGACCGCGAGGTTGCGCATGAGCATTTTCAGCCCGCCCTTGCTCGCGCAATAGCTGCTGAAGTTCGGGTGCGGCAGCTCTTCGTGAACCGAACTGTTGTTGATGATGCGCCCGCCATGGCCGACCTCGCGCACGTGCCGGGCGAACGCCTGGGACAGAAAGAACGGCCCGCGCAGGTTCACCCCGAGCACCTGGTCGAAGTCGCTTTCGCTGGCCTCGAGGAAGGGCGCATGCCTCTGGATGCCGGCATTGTTGACCAGGATGTCCAGCCGGCGCATCTGCGCCACCGCTTCGCGGATCAGCCAGCGGCACTGCTCGGCGTCAGCCACATCGGCAGCCAGCACGCAGGCGCGACGGCCCTCGGCACGCACCCGCTCGGCGCTTTCACGTGCATCCTCGTCATCGTCGCGGCCGTTGATCACCACGTCTGCACCGGCCTGCGCCAGCCGTATCGCGATACCGCGGCCGATGCCCTGGGTGCTGCCGGTCACCAGCGCGACTCTGTTCTCGAGGGTCATGGTCTATCTCCAGGCCTGTCGGACGAGTGAATGATGAAGGTGAGACGAGCGCGACCAGCCCGGCGTTCCGTCGAACCGCGCCGCAGGGGTTCGACAGCGTGTCGGGGCCGCCGGTGTTTGCCGGCGGACGCTTCCTCCGCCTGCGACAAAGGCGCACAATGAACGGCTTTTCCGCTGCCCGAGAAGGCTCTCATGGCAACCGCCGATCTGCGTAAAGGCTACCTGCTGGGGCTCGTCACCTTCGGCATCTGGGGCATGTTCCCGCTGTACTTCAAGTCCATCGAGCGCTTCGCCGCACTGGAGATCGTCACCCAGCGGGCGATCTGGTCGGCGCTGTTCGGCACCCTGGTGCTGCTGCTCTGGCGCCACCCCGGCTGGCTGCGCGAGCTGCTCGAGCATCCACGGCGCATCGGCGTACTGGCGATCTCCAGCCTGCTGATCGCCACCAACTGGCTGATTTATGTTTGGGCGGTCAACCATGGCCACATGGTCGAGGCCAGTCTGGGCTACTACATCAATCCGCTGGTCAACGTGCTGCTCGGGCTGGCGATCCTGCGCGAGCGCCTGCGCCCGTTGCAGTGGGTGGCGGTCGGCCTGGCCGCCACCGGAGTCTGTCTGCAACTACTGCGCCTGGGCGAGTTTCCCTGGGTTTCCATGGCACTGGCGCTGAGCTTCGGCACCTATGGTCTGCTGCGCAAGCAGGCGCCGGTGGCGGCGCTGCCGGGGCTGGTGGTCGAGACCTGGCTGCTATTGCCGGTGGCGCTCGGCTGGCTGCTGCTGTTCGGCAGCGGGCCGAGCACCGAGCCGGCCTTCTGGACCACGCCCGAAGCGCTCTGGCTGATGGCTGCCGGACCGGTGACCCTGGTGCCGCTGCTGTGCTTCAACGCCGCGGCGCGCCACCTGCCCTACTCGACGCTGGGCTTCCTGCAGTACATCACCCCGACCTTGCTGCTGATTCTCGCCGTGCAGCTGTTCGACGAGCCGTTCCCGGCCGAACGCCAGGTGGCGTTCTTCTTCATCTGGACCGGGCTCGCCGTCTACAGCATCGACACCTGGCGGCTGATGCGCCGGGCGCCGGTCACTCGGCCGGCTGCAGGCTGAGCTCGACCATCAGGTCGTCGGCAAGGGTCTCGAGGCGCTGCTGCAGCTGATCCAGCGCCAGCCCCGGCGGCACCGCCAGCCGGGCGTCGGCGTGGAACAGCAGTTCGCTGCTCATTGGCGCCGGCAGCACATCGGTGTCCAGGCTTTCCAGGTTGACGCCGTGTTCGGCCAGCAGGCGAGTGATGTCGCGCACGATGCCCGGGCGGTCGTTGCCGACCAGTTCCAGCTGAATCTGCTGCCAGCCGGGGGCCGGCTCCGTGCCGCTGGGCGCCAGCAGCACGCGAATGCCCTGCGCCTGCAGCGCCTGCAGCGCCGCACTGAGGTCGGCGTGCGCTTCCGGCGGCACGGCCACGCGCAGAATGCCGGCGAACTGCCCGGCCATGCGCGACATACGGCTCTCCAGCCAGTTGCCACCGTGAGCGGCGACGCACTGCGCCAGGCGCTCGACGAGTCCGGGCTGATCCTGGGCGATGACGGTAAGCACGAGATGGTCCATCGGGGGCTCCTTGGCTCGGGAAAAAAGGGCCTCATAGGTATAGCAGCCCAGCGCGCCTGGCCGGGCGTTGCGCTACCGACGGCGGACTGCTTTTCGCAGCGGCTTCATGTAGTATCCGCCGACCCGGACTACAAGAAATGTTTTGTCCGTTTGGATAAAAGAACCAAGAGAGGCGAGTAATGACTGAGCGCGTTCAAGTCGGTGGCCTGCAGGTCGCCAAAGTCCTGTACGACTTCGTGAACAACGAAGCGATTCCCGGTACCGGCATCGATGCCGCCGCCTTCTGGTCCGGCGCCGACCGCGTCATCCACGACCTGGCCCCGAAGAACCGCGCCCTGCTCGCCAAGCGTGACGAACTGCAGGCCAAGATCGACGCCTGGCACCAGGCCCGCGCCGGCCAGGCCCACGATGCCGCCGCCTACAAGGCCTTCCTCCAGGAGATCGGCTATCTGCTGCCCGAGGCCGAGGACTTCCAGGCCACCACCGAGAACGTCGACGAAGAGATCGCCCACATGGCCGGCCCGCAGCTGGTGGTGCCGATCATGAACGCGCGCTTCGCCCTGAACGCGGCCAACGCGCGCTGGGGCTCGCTGTACGATGCCCTGTACGGCACCGACGCCATCTCCGAGGAAGACGGCGCGACCAAGGGCCCGGGCTACAACGAGATCCGCGGCAACAAGGTCATCGCCTACGCCCGCGCCTTCCTCGATGAAGCCGCGCCGCTGGAAAGCGGCTCGCACGTCGACTCCACCGGCTACCGCATCGAAGCGGGCAAGCTGGTCGTTTCGCTGAAGGATGGCAGCACCACCGGCCTGAAGAACCCGGCGCAGCTGCAGGGCTTCCAGGGCGATAGCAGCGCCCCGCAGGCCGTGCTGCTGAAGAACAACGGCATCCACTTCGAAATCCAGATCGACCCGGCAAGCCCGATCGGCCAGACCGACGCGGCCGGCGTGAAGGACGTCCTGATGGAAGCGGCGCTGACCACCATCATGGACTGCGAAGACTCCATCGCCGCCGTCGATGCCGACGACAAGACGGTCGTCTACCGCAACTGGCTCGGCCTGATGAAGGGCGACCTGGTCGAGGAGCTGGAAAAGGGCGGCAAGCGCATCACCCGCGCGATGAACCCGGACCGCGTCTACACCAAGGCCGACGGCCAGGGCGAGCTGACCCTGCATGGCCGCTCGCTGCTGTTCATCCGTAACGTCGGCCACCTGATGACCAACGATGCCATCCTCGACAAGGACGGCAACGAAGTGCCCGAAGGCATCATGGACGGCCTGTTCACCAGCCTGATCGCGGTGCACAACCTCAAGGGCAACACCACCCGCAAGAACACCCGCACCGGCTCGATGTACATCGTCAAGCCGAAGATGCACGGTCCGGAAGAAGTGGCCTTCGCCAGCGAACTGTTCGGCCGCGTCGAGGACGTCCTCGGCCTGGCGCGCAACACGCTGAAGATGGGCATCATGGACGAGGAGCGTCGCACCACGATCAACCTCAAGGCGTGCATCAAGGAAGCGCGCGAGCGCGTGGTGTTCATCAACACCGGTTTCCTCGACCGCACCGGCGACGAAATCCACACCTCCATGGAAGCCGGCCCGATGGTGCGCAAGGCGGCGATGAAGGGCGAGAAGTGGATCAGCGCCTACGAGAACAACAACGTCGACGTCGGCCTGGCCTGTGGCCTCAAGGGCCGCGCGCAGATCGGCAAGGGCATGTGGGCCATGCCTGACCTGATGGCCGCGATGCTCGAGCAGAAGGTCGGCCACCCGCTGGCCGGTGCCAACACCGCCTGGGTCCCGTCGCCGACCGCCGCGACCCTGCACGCCATGCACTACCACAAGGTCGACGTGCAGGCGCGTCAGGCCGAACTGGCCAAGCGCGAGAAGGCATCGATCGACGACATCCTCACCATCCCGCTGGCAAAAGACACCAACTGGAGCGAGGAAGAAAAGCGCAACGAGCTGGACAACAACTCGCAGGGCATCCTCGGCTACATGGTTCGCTGGGTCGAACAGGGCGTCGGCTGCTCCAAGGTTCCGGACATCAACGACATCGCGCTGATGGAAGACCGCGCCACCCTGCGCATCTCCAGCCAGCACGTGGCCAACTGGATGCGCCATGGCGTGGTGACGAAGGATCAGGTGATCGAAAGCCTCAAGCGCATGGCGCCGGTGGTCGATCGTCAGAACCAGGGCGACCCGCTGTACCGCCCGATGGCGCCGGACTTCGACAACAGCGTGGCCTTCCAGGCTGCCCTGGAGCTGGTCCTCGAAGGCACCAAGCAGCCCAACGGCTACACCGAGCCGGTGCTGCACCGCCGCCGCCGCGAGTTCAAGGCCAAGAACGGCCTGTAACTCGCCTAGCCGCTGCAGAAAGAACCGCCCTTCGGGGCGGTTTTTTTATGGGCCGACGCAATGCACTTCGCACTGACTCCGATCAGGCTGGCGCCGCCAACGGGCGACTAGACTTACGTCCAATGTGCCCGGGCCGGGCCGCAGCCGAACATGGACAAAAAGTGGAAGCAAACCATGAGTAAAGCCGATGCCTTCGCCGAGGCCGGAAAGACCGCGGTCCTGCAGAACGTCCACGGGACGATGGAGTTCCTGCGCAAGTACCCTCCGTTCGACCAGATGGAGGCACCGCATCTCGCCTACCTCGTGGAGAACTGCGAACTGCGCTTTTACGCCGAAGGCGACTGCATCATCGCCCCCGATGATGGCGTGGTCGAATACTTCTACATCGTCAAGCAGGGCCGCGTGCATGGGCAGCGGCCGCACACGGCCAAGCGTGGCACCGAAACGACCTTCGAGGTCACCGTCGGCGAATGCTTCCCCATGGCTGCGCTGATGGGCGAGCGCGCCACCCGCACCGCCCACCTGGCCGCCGAAGACACCTTTTGCCTGCTGCTGAGCAAGCCGGCCTTCGTCAAGCTGGTATCGACCTCCGACGTGTTCCGTGACTTCGCCATGCGCGGGGTGAGCAGCCTGCTCGACCTGGTCAACCAGCAGGCGCAGATGCGCGCCGTCGAGAGCCTGGGCGAGCAGTACTCGCTGGAGACGGCGATCGGCGAGCTGGCCCGTCATCATCCGGTATCCTGCGCGCCGGCCTTGCCTTTGCGCGAAGCGGTCGGGCTGATGCATGCGGAGAATGTCGGCAGTATCGTCATCGTCGATGACGAGAAACATCCGCTGGGCATCTTCACCTTGCGCGATCTGCGCCGGGTGATCGGCTCGCAGCAAGGCGATCTGGACCAGCCGATCTCGGCGTTCATGACCCAGGAGCCGTTCCACCTGCCGCCGGACGCTACCGCCTTCGATGCGGCGATCGCCATGACCGAGCGGCATATCGCGCACGTCTGCGTGGTGAAGAACGGCCTGCTCTGCGGCGTGATCTCCGAGCGCGACCTGTTCTCGCTGCAGCGCGTCGACCTGGTGCACCTGGCGCAGACCATCCGCCATGCCGATCGGGTCGAGTCGCTGGTACTTATCCGCAGCCGCATCAAGCAACTGGTCGACAACATGCTGGCGCACGGCGCCTCGTCCACACAGATCACTCATATCATCACCCTGCTCAACGACCATACCGTCAGCCGGGTGATCGAGCTGGCCATCGAACAGCTGGGCGATCCGGGCATCGAGTTCACCTGGCTGTGCTTCGGCAGCGAGGGGCGGCGCGAACAGACGCTGCATACCGACCAGGACAACGGCATGCTCTTCGAAGCCAGCGACGCCGCCGAAGCGGCGCTGATCCGCGGCAGGCTGCTGCCGCTGGCCGAGCGCATCAACCGCGACCTGGATACCTGCGGCTTCACCCTGTGCAAGGGCAACATCATGGCCAGCAACCCGGAGCTGTGCCTGTCACGCCAGGAATGGGGGCGCCGGTTCAGCTCGTTCATCCGCGAGGCGACCCCGGAGAACCTGCTCAGCAGCACCATCTTCTTCGACCTGCGCGCCGTCTGGGGGCCGGAGGACGGCTGCGAGCAGCTGCGCCGCGACCTGCTCGAGGAGATCGCCGACAACCGCCTGTTCCAACGCATGATGGCCGAGAATGCCTTGCGCCACCGCCCCCCGGTGGGCCGCTTCCGTGACTTCGTCGTCACCCGCAAGGGCGACGGCAAGGCCACGCTCGACCTCAAGGTGCAGGGGCTAACGCCGTTCGTCGATGGCGCCCGGCTACTGGCGCTGGCCAACGGGATCGATGCGTGCAACACCCTCGACCGTCTGCACCAGCTCGCCGAGAAGGGCATCATCGAGGAGAAGGACGGCGCGGCCTACGAAGAGGCCTACCACTTCATCCAGCAGACCCGCATGCAGCATCATCAGCAGCAGGCGCGCGATGGCGCGAGCTATTCCAACCGGCTCGATCCCGACACGCTCAACGCCCTTGATCGGCGGATCCTGCGCGAATCCTTCCGCCAGGCGCAGCGCTTGCAGGCCAGCCTGGCGCTGCGTTACCTGTTATGAAAATGACCTGGTTCCAGCCTCGCGGTCCGAAACTCACGCTCGACCAGCAGGAACGGCTGGCGGCCTTGAAGCAGCCGGCGCCCATCGGCCCGGTGGCCCTGACAAAGCAGCGGATGGTCGTGCTCGACCTGGAAACCACCGGGCTGCACCTCAAGCGTGATCTGGTCATTTCCATCGGTGCGGTCGTCATCGAGAACGGTGCCATCGATTTCTCGCAGCAGTTCGAGTGCACGCTCAACCGCCAGGTCAAGGTCACCGAGAGCGTGCTGATCCATGGCATTGCGCCCAGCGAGCTGGCCAGGGGGCTGCCACCCGCCGAGGCGCTGCTCAGCTTCATGGAGTTTGCCGGCGACAGCGTGATCCTCGCCTTCCATGCGCCCTTCGACCAGCGCATGCTCGCCCGCGCGCTGAAAAAGGACCTCGGTTTCACCCTCAAGAATGCCTTTCTCGATGTGGCCGACCTGGCCCCGATGCTGTTCTCCCACGCCATGATTCACCGCGGCGGGCTGGACCATTGGCTGGATTACTTCCACATCGACATTCCGCAGCGCCACCACGCCGCCGCCGACGCCATGGCCACAGCGCAGATCGCGCTGATCCTGATGAATCGCGCACGGCGCATGGGGCTCGAGTCGATGGATGACCTGGCGCATCGCCTCCGGTGCTGGCAGCGTTCGCGCAAGGCGGCGTTGCACTCGTTCTGAGCGCGCTGGGCCATCGATGTCGCGGTGATGCCGGCAAGCAGCGCAAGCGTTTGATACTGGCTGGCTGCAGCCGCCTCGAGTCGGGCCAAGGCGGCCGACTCGCGCGTCGCGTCAGGGAGGGGGAACAGGCCTGTCGCTAGGGCCGGTCGCCCGCGCAGATCGCCTGGTAGAGCGGATCATCGGCCTGCAGTTCGGTCAGGCTCTCCATCTTTGCCTGGCCTTCGTTGTTAAGCCGGAACATGGCCTTCTCGGCGCAGATCAGCTGGTACTTGTCACTTGTCACCGTGGCGATCAGGCTCCGCTTTTCGAAGCGATACAGGACGAAGCGGCCCACGCGACCCTGCGGGGTGTCCTGTACCTGGGCGTTGGCGCCATCGAGCACCGTGTAGCCCAGCGGCATGGGGAACAGTAGCGTCCAGGGGCGCCACAACATGCTGCCCTTTTCCTCGGCGACCACGACCGAGCCGGCCGGCAGGCGCGCCTGGGTGGCTCCGAACCAGGTGTACTCGTAATAGATCGTGTACGTGAACATACCCAGCCCGGCGAACGCCGGAATGATCCACTTCGGCAGACGCTTGCGAGTCAGCGTACGCAACAGGAGCGCAATCCCCGCACCCGAGAAGGCAGCGACGACCGCAGCAATGAGATGCCAGAACATACGCAACTTCCTTTCAAAAAAATCGGGCTTCCAATAGGAAGCCCGACTTGTCTTTCAACCGGGGGTCAGATGCAGCATCTGACGTCGGCTTGGATTATCGCTTAGTGGCTGACAGCCGCACCAGCGCCCTTGGGCGTACGTACGCTCTCGACCAGATCCTGGATCTCCTTCGGCGGAGCCTCGGTAGCCATGGATA
Source organism: Stutzerimonas balearica DSM 6083 (assembly GCF_000818015.1). NCBI lineage: Bacteria > Pseudomonadati > Pseudomonadota > Gammaproteobacteria > Pseudomonadales > Pseudomonadaceae > Stutzerimonas > Stutzerimonas balearica. The sequence goes on from NZ_CP007511.1 coordinate 3,963,785, forward strand.
CGACATAGGCTACAGCGAAGTTCAGGATCGCACCGACGGCACCGAAGGCCTGCGGAGAGATACCCATCCACCACTGATCAGGCGTGTTGGCCAGGCTGTTGGTGCCAGGGATGAAGAACCAGCCCAGGTACAGGAAGATGTACACGGCGGTACTTACCACACCGACCACCATACCGGCGACGGCACCCTTGCTGTTCACGCGCTTGGAGAAGATACCCATCATCAGAGCCGGGAACAGGCTCGATGCAGCCAGACCGAACGCCAGCGCCACGACCTGCGCCGCGAAGCCCGGTGGGTTCAGACCCAGGTAGGTGGCCAGGAGAATAGCGGCAGTCATGGACAGACGGGCCGCCAGCATCTCGTTCTTCTCGCTGATCTTCGGATTGATGAGGGTCTTGATCAGGTCATGACTGATGGCCGAGGAGATGGCCAGCAGCAGACCGGCAGCGGTGGACAGTGCAGCGGCAATGGCACCCGCGGCGATCAGACCGATGACCCAGCTCGGCAGGTTGGCGATTTCCGGGTTGGCCAGAACGATGATGTCATTGTTCACGGTCAGCTCGTTGCCGTTCCAGCCACGCTCCTGAGCGGTCGGGGTAAAGGCGGCGTTGGCGTCGTTGTACATCTGTACACGGCCGTCGGCGTTCTTGTCTTCCCACTTGATCAGGCCGGTCTGTTCCCAGGTCTGCACCCACTGCGGACGATCTTCATAGCGAATCGCCTCGGCCTGCGGGCCTTCCGGATAGATGGTGTTGACCAGGTTCAGGCGCGCCATGGAGGCCACGGCCGGAGCGGTGAGGTACAGCAGGGCGATGAAGATCAGCGTCCAGCCAGCGGACCAACGAGCATCAGCCACCTTCGGTACGGTGAAGAAGCGGATGATCACGTGCGGCAGACCGGCAGTACCGATCATCAGCGACAGGGTGAACAGGAACATGTTCAGCTTGTTGTCGACGTCAGCGGTGTAGGCGGAGAAGCCCAGATCGACGACGACTTCGTTCAGCTTCTGCAGCAGCGGCATACCGGACTCGGTGTGCGTGCCGAACATGCCGAACATCGGGATCGGGTTGCCAGTCAGCTGCATGGCAATGAACACCGCCGGGATGGTGTAGGCGATGATCAGAACGATGTACTGAGCTACCTGGGTGTAGGTGATGCCCTTCATGCCGCCGAATACCGCGTAGGCGAACACGATTGCCGCCGCGATCCAGATACCAGCGGAGTTGCTGACTTCCAGGAAGCGCGAGAAGGCCACACCGGCACCAGCCATCTGGCCGATTACGTAGGTCACGGAGATCAGGATCAGACAGATCACGGCGACCAGACGGGCGCCACGGCTGTAGAAACGGTCGCCGATGAAGTCCGGGACGGTGAACTTGCCGAACTTGCGCAGGTAGGGCGCCAGCAGCATGGCCAGCAGCACGTAGCCACCGGTCCAGCCCATCAGGTAGACGGAAGTGGCATAACCGCCGGAGGCGATCAGACCGGCCATGGAGATGAAGGAGGCCGCAGACATCCAGTCTGCTGCGGTCGCCATTCCGTTGGTTACGGGGTGAACGCCACCACCGGCGACGTAGAACTCTTTAGTCGAACCGGCGCGAGCCCAGACCGCGATCCCGATGTACAGCAGGAACGAGGCGCCCACGAACAGCATGTTGATCCAATATTGGCTCATGGTGGTTACTCCTCAACCCCGAATTCCTTGTCCAGTTTGTTCAGCCGCCACGCGTAGTGGAAGATGATCAAAATGAACGTGATGATGGAACCTTGTTGAGCGAACCAGAAACCCAGATCCGTTCCCCCGACAGGGATGCCGGACAATAACGGACGCAAGAGGATCGCAAAGCCATAGGAGACCAGAGCCCAGACTACGAGGCTCCATGTTATGAGGCGTACGTTCGCCTTCCAGTATGCAGCAGCATTGTTTTTATCTTCGGCCATAGCCGTTCTCCGCCTTATTGTTATTCGCGAGTGGAGGAAGCCCACATCCTGAATCTAACAAAGGTGTACAAGGCAACGAAACCCCCGACTTTAGTCTGACCAGAACCGCTCAAGAGCCCGGATTGCAGCGATAGAAAGGCTGCTCGGGCCCTGCGCCCTGTGCGGCCGGCCGACGATGCAGGCAATTTGCCAAAAATGACGCGGCGGTCACGCCCAAATCCTCTTGCTAGCTGGCCCTGCCGCATCCGTTCGCCGGCCGTCCGCGCCAGCCGGCCAGCGAAGCGGCTGCCCTGCCCGGACGCGCCACCCTGTAAATCGGCATTGCATTCAATGGCGCCCTTAATTCTGGCTTAATTAAATAAAAATGATTGCCGGCCAGCACTGATCGATAAATAAAGCTCACCGACCCGAATATCGCCAACAAATAAATCATCCAACCAGAAGTGAATTAATTAACCAAGCCTGGATAGTTTTAGCGAAGTTCTATTACCGAAGCATTGCAGCCGCGGATAGCGAATACTTATCGACAAGTGTTGCTTTCAGTGCGCCAGATGGTCGGCGCAGCTACACGCAGCCGCACGCGCCGAGCTGGCGCGAGGCGGCTGCGTGCGAGGCGACGGATTCCGCGCGGCTAGCAGCTGGGGCGGCCGGCCGTGTAGCGCTGCGCCGGATCGACGGCGGCCTGCAGATCGCGAATGGTCTCGGCGCCGATCAGCAACGGGTAGTCGAAATGCGAGCGGTCGGTGAGGTTGACCTGTGCCTCACGCCGCTCGTCACCGATGCACAGCTCGAGGCTCACCAACGGGCGCCTGGCCCTCGGCGGCTCACCAACGGGCGCCTGGCCCTCGGCGGCTCACCCTCGGCCGCGACACCGCCCTCCTCGACGCGCTGTTTGATCTCGCTGAAGCCGATCAGCGGGCGCTCGTACCAGGTGTCACCGGCGCCCTCCACGGCCAGGCGGAAACGCACCCAGGGCTGGCCGTCGCGCTCGAAGCGCTGGATATCGGTGGCCGAGAGCGAGGCGGTCATGGCGCCGGTGTCCATCTTCGCCGGCAGCACCTGGCTCAGCGGTTCGACACGGATGTTTTCGTAGCGGCCGTAGAGACGCGGCTCTTCGGCCATGACCGGGGCGACAGACAAGAGGGCAGCGAAAGGCAATAGGCGAAGCAAAACGGGTCTCCCGTGAAAGCCAGTGATGCCTTTCGGATGCATGTTGCCGCGCAGGGTTCAGCCAAGCGCTTTACAGAATGTTTGCCGCAGGCCATTCCGACCGACCTGTTAAACTGCGCCCTCCGCCCGGAATCCCTGCCGTGTCCAGTTCTTCCTTCTCCAGCCTGCCGCTGCGCGCCGCCACCCAGGCCAACCTCGACGCCCTCGGCTATCGCCAGATGACGCCGATCCAGGCCCAAAGCCTGCCGCCGATGCTCCAGGGCAAGGATGTGATCGCCCAGGCCAAGACCGGCAGCGGCAAGACGGCGGCCTTTGGCATCGCCCTGCTCGAGCCCCTGAACCCGCGCTACTTCGGCTGCCAGGCGCTGGTGCTGTGCCCGACGCGCGAACTCGCCGACCAGGTCGCCAAGGAGCTGCGCCGACTGGCGCGCGCTGCGGGCAACATCAAGATCCTGACCCTCTGCGGCGGGGTGCCGATCGGCCCGCAGATCGGTTCGCTCGAGCACGGCGCCCATGTCATCGTCGGTACGCCCGGTCGCGTCCAGGAACATCTGCGCAAGGCCACGCTGCGGCTCGACGGGCTCAATACGCTGGTCCTCGACGAGGCCGACCGCATGCTCGACATGGGCTTTCACGACGCCATCGCCGAGATCGTCGCGCAGACTCCCGAGCGCCGGCAAACGCTGCTGTTCTCCGCCACCTACCCCGAAGACGTCGAACAGCTGGCCGCGCGTTTTCTGCGCGAGCCCCTGCGCGTGGAGGTGCAGGCGCTGCACGACGACAGCCAGATCGAGCAGCGTTTCTACGAGATCGCGCCGGAGCAGCGCATGGAGGCGGTCATGCGCCTGCTCGAGTGCTTCCGCCCGCAGAGTTGCGTGGCCTTCTGCTTCACCCGCCAGCAATGCCAGGAGCTGGTCGACTACCTCGAGGCACGTGGCATCTACGCGCAACCGCTGCATGGCGACATGGAGCAACGCGAGCGTGACCAGGTGCTGGCGATGTTCGCCAACCGCAGCCTCTCGGTTCTGGTGGCGACCGATGTCGCCGCCCGCGGCCTGGACATCGACGCCCTGGACCTGGTCATCAACGTCGAACTGGCGCGCGACCCGGAAGTACATGTGCATCGAATCGGCCGCACCGGGCGTGCGGGCCGCAAGGGTATGGCGGCAAGCCTGGTGGCGCCGGCCGAAGCGCACCGTGCGCAAGCCATTGAGCACCTGCAACAGGCACCGCTGGTCTGGCACCCGCTGTCCAGCCTGAAGCCGCGTAGCGAGGAACCGTTGCGCCCGCCGATGAGCACCTTGTGCATCGCGGCCGGGCGCAAGGAAAAGCTGCGCCCGGGCGATGTGCTCGGCGCCCTCACTGGCGATGCGGGCATTGCCGGCGACAAGGTCGGCAAGATCGCCGTGTTCGACTACCAGACCTTTGTCGCCATCGAGCGCAGCGCGGCCGACAAGGCGCTGCGCCGGTTGAGCGAAGGCCGCATCAAGGGCCGCTCGCTGAAGGTGCGCATCCTCTAGGCCTGCAACTGTATGGCCGCATCCAGCGCCGACTGTGCATGGAGCGCGGCCCGCGCCGCCGCTAACGTGCCGGTTCGACAGAGGAGGCAGGCATGAGCGAGCTGATGCAGGGTTCGCTGCGCATGAGCGCGGCAATGGTGTTGTCCGGGACCATCGGCTGGTTCGTCGTCGCCTCCGGCCAGCCGGTCGTCGATGTGGTGTTCTGGCGCTGCGTGCTCGGCGCCCCGGTGCTGCTGACCGTCTGCCTCGCCTTCGGCCTGCTGCGCGGCTACCTGACCTGGCGCCTGCTGGGGCTGGCGCTGCTCGGCGGCGTCGCCCTGGTGCTCAACTGGCTGCTGCTGTTCGCCGCCTACTCGCATGCATCCATCGCGATCGCCACGGCGGTCTACAACACGCAACCGTTCATGCTCGTCGCCCTCTCGGCGCTGCTGTTCGGCGAGCGGCTGACGCGCGACAAGTTCGGCTGGCTGCTGCTGGCCTTTGGCGGGGTACTGGCGATCGTCCAGGCCAAGCCCAGCGCCAGCTATCTGGGCGACCACTACCTGCTGGGCTTCGCCCTCGCGCTGGGCGCCGCCTTTTGCTACGCGCTGGTGGTGCTCATGACCAAGGCGATGCGCGGCGTGCCGCCGCATCTGATCGCGTTGATCCAGGTCGGGGTCGGCATGCTGATGCTGGCACCGTTCGCCAATCTCGCCGAGCTGCCCGGCGACCTGTACACCTGGAGCCTGCTCGGCACGCTGGGTGTAGTGCATACCGGCGTGGTCTTCATCCTCATGTACGGAGCGATCCAGCGGCTGCCTACGCACATCACCGGCGCCCTCTCGTTCATCTATCCGGTCATGGCGATCCTCGTCGACCGTATCGCCTTCGGCCATCACCTGCAGCCTGCGCAACTGGCCGGAATCGCCGCGGTACTGCTGGCAGCGGCCGGCATGACCCTGGGCTGGACGCTGGTTCCACGCCGCAGGGCCGTGCCGACCGACTGAGCGTTACAGCGAACCGCGCTGCCACGGCCCCCAGATGGCAAAGGTGATGCCTGGCGTCTGACAGTTGACGAAGAGGAAACGACCGCTGGGGTCGAAGCAGGCCCCGGCGAACTCGCGATTGCGATAATCGCCGCCGGAGGCACGCTTGCCGGCCGCCGCCGCCTGAACATCGTCGAACACGATGTTGTTCTTGGCGAAGATGTAGGCCTCGCCGTTGCGGGTCAGCCCGAGCAGACGTTCGCCGAAACCGAACTCGTCGTTGGCGCCGCCGCCGTCCTCGCACATCAGCACGCCGCCACGCGGGCTGACCGTGATGTTGTCGGGGTTGTTGGCCACCTCCGGATCGCTGGAGGCGAACACGCAGGTCAGCCGGTCGCTGCGCAGATCGTGCATCCATACCGCGCCGCGGCCATAGCCGGCGCGGCCCTGGCTGTCGACGCCGGCGCTGGTGTCGACGATGAACAGCCGCCCATCACTGTGCCAGATGCCTTCGCCGCGGCTCATGCGCAGCGCACCGGCGTTGTGCGCCTGGAAGAACGGCCCGCTGGCACCGGGCCGCGGATCCATGTCCGGGTCGGCAATGTCGACCCACTCGAGCTGATAGCTGTCGCCCGGGCGCGGGGTCAGCAGGTCGGCATTGGCCAGGTTGCGCACGCGGGCCGCCTGAAGCATGCCGCCGGCGGCCAGCGAGCCGGGTTGCTGGCTGGCGTTGGCCGGAATGAAGCGGTAATAGCCGGCCGCGTTGCGCGCATCCTCGGTCAGGTAGACGTAGCTGTTGCGCGGGTTCACCGCCACCGCCTCGTGGGCGAAACGTCCCATCTGCACGATCGGCTGGCCCGTGGTGAGCACCGGATCGGCGGTCACTTCGAACACGTAGCCGTGCCGCCGGCCACCGACGCCGCTGTAGTCAGCGGTGGTTTCCTCGCACGACAGCCAGGTGCCCCAGGGCGTCACGCCGCCGGCACAGTTGGTGCGCGTGCCGCCCAGGCTTGGCAGCGTGCGCACCTCATGCCCACGGCCAAGCGGGAAGTACAGGTTGGTGGTGCCACCGGCCGGGCGCTGTCCGTTGGCCAGGGTCACGCCGTCGTAGATGCCGTTGGCCTGGATCAGCTCGCCGGTGCCCGCCTCGTGATTGCGCACCAGGACGATTTCCGGCCCGTGGGCACCGCGACGCACACCAATGACGCCCATGCCGTCATGGTAGCCGGGCACCGGCTGGCCGTTCTCCATCAGGTCGCCCGCCCAGGAAAAGGTCCGGTACTGGAAGCCCTCGGGCAGTTGCAGCAGTTCGAGCCCGGTGCTCTGGTCCTTGACCGGACGGATCGGGCCGTAGCTGCTGCGACGCAGGTGGCGCCCCTGGCCGCTGGCATGGCGCTGGGCGTAGGCGTCCAGTGCACCGAGAAAGGGCGTGCCGGCGACGGCGGCGGCGATCAGGCTGCCCTTGAGCAGGTTGCGGCGAGCGGGGTCATAATCACGAGTCATGCACGTATTCCTTTTGTAGGTGTGGTGGGAAGGCGCGCACGAGTAGAGCAAAGCCATTGCGGCACTCCGGTTACACCGCGGTGGCAGCCCGGTGATAAGGGACGAGCGGTCGGATAAGCTGTGCCGCAATCAACGCCGGGCCATGCGGCGCCGGCAACCGCAGACCAGAAAAGGCACCGACATGCCGACGCCTTCGATCCGCCACTCCCTGCGTCGCCTCTGGGCGCTGGAGAAGTTCGGCTACAGCCTGCGGGTGTTCATCGCCCTGGCCGGCAGCATGGCCCTGAGCTGGGGCCTGGACCGCCCGACGCTGGTGATCCCCCTGTTTCTCGGCATCATCGCCAGCGCACTGGCCGAAACCGACGACAGCTGGCGCGGCCGGCTGATCGCCCTGCTGGTGACGCTCGCCTGCTTCAGCATCGCGGCGGTCTCCGTGCAGTTGCTGTTCCCCTACCCGCTGGCCTTTGTCGCCGGCCTGGCCGCCTCGGCGTTTGCCTTGGTGATGCTCGGCGCGCTCGGCGAGCGCTACGGCGCCATCGCCCAGGCCACGCTGATCCTGTCGATCTACAGCATGATCGCGGTGGATCAGCGCGACGGCGTGATCGAGGACTTCTGGCGCGACCCGCTGCTGCTGGTCGCCGGCGCCGCCTGGTACGGCGTGCTCTCGGTGCTGTGGAACCTGCTGTTCGCCCATCAGCCGGTACAGCAAAGCCTGGCCCGGTTGTATCGCGAGCTGGGGCGCTACATCCGGCTGAAGGCTGCGCTGTTCGAACCGGTGCGCCAGCTCGACGTCGAGCAGCGTCGCATCGAGCTCGCGCAGCAGAACGGCCGGGTGGTCGGCGCGCTCAACGCGGCCAAGGAAACCCTGCTGCACCGCATGGGCCAGGCACGCAGCGGCAGCCGGATCAGCCGCTACCTCAAGCTCTACTTTCTCGCCCAGGACCTGCATGAGCGGGTCAGCTCCTCGCACTACCCCTACCAGGCGCTCGCCGAGGCCTTCTTCCACAGCGACGTGCTGTTCCGCTGCCAACGCCTGCTGCGCCTGCAGGCCAGCGCCTGCCAGGCCCTGGCCGAGGCGATCCAGCTGCGCCAGCCGTTCGTCTACGACGAGCAGAACACCCAGGCGCTGGCCGACCTGCAGGCCTCGCTCGAACACTTGCGCGAGCAGAACAACCCGGCCTGGCGCGGGCTGCTGCGTTCGCTGCGCGCGCTATCGGGCAACCTCGGCGCCCTGCAAAGCCGCCTGGCCAGCGCCAGCAACCCCGACGCGCTGGCTGGCGAACAGGACAGCTCGCTGTTCGATCGCGAGCCACAGTCGCTCGGCGATGCACTCGGGCGTATCCGCCTGCAGCTGACCCCCACCTCGCTGCTGTTCCGCCACGCGCTGCGCATGGCGCTGGCACTGGTCTGCGGCTATGCGGTGCTGCACGCGATCCACCCGGAACAGGGCTACTGGGTACTGCTGACCACCCTGTTCGTCTGCCAGCCGAACTACGGCGCCACACGGACCAAGCTGGTGCAGCGCATCGGCGGCACGGTGCTCGGCCTGGTTGCCGGCTGGGCATTGTTCGACCTGTTCCCCTGGCCGGCACTGCAGGCACTGTTCGCGGTGATCGCCGGCGTGGTGTTCTTCGCCACACGCAGCAGCCGCTACGCACTGGCCACCGCCGCGATCACGCTGATGGTGCTGTTCTGCTTCAACCAGGTCGGTGACGGCTACGGGCTGATCTGGCCGCGCCTGTTCGATACCTTGCTCGGCAGCCTTATCGCCGCCGCCGCCGTGTTTCTCGTGCTGCCGGACTGGCAGGGCCGCCGGCTCAACCAGGTGGTCGCCAATACGCTGAGCTGCAGCAGCGAGTACCTGCGCCAGATCATGCGCCAGTACGACAGCGGCAAGCGCGACGACCTCGCCTACCGCCTGGCCCGACGCGATGCGCACAACGCCGATGCGGCGCTGTCGACCACCCTGTCGAACATGCTTCTGGAGCCCGGTCACTTCCGCAAGGATGCCGAGACCGGCTTTCGTTTCCTGGTGCTCTCGCACACCCTGCTCAACTACCTCTCGGCGCTCGGTGCGCACCGCGAAACCCTGCCGGACGACGCCAGCGACGCCTTGCTCGACGAGGCCAGCGCCCGGCTGAGCGCGGCGCTCGACGAAATCGCCACGGCACTGCGTGATAACCGCCCGGTGGCCCTCCACGAGGAGGCCGAGCAAGCCCTGGCCGAACGCCTGGAGCAGTTGCCGGAGGAGATCGACGACGCTCACCGCCTGGTGCAGACCCAACTCGGCTTGATCTGTCGGCAACTGGCAGCACTGCGTAGCATGGCCGCACACCTGATCCGCCAGCGCACCGCCGAGCCGCACGCGCAGCCGTGAGCTCGCACAACGGGTAAGATGCGCGCCCGCAACCGCTGTGAACGAAGAGGTACGAGGTGCTGACGACCGAGGTGATCATCATCGGGGCCGGAGCAGCCGGCTTGATGTGCGCCGCCACCGCCGCGGCGCGCGGCCGACAGGTGCTGCTGCTCGACCACGCCAACAAGGCCGGCAAGAAGATCCTCATGTCCGGTGGCGGGCGCTGCAACTTCACCAACCTGTACACCGAGCCGGCCAACTTCCTCTCCGGCAACCCGCATTTCTGCAAGTCGGCGCTGGCACGCTACACCCAATGGGACTTCATCGAACTGGTCGCGCGCCATGGCGTGCCCTACCACGAGAAAAGGCTCGGCCAGTTGTTCTGCGACCACAAGTCCAGCGACATCCTCGCCATGCTGCTCGCGGAGTGCACCGAGACCGGCGTGGAGTTGCGTCTGGATACGAGCGTGCAGGCGATCGAGCGCGTCGAGGGCGGCTATCGGCTACAGACCAGTGCCGGTGCTGCGCACTGCCAATCCTTGGTAATCGCCACCGGCGGCCTGTCGATCCCCACGCTTGGCGCCACCGGCTTCGGCTATCAGGTGGCACGCCAGTTCGGCCACACCGTGCTGCCGACCCGCGCCGGCCTGGTGCCCTTCACTGTCACCGACCCGGCGCTCAAGGCGCTGTGCAGCGAGCTGTCCGGTACTTCGGTTGACTGCGTGGTGAGCTGCAACGGGCAGAGCTTTCGGGAAAACCTGCTGTTCACCCACCGCGGCCTGAGCGGGCCGGCCATGCTGCAGATCTCGTCCTACTGGCAGCCGGGTGACGAACTGGTCATCGACCTGCTGCCAGGGCTCGACGCCCTCGGCTGGCTACAGGAACAGGCCCTCGCCCGCCCGAATATCGAGCTCAAGACACTGCTGGCCGACGTATTCACGCGCAAGTTGGCGGTGCTGCTGTGCGACAGCTGGTTCGCATCGCGCGCACTCAAGCAATACGCGCCGGCAGAGCTGCGCGAGGTGGCCGAGCGGCTGGGCAGCTGGCGGCTGGTGCCCGCCGGCACCGAAGGCTATCGCACCGCCGAGGTCACGCTTGGCGGGGTGGACACGCGCGAGGTGTCGTCGAAAACCATGGAATCGCAGAAGTCGCCGGGGCTGTACTTCATCGGCGAAGTGCTCGACGTGACCGGCCAGCTCGGTGGCTTCAACTTCCAGTGGGCCTGGGCTTCCGGGCATGCCGCCGGCGAGGTGGTCTGAACCGGCTCAGTCGTCGCCGGTAGTGCCGGTGGCCGGCGGCACGAGCTTGTTCGGGCCGGCTGGTTCGGCTGCCGTGTCGTGATATTCCTGCGAGTTCTGCTCGTAATTGTCGATCGAGGAATCCTTCTCCTCTTCCGGCGAGCAGGCGACGAGCAGTGCGCCGACGGCGCCGCAGAGCAGTAGCTGGACGGGCTTCATGGGACGCTCCTGGGAGTGAAAGACATGCGGCCGCGAAAGCTCGCGGCCGCGTCGGCGCCCGTCTTACTGGCTGCTGCCAGTTCCGGTGCCAGTGCCGGTCGGCGGGTTGGTGGTGCCGGTGCCGCTCGGGTCGGCGGTGCCACCGGTGGTGCCGGAGCCGGTGGTGCTGTCGGACGGCATGCTGTTGGTGCCAGTGCCCGTGCCGGTGGTGCCGGTACCGGTGGCCGGCGTGCTGGTTTCCGGAGCGGGAGCCGGAGTGGCGGGCTGTTCAGTCGTAGCCGGCGGCGGGGTCGGCTCGCGTTCCTCTTCCTGGCCACAGCCAACCAGCACCAAGCCGAGCAGCGGCGGCAGCAAATAAGTCAGACGCATCGTTAACCTCCTTCGGGTGAACCGGCGCGGTAGCCGGCAATACCTGGATCCTATGATCCACGGGGAGGTAGACCGATAAACCGCCGGTTAGTGCCCGAGCGCCTCGGCCGCCGCCGGCAGCAGCGCTTCCAGATCCTGCGCCCGCAACGGCCGGGCGAGGAAATAGCCCTGCGCACAATCGCAGCCCTGCTCACGCAGGAAATCGAGCTGCTCGCCATGCTCGACCCCTTCGGCGATCACCTGCAACCCGAGGCTCTGGCCGAGCCCGATGATCGCCCGGCTGAGCACCACGGCATCGGCATCGCCCGGCGCGCCGGCGATGAAGCTGCGATCGACCTTGAGGATATGCAGCGGAAAGCGCTTGAGGTAGCCGAGCGAGGAATAGCCCGTACCGAAATCGTCCAGCGCCAGGCGCACGCCGAGTTCGGCGGCGTGGCGCAGGTTGCGCTGTACCAGCTCGCTGTCCTGCATCAGCAGCGTTTCGGTGATCTCCAGCACCAGCGAACCGGGATCGGCACCGGTCTCGGCCAGGACGCTGTTGAGCATGGCGCAGAAGTCGCACTGCTGCAGCTGGCGGATCGACAGGTTGACCGCGCAGTGCAGCGCCGCACGCCCTTCTTCCTGCCAGCGCCGCAACTGGCGGCAGGCCTGACGCAGGACCCAGTGGCCGACGCGAACGATCTCGCGCGATTCCTCCAGCGCCGCGATGAACTCCGACGGCGGCACCAGCACACCATCATGTTCCCAGCGCAGCAGGGCTTCGGCCCCGACCAACTGCGGTGCGGTCGCGCCAATGGCCCAGACGGGCTGGTAGTGCAGGACGAACTCGTTGCGTGCGAGCGCCTGGGCGAGCGCGCTTTCCAGCTCCAGCTGGCGGGTCGCGACGACCTGCAGGCTGTCGGAAAACAAGGCGAACTGGTCCTTGCCCGCCAACTTCGCGCGATACAGGGCCAGGTCGGCCGCCTGCAGCGCATCGAGCGGCTGGCCGTCGCGCATCAGCGGGGCAATGCCGATGCTGGCACTGACCGAGAGCGTACGCTCGCCCAGCTGCAACGGTTGGCGCAGCGCCGTGAGCATGCGCTGGGCGACCCGCTCGGCATCGGCGGCGCAGGCCAGGTCGCCCAGCAGCGCAACGAACTCGTCGCCGCCGAAGCGGGCCAGATGATCCCCGGCACGCAGACAGGATGCCAGCCGCTGCGCGACGATCACCAGCACCTGATCACCGGCGTTATGGCCGAGGCTGTCGTTGATCAGCTTGAAGCGATCCAGGTCGATGAACAGCAGCGCCGACTCGCGGCTGCGCGGCCGCCGCCGCACCGCCTGCAACAGCTCCTCGAGATGCAACCGATTGGCCAGGCCGGTCAGCGCATCGTGGCGCGCGGCATGCCGCAGCCCCGCCTCGGCGGCCTTGCGCGCGCTGATGTCGGTCTGCGAGCCGGCCAGATGCCAGCCACCGAGCGGATCGCGCTCGGCCACGCCGCGCACCAGCACCCAGAGATAGCTGTCGTCCCAGCTGCGGATGCGGTATTCCTGCGCCAGCGAGGTGGTTTCGCCATTGAGGTGGCGGCTGATGGATTCGCGCAGCACGGGCAGGTCGTCCGGGTGGACCCGCTCGAACCAGTCACGGCTGTTGCCCGCGCCGAGGGGCGCGAGGCCGAGCATCTGCGTCCAGCGCTCGGAGACGTAGAGCCGGTCTGACTCCACGTTCCAGTCCCAGATCCCATCTTCGGTGCCGCGCAAGGCGCGCGCCAGGCGCGCCTCGCTGTCCTCCAGCGCCTGCCGTTCGGCGGCGACATAGGTGTCGATCGCCAGGATCATGTCGAAGAAGACGATCTTCAGCAGGCTGTCGAACAGCGCCACCTGCTCGCTCTCGCCGAGAATCTGGCCGAGCATGTGCGACAGGTAGAGGCGATAGGCGCCCAGGTACCACTCCAGGTCGATACCGGCCCGTTCGTGCAACAGCCCGACCAGCAGACGGTCGCGCACGTAGTCTCGGTCATAGGGGCCGGCCAGCAGGCGCCGGTAATACTGGGTCTGGCTGTGTTTGAGACGCTCGATGCTGCCTTGCGGGCCGAGCAATGCGGAGGCTTCGGTGAACTGCGCGAGGTGATCGTAGAGTCGCTCGACGAACGCCGCCTGACCGCGATCCAGGGCCGGGTCGGCAGCCGCCTGGTTGAGCCTCGCCCGATCGGCTGCACGCCATTGCAGGAACCGCTTGCGTATGAGGATGCGGTCGAGATCGAGGCCGACGCGCTGCAGCACCACCGATAGCTGGTCTTCCATGCTTCCCCTGCTCCAATAGAGTGTGGCTGCCAGGCCAAGGCGACCCGAATGTCGCGCTGGCGCAACCATCAGCATCCGTCCGCTGGACTGATGGCGAAATGAAGGCAAGGGTGCCAGTGGTGGTGCTGTGGCTCATTGACTCATGTCAGCCAAGCAGGGGCGTGCGCCGCATCTGGCGGTACACGCCCGGCCTGGCTCAGGCGGCCTGGCGGGATGCGAAGTCCTTTTTCAGACGGTTGCGCAGCTCGGCCATCTGCTTGCCCAGTTCTTCCAGGCGAGCCGCGTCGAACAGTTCGCGCACGTCGGCAAACATCTCGGACTCCTCTTCCTCGATGTGGTGCTCGAGCAGCTCCTTGCACACCTTGATCCGGCCGGAGAACTCGACGCTGCCCGGATCGGTCTTCTTCAGGTCAGGCAGCACCAGCGAGTCCACCGCGCGATGCTCTTCCTTGGCTTCGTGATACATCTTCAGCTCGTCCTTGCCGCCGGCTTCCTTGAAGGCGGGATACAGCACCTGCTCCTCGAGCTGGGTATGGATGGTGACCTCCATTTCCAGCTTCTGCAGCAGTTCGGTGCGCGTCTTGACCGCACGCTCGGTGGACTCGGTCAGGCGCGTCAGGATGTCCTTGAGGCGTTCGTGATCCTCGATCAGCAGGTCAACGGCATTCATCTTCTTATCCTCCAGGCTGTTCACTAGGCCCGGGGACACCCGCCCCCGGGCCGCGCCATCAGGCGTACTCGTAGGTCGGCAGGCCGGTACGGCTCTGGCTCTGCAGGTGGGCGACGGCTGGGGACATTCCGGCTTCCAATGCCAGGTCTCGGCGAATCGAGCTCACCAGCCACTGCATCTGCGTGGTGGACAGCGTCTGGCCTCGCGATACGGCGCGCTTGGCGATCACTCGATCGTCATTGCTCAGCGTCAGCAGCAGCCCACCGTCCGGGCGCGCAGTGGTCGAGACATCGAACTCGGGAAAGGCGGCAGTGAGAAATTGCTGTGCAGCGGTCATTGTTGTGTACTCCGGTTGGTTTCCAGCACGGGAGCACAGAGCAGCGATCATGCCAGCCTGACGCTTTAAAACTTTCCCTTATTTTTCAAGTATTTAGCAAATTGTCACTGAATACGTGACATTGCATTACGCAAGATGTCCGGGCAAACGGCATGCAAACTGCGGGGTGGTTCACACTTCCCGACGCCATACGCTGGCGAGCCAGGGCTGCTGTTCACGCGGCAACCCGGCCGGTCGGTAATAGTGTTCCAGGGCCAGGAAGCCGGCATCTTCGACCAGGCTGCGCCAGCGTGGCCAGTCGTACCAGACGCCGTAGCGATCGCCCTGCCAGCCCTCCTCGTTGCCCCCACGCGGGTTCGAGCAAAACAGCACGCCACCCGGACGCAGCGTCGCGTACAGCTGACCAAGCACCTGCGGCAGGGCCTGGCTCGGCACATGGAACAGCACCGCGTTGGCGAACACCCCATCGAAGCGCCCCTCGGGCAGATCAAGCTGCAGGAGATTCTGCTGCCAGACTTCGCAGCCGGAGTCCCGCCGCGCCATCTCGACGAACGGCTCGGCCGCGTCGAGACCGACCGCCTCATGCCCCAGCGCCGTGAACGTCTTCAGGTCGCGCCCCGGGCCACAGCCCAGATCGAGAATACTCAAGCGCCGATCGGCGGGCAGATGACGCAGCAGTGCCTGAATGTTCTGGCTGACATCATGGTCGCGGGTGCCTTCACGAAAAGTTTCCGCGTTGCTTCGGTAGTGCTCCAGCGTGCGCTGTGCCACGCCAATCCAGGGGTCGTTCGAACTCACGAAGGCCTCCGTCGAGGGAATGGGCTACCAACAGTACATTAGTAGCAGCCTGCCAGCCTTTGATTCCCTCTGTCACATGGACGTTGCATACTGACCGACATCCTGTCCTGGCCGAACTGGCAAGGGTCTTGCGTGTACCGCCCGGCCGGGTCGCTGAACTTGCTCGCTGCGAAGAGGCCCAACTGTTGCTGGCATGCCCGCCGTTCGCTAACCCTGCTCGAAGTTCGAGAAACGCCCATGGCAGTTATGAACTCAACCTCCTCCAAAGTCGTGCTGCTCGTCGAAGATGAGCCGCACATTCTCTGCCTGCTTTCCGATTACCTGGCCAGCGAGGGTTATCAGGTCATCGAGGCCGACTGCGCCAACCGGGCGTTCGAGATTCTCGCCAGCAAGCCGCATCTCGATCTGCTGGTGACCGATTTCCGGCTGCCGGGCGGCGTGTCGGGGGTGGCGATTGCCGAGCCGGCGTTGAAGCTGCGCCCGGAAATGAAGGTGATCTTCATCAGCGGCTATCCAATCGAGATCTACGAAACCGGCAGCCCGATCGCGCGCACCGCACCGGTGCTGGCCAAGCCCTTCTCACTGGATTCGCTGCGCAGCCAGATCCAGCAGCTGATGGGCAACGGCGACGCAGCCGCGCACTAGCTGCCACGCTGCGGCAGCCGCGGCAGCCGCGGCCGGCACGGTCAACGGTTTCCGAAAAAAAGAAGGCCCGCATCGAGCGGGCCTTCCTTTTATCCTCTGCGACTCAGTTGACCTTGGGGTCAAGCTCGCCGCTGGCGTAACGCTGGAACATGCCTTCGAGGGAGATCGGCTTGATCTTCGAGGCATTGCCGGCGGTGCCGAACGCTTCGTAGCGGGCGATACAGATGTCGCGCATGGCGGCAACGGTCTTGGCCAGGTACTTGCGCGGGTCGAATTCGCTGGGGTTCTTCGCCAGGAATTCGCGGATCGCGCCGGTGGAGGCCAGACGCAGGTCGGTGTCGATGTTGACCTTGCGCACGCCGTACTTGATGCCCTCGACGATCTCTTCGACCGGCACGCCGTAGGTCTCGCCGATCTCGCCGCCGAATTCATTGATGACTTTCAGCCACTCCTGCGGCACCGAGGAGGAACCGTGCATCACCAGATGGGTGTCCGGGATGCGCGCATGGATTTCCTTGATGCGCTGGATCGACAGCGTGTCGCCGGTCGGCGGCTTGGTGAACTTGTAGGCGCCGTGGCTGGTGCCGATGGCGATGGCCAGCGCGTCGACCTTGGTCTTGGCAACGAAGTCGGCAGCCTCTTCCGGATCGGTCAGCAGCTGGCTGTGATCGAGCACGCCCTCGGCGCCAACGCCGTCTTCCTCACCGGCCATACCGGTTTCCAGGCTGCCCAGGCAGCCCAGCTCGCCCTCGACGGAGACGCCGCAGGCATGCGCGAAAGCCACGGTCTGCTGGGTCACGCGCACGTTGTACTCGTAATCGGCCGGGGTCTTGCCGTCTTCGCGCAGCGAACCGTCCATCATCACCGAGGAGAAACCGAGCTGGATCGAACGCTGACAGACGTCCGGGCTGGTGCCGTGATCCTGGTGCATGCACACCGGGATGTGCGGAAATTCTTCGATCGCCGCCAGGATGAGGTGGCGCAGGAACGGCGCGCCAGCGTATTTGCGGGCACCGGCCGAAGCCTGGACGATCACCGGGGAATCGGTCTTGTCGGCCGCTTCCATGATGGCGCGCATCTGCTCGAGGTTGTTGACGTTGAAGGCCGGCACGCCGTAGCCGAACTCGGCGGCGTGGTCGAGCATCTGGCGCATGCTGATGAGTGCCATGGTTTCCTTTCTCCCGGTTTGGGGGTCGTTTGATCGTGTAAAGCCTGCCGCAGCGGCCAACGCTGTTCAAGCGCAGCAGATGCGGCGCGGCATTGTAGTGGCGGCGCCGAGAAATGCCAGACGCGCGCCAAGTGTTCGCGGCCTCGCTAGAAATTGATCAGCGAAGCACTGCAGCCTTGGGCGAGCAGCTTGTCATCGGCCATGCGGTACACCAGCGCGGTGCTGCCCTTGTCATGAAAGCCGATCACGCCGTCGCTATAGAAAGTCCCGAGCGTGGCAGGTTCCTTGCGCAGGCGGTATACCGTGCCGCTGTCGCCGACCCGCAAGTCGACGGCGCTGTGGGCCTTGTCCGCATAGCGCCAGGCGATGTGCTCGCCCCCTTGGCACTTCCAGCGTACGAAGGGCGCATCCGGCCCGGACTGCCAGTGCGCGCAGGCGCTCAGCAGCAGCGCCAGGCCGATCGACAACAGTGCTTTCATGGCGCTCCCCTGCGGCACTCAACAATCCTGCGCGTCATCGACTATCGGCGCGGTCGGGTCGCCGGTGCTCTGCATCTCCAGGCGCTGGCTATCCTGCACGGTCGGGCTGCTGGCCGGTGGTGGGTCAATGACCTCGCAGGCCGAACCGGGCGCGCCGCTGGCACAGCCGGCCAGCGCCAGAACAGATACGGTGACTAGAGCGAAACGCATGGACCATCCCCTTTTCCTGGTGCGCGACTAAGCAACTGACCACATCGCCCGCCCAGGGTTGCCAGCGTTTCGCCTGCACCGACCCTCACGCGGGAGCGCAGCCCCCGCATGCCGATCACTTGGCGCGCTGCTCCAGCACCTCGACCGCCGGCAGGACCTTGCCTTCGACGAACTCGAGGAAGGCACCGCCGCCAGTGGAAATATAGGAGATCTGCTCGGCCACGCCGTACTTGTCGATCGCCGCCAGGGTGTCGCCGCCGCCAGCGATGGAGAACGCCGGGCTCTGGGCGATGGCCTGGGCCAGCACCTGGGTGCCGTTGCCGAACTGGTCGAACTCGAATACGCCGACCGGGCCGTTCCAGAGGATGGTCTGCGAGGCCTTGAGCATCTCGGCGAATTGCGCGGCGGTCTTCGGCCCGATGTCGAGAATCATGTCGTCATCGGCGACTTCGTCGATGCCCTTGACCGTGGCTTCGGCACTCTCGGCAAATTCCTTGGCGACGACCACGTCGACCGGCAGCGGCACGCTGACCTTGGCCGCGATAGCCTTGGCCGTGTCGAGCAGATCGGCTTCGTGCAGCGACTTGCCGACCTTGTAACCGGCGGCGGCGAGAAAGGTGTTGGCAATGCCGCCGCCGACGATCAGCTGGTCGCAGATCTGGCTGAGGCTGTTGAGCACATCGAGCTTGGTCGACACCTTGGAGCCGGCAACGATGGCCACCATTGGCCGCTGTGGCTTGTCCAGCGCCTTGCCCAGCGCGTCCAGCTCGGCCGCCAGCAGCGGGCCGGCGCAGGCGACCTTGGCGAACTTGGCCACGCCATGGGTGGAGCCCTGGGCGCGGTGCGCGGTGCCGAAGGCGTCCATCACGAAGACATCGCACAGCGCCGCGTACTGCTGCGCCAGTTCATCGGTGTTCTTCTTCTCACCCTTGTTGAAGCGCACGTTCTCCAGCAGCACCAGCTCGCCCGGCTGGACCTCGACGCCGCCCAGGTAGTCCTTGATCAGCGGCACCTCACGACCGAGCGCCTTGCTCAGGTAGTCGGCGACCGGCTTGAGGCTGTCTTCCTCGCTGTAGACGCCCTCTTCCGGGCGGCCCAAGTGCGAGCAGACCATCACCGCGGCGCCCTTCTCCAACGCCAGCTTGATGGTCGGCAGCGAAGCGAGAATGCGCGCGTCGCTCTTCACCACGCCATCCTTCACCGGCACGTTGAGATCCTCCCGGATCAGCACGCGCTTGCCGGAGAGGTCGAGGTCGGTCATCTTCAAAACGGTCATGTCGATCTTCCTTAAGTTCGAAGCAGCAGTGTCTCAAGCGCGGCCCGTCAGGCTCCGTGGGCGACGCGCAGATAGTGTTCGGTGACGTCGAGCATGCGGTTGGCGAAGCCCCACTCGTTGTCGAACCAGGCCAGCAGGTTCACCAGGCGCGGCCCGGAGGCACGCGTCAGGCTGCCGTCGACGATCGCCGAATGCGGATCGTGGTTGAAATCGCAACTGGCATGCGGCAGCTCGGTATAGGC
This sequence comes from Stutzerimonas balearica DSM 6083, assembly GCF_000818015.1. Lineage (NCBI taxonomy): Bacteria > Pseudomonadati > Pseudomonadota > Gammaproteobacteria > Pseudomonadales > Pseudomonadaceae > Stutzerimonas > Stutzerimonas balearica. The sequence continues at coordinate 3,983,174 of NZ_CP007511.1, forward strand.
CAGCAATCCCTTTAGCGGGCCGCTTTCGGCCGCCTCGCGCAGCACCCGGTTGATCGTCTGCGCGTCGGTATCCCGAGCGGTCTGCAGCGTGATGTCCAGGCAGGAGACGTTTACCGTCGGCACCCGCACCGCTTTGGCCTGGATCCGCCCGGAGAGTTCCGGCAGAAGGCGCTCGATGCCGCGTGCCAGCCCGGTGGACACCGGTATCACCGACTGGAACGCCGAACGTGTACGCCGCAGGTCGTCGTGGTGGTAGGCGTCGATGACCGGCTGATCGTTCATCGCCGAGTGGATGGTGGTGATCGAGGCGTACTCGATGCCCACCGCATCGTTGAGCAGCTTGAGCACCGGCACACTGCAGTTGGTGGTGCAGGAGGCGTTGGAGACCAGCCGTTCGGTGCCGCGGAGCTGCCCCTGATTGATGCCCATCACCACCGTGGCATCGACGTCGGCGGCGCTGGCCATCGGCTGCGAGAACAGCACGCGCGGCGCACCGGCGGCAAGAAAGCGCTCGCCACCGGCACGGGTGTTGTAGGCACCCGAACATTCGAGCACCAGGTCGACGCCGAGCGCCCGCCAGTCGATGGCCTCCGGCGTCGACTCGCGCAGCACCTTCACGCAGTCGCCATTGAGATGCAGGCAATCGCCTGCCACACCGACCTCGCCGGGGAAGCGACCATGGGTGGAGTCGAAGCGGGTGAGGTACTCCACACTGGCCATGTCGGCCAGGTCGTTGAGGGCAACGAACTGGAAGTCGGACGCCGCGCCGCGCTCGTAGAAGGCACGCAACACACAGCGGCCGATGCGGCCGTAGCCGTTGAGGGCGACGCGGTAGGGACGGGCGTTGGCCATGGGAGTCGTCGATCCTGGCGGTGGAAAACCGCTGCGCGGGTTTTCCACCCTACGAAAGGTGGAGTGACGTAGGGTGGATGACCAGAGTCATCCACCGCGGCTCGAATCAGTCTTCCAGCAGCTCTTCGGCCACCGCGAGGATGTTGTCGACGGTGAAGCCGAATTCCTCGAACAGCTGGCCGGCCGGGGCCGACTCGCCGTAGGTGGTCATGCCGATGATGCGGCCATCGAGACCGGCATACTTGTACCAGTAGTCCGCGTGGGCCGCTTCGATGGCGATACGCGCGCCAACTTCGACCGGCAGCACCTGTTGCTTGTAGGCCGCGTCCTGGCTATCGAACACGCTGGTGCAAGGCATCGAGACGACGCGCACCTTGCGGCCCTGCTCGGTCAGCTTGTCGGCGGCCTGCACCGCCAGGCTGACTTCCGAACCGGTGGCGATGAGGATCAGCTCCGGCTCGCCGACGCAGTTCTTCAGGATGTAGCCGCCGCGCGCGATGGCCGCCTCGGTTTCGTTGTCGCGCACATGGAACGGCAGATTCTGCCGCGAGAAGATCAGCGCGCTCGGGCCATCCTTGCGCTCGACCGCGTACTTCCAGGCGACCGCCGACTCGACGGTGTCGGCCGGGCGCCAGGTATCCAGGTTCGGCGTCATGCGCAGGCTGGCCAGCTGCTCGACCGGCTGGTGGGTCGGGCCGTCTTCGCCCAGGCCAATGGAGTCGTGGGTGAACACGTAGATCACCCGCTGCTTCATCAGCGCCGACATGCGCACCGCATTACGGGCGTACTCCATGAACATCAGGAAGGTCGCGCCGTAGGGAATCAGGCCACCGTGCAGGGCGACGCCGTTCATGATCGCCGCCATGCCGAACTCGCGCACGCCGTAGTACATGTAGTTGCCCGAGGCATCTTCCTGTACCACCGGCTTGCAGCCCTTCCACAGGGTCAGGTTGGAACCGGCGAGGTCCGCCGAGCCGCCGAGCAGTTCGGGCAGCAGCGGGCCGAAGGCATTCAGGCAGTTCTGGCTGGCCTTGCGGCTGGCGATGGTTTCGCCTTTGTTGGCCACTTCACGGATGAACTCGCTGGCCTTCTCGGCGAAGTCAGCCGGCAGCTCACCGGCCATGCGCCGCTTGAATTCGGCCGCCAGGGCCGGGAACTCGCTCTCGTAGGCGGCGAAGCGCTTGTTCCACTCGTTCTCGGCGTCGGCACCCTTCTGCTTGGCGTCCCACTCGGCATAGATCTCGGCCGGGATTTCGAACGGGCCGTAGTTCCAGCCCAGCGCCTCGCGGGTCAGGGCGATCTCGGCATCGCCGAGGGCGGCGCCGTGGGACTCTTCCTTGCCCTGCTTGTTCGGCGAGCCGAAGCCGATGATGGTCTTGCAGCAGATCAGCGTCGGCCGGTCGCTCTTGCGCGCGGTCTCGATGGCGATCTGGATCTCGTCGGCGTCGTGGCCGTTGACGTTGCGGATCACCTGCCAGCCATAGGCCTCGAAGCGGCGCGGGGTGTCGTCGGTGAACCAGCCATGCACCTCACCGTCGATGGAGATGCCGTTGTCGTCGTAGAAGGCGACCAGCTTGTTCAGGCCGAGGGTGCCGGCCAGCGAGCAGACCTCGTGGCTGATGCCTTCCATCATGCAGCCGTCGCCGAGGAACACGTAGGTGTGGTGGTCGACGATCTCGTGGCCCGGACGGTTGAACTGCGCCGCCATGATCTTCTCGGCAAGCGCGAAACCGACGGCGTTGGCAATGCCCTGGCCGAGCGGGCCGGTGGTGGTCTCGACGCCGGCGGTGTAGCCGAACTCGGGGTGGCCCGGCGTCTTGCTGTGCAGCTGGCGGAAGTTCTTCAGGTCATCGATCGACAGGTCGTAGCCGGTCAGGTGCAGCAGTGAGTAGATCAGCATCGAGCCGTGGCCGTTGGACAGCACGAAGCGGTCACGGTCGGCCCACTTGGGATTGGTCGGGCTGTGCTTGAGGTGGTCGCGCCAGAGCACTTCGGCGATGTCCGCCATGCCCATGGGGGCACCCGGATGGCCGCTGTTGGCTTTCTGCACGGCATCCATGCTGAGGGCGCGGATGGCATTGGCTCGCTCACGACGGCTGGGCATCGCTGAATCTCCTGCGGGGGGTGGTACTGAGAAAAAGGCCACTATTTTCCCCTACCGGGACCGCAAGGGGCAATGACCGGATGGACGAACAACGGCCGTGACCAGCCGCCGCTCAGTCGAGCAGCTGTACGCCCAGCCCCTGCACGTCGGGCAGGTGGGCGAGCAAGTAGTCCTTCAGTCGCGCCAGCACCGGATGGCGATCGCCACGCGCCGGCCAGACCAGGTAGTAGCTGTCCCCCGAGCGCACCGCACGGTCGAACGGCAACGCCAGGGTGCCATGCTTGAGGTCGGCGGCCACCAGCGCCAGATCGCCGATCGACACCCCGTGCCCCTGCGCCGCGGCAGAAATGCCGAGCTCCAGCGTGTCGAACAGCTTGCCCTGCTGCCAGGCGATCGTCTGGCCCAGCCCGACCCGCTCGAGCCAGCGCCGCCAGTCGCGGCAGTCACGCGACGGGTGGATCAGCTCGGCGCTGGCCAGGCGCGCCGCATCCCAGGGTTGATCGCCCAGCAACGCCGGCGCGCAGACCGGCACCAGCCATTCGTCGAACAGCTTCAGGTGCTTCCAGTCCGGGGCAAAGCTGCCGTTGCCCAGCAGCACCGCGCAGTCGAAGGGCTCGCCGTCGAAATCCACCGCATCGAGGTCCATCCAGGCGCTGGTCAGCTGTACGCGCGCCTGCGGCTGGTCGAGGCGAAAGGTTTCCAGCACGTCGAGCAGCCAGCGCATGGTCAGCGTGGTCGGCGCCTTCAGGCGCAACGCGCCCTCCTGGCGACTCACCGCAACGCAGGCGTTCTCGATGGTGCGAAAACCCACCTTGAGCTCCTGCGCCAGCACGCGTCCGGCGTCGGTCAGCGACAGGCGCGGGCCGCGGCGCTCGAACAGCTGGCAGCCCAGGCTCTGCTCGAGGGTGCGCACGTGCCGGCTGACCGCGCTCTGGGTGATGCACAGGCTCAGCCCCGCCTCGGTGAAAGAGCCCAGCCGCGCAGCCGCCTCGAACGCACGCAAGGCATAGAGCGGCGGCATGCGCGGCGCGCCGGCGGCCGAATCAGGCATGACTAAAACTCATCCTTGCCGCTGCTTTTTTCCATTTTTCCAACCCCTTGGCCCCTGTCGATACTGCGCCGGCGCCGCCTGTATGGCGCCTCCAACAATCAGATCGCAGGGAAGGATGACATGCTCGACGAACAAATTGACCATCTGCTGACCACGGCCATTCGCAACGGCGGCCTGACGCCCGAGCAGATCGCGCGGATCGTCGACTTCCGGCTGTTCGGCAACCGGCGCGGCTACCTGCTGCTCGAAGACCTGCCGATCGGCGACATCCCGGCGACACCGCAAAGCCGCGACGCACTCGGCAAGCCGGATCAGCGCAGCGAGCATCTGCTGCTGCAGGCAACCGCCCTGCTGGGCGAGCCCATCGGCTACCGCCAGGAGTCGGACGGCAGCCTGGTCAACAACTTCTTCCCGCAGCGAGCGCAGGCCCGCGCCGCGACCTCCGACAGCTTCGATACCGAGCTGGACCTGCACACCGAGAATGCCTTTCACGCCGTGCTGCCCGACTACCTGGTCCTGCTGTGCCTGCGCCAGGACCCGGCCGCCGAAGCGGTCACCTACATCGCCTCGGTGGATACCCTCCTCGAGCGGCTGAATTACGAAGAGCAGGCCTTCTTCCTGCGCGAGCCGTACAACTTCCTTTCCGACTACGGACCCGAGGGCAAGAACCAGCGCATCGACATCGACCGCCATCAGACCGTGCTGTACGGAGACCCCGACAGGCCGTTTATGCGTTTGGACCCGCAGTTCATGCTGGCCTTCAGCGATCATTCGCGCGCCCGGCTGGAACATCTGCGGGCGGTAGCCTGGGAGGTCGCCGAGCCGGTGCGCCTGTGCACTGGCGACCTGCTGATCATCGACAACCGCCGCACCGCCCACGCGCGCAGCCCGTTCAGCGCGACCTTTGATGGCACCGATCGCTGGATGCAGCGCGCCTTCGCGATCGGCAGCGCAAACCTCTACACCGAACGGCTGGGACGCCGCTCGCGGGTATACGACCTGGTGACCGAGCTATGAACGCCACCTACCTCGCTTTCGCCGCCGCCGTCGCCCTGCTGATCGCCTCGCCGGGCCCGGTGGTCGCCCTGGTGGTCGCCGATGCCCGGCGGGCCTGGCCGCTGTGGACCATTCTGGGCGGTGTGCTCTCGGCACAGCTGCTGCTGATCTGCGCCCTGCTGATGATCTACCTGGCGATGGACATCGAGCCGGTGGTGGTCGAATGGGGCCAGGTCATCGGCGGGCTCTACCTGATCTGGCTCGGTTGCGACGGCCTGTGCGGCGGCGGCAGCGAAGCAGCCGCGACCGGGCGGGGCGATTCGCACTATTTCTGGCGGGCGCTGGCGGTCGGCCTATCGAACCCCAAGGACATCCTGTTCTTTCTGGCCTTTCTGCCCGGCTTCATCCTGCCCGCCGAGCCGTTCGCGCCACAGGCGGCGATGCTGATCGTCATCTGGGCGGTGATCGATATCAGCATCCTGATCGCCTACGGCCTGCTGTCCCGGCAGATCAGCGGCAGCCGGCGCATCCAGCAGCTGCTCGATGTGCTGCCCAACTACTTCCTGCTCGGGCTCGGCCTGATCTCCTGTTCGCTGGGCATCACCCGGCTGCTGCACTGAGGCGGCTGCAGTGCGGCAAGGCCAATATCAAAACTTTTTGATATTGGCCTTGCTGGTCGAAAAATAGCCGACTAGACTGCGCGGCTTATGAGCCTGCGTATATCCCAGATCCGTTTCGATGCCTGCGACCAGCTGGCCGCCCTGTGCAAGGCCGGCGGCGACGCCCTGCGCCTGAATGTGCTGCGCGTGCTGGCCAACGACTCGTTCGGTGTACTGGAACTGGCGCAGATTTTCGCGACCGGCCAGTCCGGCATCAGTCATCACCTCAAGGTGCTGACCCAGGCCGGGCTGCTGGCGACACGGCGTGAGGGCAACGCGATCTTCTACCGGCGCCACCTGCCGCAGCCGGACGCCCTCGGCGGCGCGCTGCACGCAGCCCTGTTGGAGGAGGTCGACCGCCTCGAGCTGCCGGAGGCGGTACAGGCGCGTGTCGCCAAGGTGCACGCCCAGCGCAGCGCGGTCAGCGAGGATTTCTTCGCGCGCATGGCCGGCAGCTTCCAGGCTCGGCAAGACCTGATCGCCGGCCTGCCGCAATACCGTGACAGCGTGGTGGCCCTGCTCGACGCCTTGAGCTTCGAAGCCGGCGCCACGGCACTGGAAGTCGGTCCCGGCGACGGCAGCTTTCTGCCGGAGCTGGCCGGTCGCTTCACCCGTGTCACGGCGCTGGACAACAGCCCGGCCATGCTCGACCTGGCCCGGGCCCGCTGTACCGAGGAGGGCCTCGGCAATGTCGAACTGCGCCTCGCCGACGCCCTGCAGGATCACTGCCCTCCCGCCGACTGCGTAGTGCTGAACATGGTGCTGCACCACCTGGCCGCGCCGGGTGAAGCGCTGAAACAGCTGGCACGGCTGGTCAAGGCGGGCGGCAGCCTGCTGGTCACCGAGCTGTGCAGCCACAACCAGAGCTGGGCCAGGGAGGCCTGCGGCGATCTCTGGCTGGGCTTCGAACAGGACGACCTGGCCCGTTGGGCCGATGCCGCGGGGCTCACGCCCGGCGAGAGTCTCTACATTGGCTTGAAGAACGGTTTTCAGATCCAGGTCCGGTCGTTTGCCCGGCCCGCCGCTGACGACCGCCTCACCCACCGGTAATTAGGAAACCGATAGATGAGCGAATACTCGATTTTCACCTCCGAGTCCGTATCCGAAGGGCATCCGGACAAGATCGCCGATCAGATCTCCGATGCGGTGCTCGACGCCATCATCGCCGAGGACAAGCACGCCCGCGTGGCCTGCGAAACCCTGGTCAAGACCGGTGTGGCCATCGTTGCCGGTGAAGTGACCACCAGTGCCTGGGTCGACCTGGAGCAGCTGGTGCGTGACGTCATCGTCGACATCGGCTACAACAGCTCGGAGGTCGGTTTCGACGGCGCCACCTGCGGCATCATCAACATCATCGGCAAGCAGTCGGTGGATATCGCCCAGGGCGTCGACCGCACCAAGCCGGAAGACCAGGGTGCCGGCGACCAGGGCCTGATGTTCGGCTACGCCAGCAACGAGACCGACGTGCTGATGCCGGCGCCGATCCGTTTCTCCCACGCGCTGGTCGAGCGCCAGGCCGAGGCGCGCAAGAACGGCCTGCTGCCGTGGCTGCGCCCGGATGCCAAGAGCCAGGTCACCTGCCGCTACGAGAACGGCAAGGTCGCCGGTATCGATGCCGTGGTGCTGTCGACCCAGCACAACCCCGACGTCAAGCAGAGCGACCTGCGCGAAGCGGTGATGGAGCTGATCATCAAGCACAGCCTGCCGGCCGAGTTGCTGCACAAGGACACCCAGTACCACATCAACCCGACCGGCCAGTTCGTCATCGGCGGCCCGGTCGGCGACTGCGGCCTGACCGGACGCAAGATCATCGTCGACACCTACGGCGGCATGGCCCGCCACGGCGGCGGCGCCTTCTCCGGCAAGGACCCGTCCAAGGTCGACCGCAGCGCCGCCTACGCCGGCCGCTACGTGGCGAAGAACATCGTTGCCGCGGGCCTGGCCGAGCGCTGCGAGATTCAGGTCTCCTACGCCATCGGTGTGGCCCAGCCGACCTCCATCTCGCTGAACACCTTTGGCACCGGCAAGATCGGCGACGACAAGATCATCGCCCTGGTGCGCGAGCACTTCGACCTGCGCCCCTACGCCATCACCCGCATGCTCGACCTGCTGCACCCGATGTATCGCGCCACCGCGGCCTACGGCCACTTCGGCCGCAACCCCTACGAAATGACGGTGGGTGCCGACACCTTCACCGCCTTCACCTGGGAACGCACCGACAAGGCCGACGCCCTGCGCGCGGCAGCGGGACTGTAAAGCAGCTGCAAGCTACAAGCGAGCGTAGGGTGGATGTTGCCTTTTACATCCACCCTACGCTCGTCGGGTCGGTGAAGCGTGACCCCACCTACAGCTGCAAGCGAAGAACCAGTGTGGCTGCTGGCCATGCTTTTTGCAGCTTGTGGCTTGAAGCTCATCACTGCTTTTGCAAGCCTCAAGCTGCAAGAAAAGCCCCGCCGGCGAAGGTCGTACGGGGCTTTTTGCATTCCGCTACTGCGCAAGTTCTGGCGCAACCAGCTTGCAACCCGCGAACCAGTCCATAAAAAACCGAGCGGCGTTTGCGTTCGCCATTGCCCGTGCGGCAAGGTACCGGCTCGCATACCGATAGGGAGATTGGTCATGTCCGGCAAACCCGCCGCCCGCCTCGGCGACGCCACTTCCTGCCCGAAGAAGGGGCATGGCGACAACCCCATCGCCAGCGGCTCGCCCGATGTCTTCTTCGACGGCCTGCCCGCCGCCCGCGCCGGCGATACCACCGCATGCGGCAGCACCCTGACGAGCAACCTCATCCCCAACGTGCTGATCAATGGCAAACCAGCCGCCACCCTGGGCAGCCTCGGCGACCACGGCAGCGTGGTGATCGGCGGCTCGGGCACCGTCATCATCGGCACCTCGCACACCCCGGCGCCCTTCGTGCCGCCCGAGCCGCTGAACCTCGACGGCGCGCCTGTGGCACGGGCGCCCGCCGCGCCGGAACTGCCGCAACGACCAGCGTCGCCCAATGCCCGCGCCTGGCAGCAGGAGCCCGGCGATCCCGCGCCGTACGGGCTGGAAGAGGAAGACGAGGAGGAAGAGCTGGGCAGCCGCCAGGCCGTCACCCTGCGCATCGGCGTGTTCTTCGACGGCACCGGCAACAATGCCGCCAACAGCGCCATCGGCGCCCAGTGCCGCGCACCCGCGCTCGGCCTCGGCGAGCAGGAGGCCCTGGCCATGGTCCAGCGCTGCGAAGCGCATCATCTCGACCCGGACAGCAGCTATGCCAACGATGTGAGCAATATCTGGCGGTTGTATGAGTTGTACCGCGACGAACCGGTACCCAAGGAAGCAGGAAATCCCAGCATTTTCCGCGTCTATGTCACGGGTGTCGGTACGACCACCGGCAAGCCGGACACCCGCTTTCCCGGCCAGGCCTTCGGTCGCGGCGCGACGGGGGTGCTGGCCAAGGTCGACGAAGGCCTGACGCTTCTCGCACAAGCCCTGGACAGTTTCGAAGAGGAAAACCCCGGCTCCACTCCGGCCAAGCTGGAACTGGATCTCTTCGGTTTCAGCCGCGGCGCGGCGGCGGCCCGGCATTTCGCCAATCAGATCCTCCTGCGCGAGCGGGGACCATTGGGCACATTGCGCCGCGCGGGCAAGCTCGGCCTGGTATCCGGCTTCGACTGGCGGGACGACGTCGTCATCAACTTCATCGGCCTGTTCGATACCGTGGCCGCCCTCGGCGGCTGGGACGACTGGGGCGATCCCAGCGATAACGTCAACGGCGGTATCGACCTTTATCTGGCGCCCGATGCGGCCCGCCAGGTGGTGCATCTGGTCGCCCGCGACGAATACCGGCGCAATTTCGCCCTCAACCAGGTTGCCCCGCCGCACTGGGAAATCGTCCTGCCCGGCGCCCATTCGGACCTGGGCGGCGGCTATCCGCCGCTGGACAGCGAGCGGCTCTACCCGATACGCCCGCGCAGCAACTGGGTCAGCCGGGCGACCAGCCCATTCAGCACCCTGGCCTACCAGCAGGCGCAACGCGATACCGAATATGCCCGCCAGGCCGACCTGCTCGACCCGCAGGACCGTACCGCGCGGCTGGAAACGGACGTCTGGGAACACTTCACACCCTTCAGCGGCGGGCGTAGTGACCAGATGAAATACGTGCTGGCGGCGCCCTATCTGGAGCGCCGGGTTTATGGACATCTTTCGCGGGTGTATATGCGGGTCATGCATGCGCTGGCGGTGGAGGCAGGCGTCCCGCTCGACTTCATCGACGAGCAAGACAGTAAACTCTCTCTACCCGCAGAGCTTGTACCTATCAGCGACAAGCTGCTGGCCTGGGCCAGAAGCGGCAGCGGCGCGCTGGATATGGAAGAGGAACGCCTGCTGCGCCAGCGCTACGTCCATCTGTCGGCCAACTGGAATGCCGCCGCCGGACGTGGCGGCAGTGTGCTCGATGTGATCTTCGTCAATGCCCCGGCCGAGCGCGGACGGAGACGCCATGCCGACAGGCCCCGGGAGAAAAAGCGATGAGAGCACCGCTGTTTGTCCTGTTCCTTCTGCTGCTCGGCGGCTGCGCCGGCGCCGAGAGAAACCCCGGCAGCCTGCCTTACAAATACTGGCGCCTGGGCTTCTTGGCCCCGGACTATATGGAAGTCTGGGTGGAAACCGCCGATGTGGAGGATATACATGGCAACCTCTTCTATCGGATGGGCGGGGGCACGGTATCGATCGCCAGACCGTCCGATGGCAGCGGGAACGCCGCTGGCTGGCGCAGAGGCCTAGGCTGGGGCGCAGGCCGCCACGTCAACGGCGCCGACCTGCCCAAACGCATTTACGTCCGCTGGCAATCCCTGGCCGAGCCCCAGACCTACCGGGTCATTGTCGATATCCCCGAACGCGCGCGGCAGTTGATGAGCGAGCGCCTCGATCCGCCCTGCCGCACCAGCGAATACCGCCATGCCCTGGCGCTGGGCCTCGCCCCTGGCGGCGTGGTCAGGGGCTGGGTCATGAGCACCTGCGGCGGGCCCATCGAAGTCCTGCGCGCACAGGCGGAAATCGAGCCCAAGGGACCCTATGAAGGAACCTCCCACGGAGGCCACCGTCCCCTCTCGGAAACCTCCAGAGCCTATATCGAAAAGCACGGCATCCCTTATGGCTCCTGGTAGCACGCGCACGACGGAATGAAAAAGCCCCGACGGCAATGCCGGACGGGGCTCCTTTATCCTGGCGGGTGCGAATCAGGCGCCGCCGACGCCCCAGATGCCGCCCATGCTCTGCAGCAGCGAACCGCCCACTCCCTGGCTGCCCAGGTACTGCAGCAGGATCGGCGCGAACTGGCCGACCATGCCGGCGTCCATGCCCAGCGCGGAAAACGCCTGGTTGACGTCGGCCAGGCTCTGCACGTCGTCCACCGCGGCGGCGGTCTGTGCATCGACGCGGGTATCCGACTTGCCCAGCAATCCGGTCAGTGCACCCAGTTGGCCAAGCCGCTCCAGCCCACTGTCGCCGGTGAGCTTGTCGATACCGGGAACGGACTTGGCGAGCTGGGCGTAGTCGGTGCTGCTCAGCTGCTGCTTGGCCAATTGCAGCAGCGCACCGCTGCCACCGAGCGCCTGGGCGGGCGTGACACCCAGTTCGTCGAGCTGGCCGATCAGGCCGAGTGCCTGGGTCTGCGACGTGCTCTGGGTGGTGCCGTTGCCGGTGATGCCCGACACCGCCCGGGCGGCCTCGCCGAGGTTGAAGGCGGCGGCGGAACCGGCCGCCAGGCTGAGAACGGCCAGAACGGCGAGAGAAGGAACGAATTTCATGCTTGCCTCGAAATGAATGATGCACCGCCATACTACCTGCGATGCGGGTGGGAATGAGATCGGCTCGTATCAGCTCTTCAGCCGGTAGCCGGTCCGGAAGATCCACCATACCGCCAGCAGGCAGGCGGCGAGAAAGCCGAGGATCATCGCCAGGCTGACGCCGACGTCGATGTCCGAGACGCCGTAGAAGCTCCAGCGGAAGCCGCTGATCAGGTACACCACCGGGTTGAACAGGGTGATCTTCTGCCACAGCGGCGGCAGCATCTCGATCGAATAGAAGCTGCCACCGAGAAAGGCCAGCGGCGTGACGATCAGCGCCGGGACGATCTGCAGCTTTTCCCAGCCATCGGCCCAGACGCCGATGATGAAGCCGAACAGGCAGAAGGTGACGGCGGTCAGGACCAGGAACAGCGCCATCATCAGCGGATGCTGGATCTCGTAATCGACGAACAACCGCGCGGTGATGAGGATGATCACGCCGAGGATCAGCGACTTGGTCGCCGCGGCGCCGACATAGCCGATGACGATCTCGACGTAGGAAACCGGCGCCGAGAGCACCTCGTAGATGGTGCCCGAATAGCGCGGCATGTAGATGCCGAACGAGGCATTGGAGACGCTCTCGGTGAGCAGCGCCATCATCACCAGGCCGGGAATGATGAAGGCGCCGTAGGGGATGCCGTGCATGGCTTCCATCCGCGCGCCGATCGCCGAGCCGAACACCACGAAGTACAGCGACGTGGAAATGACCGGCGTGGCGATGCTCTGCAGCAGGGTGCGCCAGGTGCGTGCCAGCTCGAACAGATAGATGGCGCGAATCGCGTAGACATTCATGTGCGGCTGCCCTTGACCAGACTGACGAAGATTTCCTCCAGCGAGCTCTGGCTCGACTGCAGGTCCTTGAAGTCGATGCCGTGCTCGTCGAGGCGCCGCAACAGTTCGGCGATCCCGGTGTGTTCATGCTGGGCATCGAAGGTATAGACCAGCTGCGTGCCGTCGGCCGAGAGCTCCAGGCGGTAGGCCGCAAGCGCCTCCGGAACGCGCTCCAGCGGTCGCTGCAGAATCAGCGTCAGCTGCTTCTTGCCGAGCTTGTGCATCAGCACCGCCTTGTCCTCGACGAGAATGATCTCGCCGCGGTTGATCACCCCGATGCGATCGGCCATTTCCTCGGCCTCTTCGATGTAGTGGGTGGTGAGGATGATGGTCACGCCACGCTCGCGCAGGCCGCGGACCATCTCCCACATGTCGCGGCGCAGCTCGACGTCGACGCCGGCGGTCGGCTCGTCGAGAAACAGAATCGTGGGTTCGTGCGAGAGCGCCTTGGCGATCATCACGCGGCGCTTCATGCCACCGGACAGATCGAGAATGCGCGCGTCGCGCTTGTCCCATAGCGACAGGTCTCGCAAGAGCTTCTCGATATAGGCATCATCTGGCGCCTTGCCGAACAGCCCGCGGGAAAAGCGCACGGTGGCCCAGACGCTTTCGAAGCCCTCGTTGTACAGCTCCTGGGGCACGAGCCCGATCTTCGAGCGCGAAGCCCGGTATTCACGAACGATGTCGTGGCCGTCGACCAGCACGCGCCCGCCGCCCGGGTTGACGATGCCGCAGATGATGCTGATCAGCGTGGTCTTGCCGGCACCGTTGGGGCCGAGCAGCGCAAAGATCTCGCCCCTGTGGATTTCGAGGTCGATGCGTTTGAGCGCCGGGTGCCCGGAGGCATAGGTCTTGGTGAGCTGCTGGATGGATATCACGGATTGCACGGGCTCTTCGCTCCGAAAGGGGCCAGGGGCCGATTGTAGAAAAAAACCGCGACCCAGGGCCTGTCCCGCTGAACCGGGAAGAACCTGACGCCGGTCATATCGGTATGTCACCGGAGGCGCATGCTTGCGCATGAGCCGTATGGAACCTTGCGCGAGGAGGCGCGATGAAACCCATCAAACTGACCTTTATCGGGCTGTTCGCCGCGCTGGTCGCGCTCTGGCTGATGGCCGATGACCTGCTGATCGAGCCGCTCAAGTTCTGGCCCTTGCGCTCGACCATGGTTCATTTCAGCGGCGTACTGGTGATGGGGGCAATGAGCGTGGCGATCTTCCTCGCCGCACGCCCGGTGCGCATGGAGCCGCTGTTCGACGGGCTCGACAAGACCTACCGCCTGCACAAATGGCTGGGCATCGCCAGCCTGGTGCTGGCGGTGATCCACTGGGGCTGGGCACAGATCCCCAAGTGGCTGGTCGGCTTCGGCTGGCTGGAGCGTCCGGCGCGGCGCGGCGCCCGGCAAGCCCAGGAAGGCCTGGCCGGCCTGCTGCAAAGCCAGCGCGGGCTGGCCGAAACGATCGGCGAATGGGCCTTCTATGGGGCGGCCCTGCTGATCGTGCTGGCTTTGATCAAACGCTTTCCCTACCGCTGGTTCTTCAAGACCCACCGCTGGCTGGCGGCGCTCTATCTGCTGCTGGTCTTCCATTCCGTGGTGCTGATGCCGTTCGCCTACTGGCGTACCCCGCTCGGCCTGGTCATGGGCCTGCTGCTGGCAGCCGGCAGCTGGGCCGCGGTCCTGTCGCTGTCGCGCCAGGTCGGGCGCAAGCACAAGGTAGTCGGACGCATCGAACAGCTCACCTACCACAAGGACAACCGCGTGCTGCAGGTCGATATCGGCCTGGAGGGCGCATGGCCCGGGCACAAGGCCGGCCAGTTCGCCTTTGTCACCTTCGACCCGGCCGAAGGCCCGCACCCGTTCAGCATTTCCTCGGCCTGGCGCAACGACGGCAAGCTCACCTTTGCCATCAAGGGCATCGGCGATTACACCCGCAGCCTGCCGCAGCGCCTGCAGCAAGACGATGCCGTGACCGTGGAGGGGCCCTATGGCTGCTTCGATTTCCGCGGGCGGCGCAACGAGCAGATCTGGGTCGCCGGCGGTATCGGCATCGCGCCGTTCATCGGCCGCCTGCAGGCATTGGCGCTGACCGGCGGGGGCAGCAACGTCGAGCTGTTCTATTGCACCAGCGAACCGGATCAGGCCTTCATCGAGCGCATTCGCCAACTGGCCGAACAGGCCCGCGTGCGCCTGCACCTGATGGTCTCCAGGCAGGACGGGCGCCTGACGCCTGAACGCCTGCGGCAAATGGCGCCTTCCTGGAAGAATGCCGATGTCTGGTTCTGCGGGCCGGCAAGCTTCGGCCAGAGCCTGCGTGACGATCTGATCGCCCGCGGCCTGTCGCTGCAGGACTTCCATCAGGAACTGTTCAACATGCGCTGACGCACGGCGCGACCGCCCCCGGCGGGCGAAAATGGGCCGGTCAGTTCGGAGCAAGGATGCTCGCCATGCCACGTCTCTTCATCGCGGCGCTCCTGTTCGCCGCCTCACCCTTCGCACTCGCCTGCCCTCAGTGGTCGGCCGAACGCGCCGAGCGGGAGATCACCACGCTCGCCGCGCGGATTGCCGAGTGGGACGACGCCTATCATCGCCGCGGCGTCGCGCTCATCGACGACGAACTCTACGACCAGGCGCGCGCTCGGCTGGACAGCTGGCAACGTTGTTTTCCAGGCCCCATCGCCTCGCCCGACGCCCTGGCCACCGCCGGCGGCCCGCTGGTGCATCCGGTGGCCCAGACAGGCTTGAACAAACTCGCCGACGAACGCGCAGTGGCCGACTGGATGCGCACCCGCAAGGACTTATGGATCCAGCCCAAGGTCGACGGCGTGGCCGTGACGCTGGTCTATCGCGATGGCGTCCTGCAGCGCCTGATCAGCCGCGGCGACGGACGCAGCGGCCAGGACTGGACTCGCCACGCCCGGCTGATCCCGACGTTGACCAGGCGCCTGCCGAGCCAGGGCGAGCTGATCCTGCAGGGCGAGCTCTACTGGCGGCTCGACGGCCACATCCAGGCCGAACACGGCAGCGCCAATGCGCGAAGCCTGGTCGCCGGCGCCCTGCGCCGCCAGCGAATCGACCCACAGGTCGGTGAACGCATCGGCCTGTTCGTCTGGGACTGGCCCGGCGGCCCCACCAGCATGCCGGCGCGGCTGGCGCAGCTCGAGGCGCTGGGCTTCGGCCAGAGCAAGGACCTGACCCAGCCGCTGGCGACCCTTGCCGAGGCGCGCGAATGGCGCCAGCGCTGGTACCGCCAGGCGCTGCCCTTTGCTACCGATGGCGTCGTCCTGCGCCAGGCGCAACGCCCGCCGGCCGCGCGCTGGCGCGCCGAACCGCCAGCGTGGGCGGCGGCCTGGAAGTACCCGCTGCGCTCGGCACTGGCGACCGTGCGCACCCTCGAATTCCGTATCGGCCGCACGGGCCGCATCACACCCCTGCTGCAGCTCGAGCCGGTGCAGCTCGACGACCGGCGTATCGGCCGGGTGAGCCTGGGTTCACTCGAGCGCTGGCAGACGCTCGACATCCGTCCCGGCGACCAGATCGCGCTGACTCTGGCCGGGTTGAGCATTCCCCGCGTCGACGGCGTGGTCAGCCGCAGCCCCTTGCGCAGCGCGATTCACGCGCCGGACCCGGCGCGTTATCACCTGCTTAGCTGCCTGCAACCGTCGAAAGGCTGCGAGCAGCAATTTCTGGCCCGCCTGACCTGGCTCTCCGGCGACCGCGCGCTGGCAATGCGCGGCGTCTCGCGCGGAACCTGGCGGATGCTGATGGATGCCGGCCTGCTTGCGCATCTGCTCGCCTGGCTGGAGCTCGACGAGCCCCGCCTGCGCCAGGTACCGGGTATCGGCGCGGCGCGCGCCGAGGCCCTGGCCGCCGCCTTTGCCACGACGCGCCGACAGGAGTTCGCCCATTGGCTGAGCGCCCTCGGCGCCCCGCCCGGAGCTACAGCGCAAGCCGGCGACAACTGGGCGCGCCTGGCCGGCCTCAGCGAAGCGCAGTGGCAGCGACGCCAGGGCATCGGCCCAGGCCGCGCGCGGGCACTGCACCGCTATTTCGGCGATCCGGCGACCCAGGCGCTGGGCCGCTATCTGCAGGCCCAGGGCATCGCCGGCTTCGACACGCCCGACGGCGAGGCACTTTCGGCCGCTGCCGGCAGTCGATAACAGGGTGCCCACTGCCAGAGCGCCACACCATGTCCTATCGGTTCCTGACCGCAGCTGCGCTGCTCGTCAGCAGCCTTGCCACAAGCGCTGCGGAGTTGCCCGAAGCGCACTGCACCGAACAGCGCGAGCGGCTCGGCAATGCGTTGCAAGAGGCACGCCTGCAGGGCGATCAGGTGCGTCAGTCAGCGCTGCAGGACCAGCTGCTGCAGCTCAACGAGCAGTGCCGCGGATTAGTGAGACTGCAGGGCGAACGCGCGCTGGAGCACGGCGCCGCGCGCCAGGTGGCACGCCGGGAAGCCGAACTGCGCGATGCCCTGGCCGGCGGCGATGCCAGGCGCATCGAGAGCAGCAAGCGGCGACTGGACCAGGCTCGGCGCGCCCTGCAGGCGCCCGCCCGCGATCAGTAGATGCGGAATTCCTGATGGCAGGCTTCGCAGGCGTCTTCGACCTGCTGGAAAGCCGGCGCGACGCCCTGCGCCGTGACCGGCTTACGGGTGGTCACCGCCACCAGCGCCGCGGTCTGCTGCTCCAGCGCCCGCGCCAGCTCGTGGAAGCGCTCCTGCTTCTGCCAGACCTCGTCGCGCGCGTCGCTCTGCTCTTCCTTGACCTGTGGGTAATGCTGCCAGGGTTGGCGAGACAACTCGTCCAGCTTGGCGGCACCCGCGGCGAACTTCTGCCCGTCGAAGGCCAGCCGCCCGCGCAACATGCCGCCGAGGTCCTCCTTGGTGTCCAGCATCTGCTGGTAGATCGCCTTGCGCTTGCCGAGCGGGGAATTCGGATCGATGCGATCACAGCCAGCCAGGCCGATCGCAGCGAGGATCACGGACAGACACAACAGTCTCGACTTCATGGTTCACCCTGTGCGGAAAGCAAGGCCGGCGATTATCCCCACTTGGGTCAACGCGGACAAATGCAGCAGGGCTGCTTCAGCGCGACCATTGGCCGCCGGCACGCTCGCAGTCGATCTTGGCCTGGGCACGATCGCTGGCGTGGTAGTGATAGGTGACGATCCGCGCGTCCTGCGGCACCTGCGTCGGCCAGGTCTCTTGCTTGGCCTGCGAGCCGGCGGACTGTTCGTTGGCCAGGGTTTCGGGCGTCATCGGCGCCGAGCACACGCCGAAGTATTCGCCCGGGCAGCTGTCGCGCAGCTCGCGGCGAGAGTTGCCTACCGCCTCGGTATCGCTGCAGACCCAGCGCATCGAATCGCCAGCGTCGATGCCCTGGAACTCGAAACACTTCTCCGTGACCACGGGCGCCGGCACCGCGCCCGACGTCTCGCTGTGAACGTAGCAGGACTGCGCCGCAGCGGGCAGGCTGAGGGTGACAAGCAGGCCAGCGCAGAGCAAAGGCGAAAACCGCTTCATCGGCAAACTCCTGGCGCCGCTTGCCGCGGCGCAATCCGTTCGAACCTGCTGGTGTGACCCCGCCGCAAGCGACGGAGTTCGTGCGGCTGCGCTTGGGAATGCCGCGGGCTGCGGCTATACTCAGCCCGTTTTTCCCGGCCGACTCCGCTTCGGCCGTGCCCGCCACCCAGTCGAGGGGCGCTGCAGCAGGTCAACACCTGTCAGGCTCGACCGGGGCGTTTGTCTAGAACGCATCAACGGCGCCCATTCGCACTAGCCACGAATGGAGACTCATCGCATGAGCGCTGTCATGACGCCTGCCGATTTCAACGACTACAAGGTCGCCGACATTTCCCTGGCCGACTGGGGCCGCCGCGAGATCATCATCGCCGAGTCGGAAATGCCCGCCCTGATGGGCCTGCGCAAGAAGTACGCCGCCGAACAGCCGCTCAAGGGCGCCAAGATCCTCGGCTGCATCCACATGACCATCCAGACCGCCGTGCTGATCGAGACACTGATCGCCCTCGGTGCCGAAGTGCGCTGGTCGTCCTGCAACATCTTCTCGACCCAGGACCAGGCCGCCGCGGCCATTGCCGCTGCCGGCATCCCGGTATTCGCCTGGAAGGGCGAGACCGAAGAGGAATACGAGTGGTGCATCGAGCAGACCATCCTCAAGGACGGGCAGCCGTGGGACGCCAACATGGTGCTCGACGACGGTGGTGACCTGACCCAGATCCTGCACGAGAAGTACCCGCAGGTACTCGAGCGCGTGCACGGCATCACCGAGGAAACCACCACCGGCGTGCACCGCCTGCTCGATATGCTCAAGGGCGGCACCCTGAAAGTGCCGGCGATCAACGTCAACGACTCGGTCACCAAGAGCAAGAACGACAACAAGTACGGCTGCCGCCACAGCCTGAACGACGCCATCAAGCGCGGCACCGACCACCTGCTGTCGGGCAAGCAGGCCCTGGTGATCGGCTACGGCGACGTGGGCAAGGGCTCGGCCGCTTCCCTGCGCCAGGAAGGCATGATCGTCAAGATCACCGAGGTCGACCCGATCTGCGCCATGCAGGCCTGCATGGACGGCTATGAGGTCGTCTCACCTTACCTCAACGGCGAGAACGACGGCACCGAGGCCTCCATCGACAAGGCGCTGCTGGGCAAGATCGACCTGATCGTCACCACCACCGGCAACGTCAACGTCTGCGACGCCAACATGCTCAAGGCGCTGAAGAAGCGCGCCGTGGTGTGCAACATCGGCCACTTCGACAACGAGATCGACACCGCCTTCATGCGCGCCAACTGGGGCTGGGAGGAGGTCAAGCCGCAGGTGCACAAGATCCATCGCACCGGCAAGAGCGTCGATCCGGCCAATGATGACTATCTGATCCTGCTCGCCGAAGGCCGCCTGGTGAACCTGGGCAACGCCACCGGCCACCCGAGCCGGATCATGGACGGCTCCTTCGCCAACCAGGTGCTGGCGCAGATCTACCTGTACAACGAGCGTTTCGCCGACCTGCCGGTGGCCGAAAAGTCGCAGAACGTGACGGTCATGGTCCTGCCGAAGAAGCTCGACGAGGAAGTCGCGGCCGAGATGGTCAAGGGCTTCGGCGGCGTGGTGACCAAGCTGACCGCCAAGCAGGCCGAGTACATCGGCGTCGAGGTCGAAGGCCCGTTCAAGCCGGACAGCTACCGCTACTGATGCACCGGGTGGACAAGGCGCGAAGCGCTTCGCCACCCGACTGAACCTTACGGTGGAAAAGGCCGCGGCATTTTCCACCTACCCAAGCCGCGCATGGCGCAAGGCAAGCGTGACGACCAGTGCACTGCGCTGGCGGCCGTCCCGCCTGCGCTTTCGTCTTGCGCGATAAGAAGGACACGGGCGACGCTGCCCGACTGCTTCTCTGGATTCGCCATGAGCACATCCCACCGCCCCTCGATCAGCTTCGAGTTCTTCCCGACCAAGACCGATGCCGGGCACGAAAAACTGCTGGCCACCGCTCGCCAGCTTGCCGCACAACAACCCGATTTCTTTTCCTGCACCTACGGCGCCGGTGGCTCGACGCGCGACCGCACCCTCAACACCGTGCTGCAGCTCGACAGCGAGGTGAAGGTGCCGACGGCACCGCACCTGTCCTGCGTCGGCGACAGCAAAACCGAGTTGCGGGGCCTGCTGAACCTCTACCGGGACGCCGGCATCCGCCGGATCGTCGCCTTGCGCGGCGACCTGCCTTCGGGCATGGGCCTGGCCAGCGGCGAGCTGCGCTTTGCCAACGAACTGGTGGAGTTCATCCGCAGCGAAACCGGCGATCATTTCCACATCGAGGTCGCCGCCTATCCCGAGATGCACCCGCAGGCGCGCAACTTCGAAGACGACCTGAGCAACTTCGCCCGCAAGGCCCAGGCCGGCGCCGACAGCGCCATCACCCAGTACTTCTTCAACGCCGACTGCTATTTCTACTTCGTCGAGCGGGTGCGCAAGCTCGGCGTCGAGATCCCCATCGTCCCGGGCATCATGCCGATCACCAACTACAGCAAGCTGGCGCGCTTCTCCGACGCCTGCGGCGCGGAAATCCCGCGCTGGGTACGCAAGCAGCTGGAGGCCTACGGTGACGACATCGAGAGCATCCAGGCCTTCGGCGAGCAGGTCATCGCCCAGATGTGCGAGAAGCTCCTGGCCGGCGGCGCGCCGGGGCTGCACTTCTACACGCTGAACCAGGCCGAACCGAGCCTGGCGATCTGCAGCGCGCTGGGACTTTCGCGCTGAATCGGCCTGCGCCGTCGGTGACGGCGGCGCAGTGAACCTGCACAATGCGATGCGGTCCTAGCATTGCGGCGTGCGAAGCTCTGCTATACTCCGCGCTTCCGCCAGGCCTTACGTCCGGATGCCGCCCTTCTTCACCGCGGCAGAACCGGACGGGATCGCACGCCAGTCGCGATTCGAGCCCGGCATGATCATCCCAGGGCCAAGCCCTCTACAAGACAGGATCTCTCATGTCCTTTGCTTCCCTCGGTCTCTCCGAGGCTTTGGCCGGTGCCGTCGAGGCCGCCGGTTACACCCAGCCTACCCCCGTGCAACAGCGGGCCATTCCCGCCGTGTTGCAAGGCCGCGACCTGATGGTTGCCGCCCAGACCGGCACCGGCAAGACGGGCGGCTTCGCCCTTCCGGTGCTCGAACTGCTGTTCCCCAACGGCCACCCGGACCGCGAACACCGCCACGGACCGAAGCAGCCACGCGTTCTGGTGCTGACACCGACCCGTGAGCTCGCCGCCCAGGTACACGACAGCTTCAAGCTCTACGCCCGTGACCTGCCGCTGAAAAGCGCGGTGATCTTCGGCGGTGTCGGCATGAATCCGCAGATCCAGGCCCTGGCCAAGGGGCTTGACGTACTCGTCGCCTGCCCCGGCCGCCTGCTCGATCTGGCCGGCCAGAACGCCGTCGATCTGTCCCATGTGGAAATCCTCGTGCTCGACGAGGCCGACCGGATGCTCGACATGGGCTTCATCCACGACGTCAAGAAAGTCCTGGCGCGGTTGCCGGCCCAACGGCAGAACCTGCTGTTCTCGGCGACCTTCTCCAAGGACATCATCGACCTCGCCAACAAGCTGCTGCGCGACCCGGAACGCATCGAGGTCACACCGCCGAACACCACGGTCGAGCGTATCGAGCAGCGGGTTTTCCGCATTGCCGCCAGCCACAAGCGCGCCCTGCTCGCCCACCTGATCACCCAGGGCGCCTGGGAGCAGGTGCTGGTCTTCACCCGTACCAAGCACGGCGCCAACCGCCTGGCCGAATACCTGGAGAAGCACGGCCTGTCGGCTGCGGCGATCCATGGCAACAAGAGCCAGAATGCCCGCACCAAGGCGCTGGCCGACTTCAAGGCCAACGCGATTCGCATCCTCGTGGCCACCGACATCGCCGCCCGCGGCCTGGACATCGACCAGTTGCCGCACGTCGTCAACTTCGAACTGCCGAACGTCGAGGAAGACTACGTGCACCGCATCGGCCGCACCGGCCGCGCCGGGCGCAGTGGCGAGGCGATTTCGCTGGTGGCCCCGGACGAGGAAAAGCTGCTCAAGGGCATCGAGCGGCTGACCAAGCAGAACATTCCTGCTGGCGACATGATGGGCTTCGACGCTGCTGCCGTGGAGGCAGAGAAGCCGGAAGTGCGTGAGCCGCGCCAGCCTCGCCAGGCCCGCGGTGAGCGCAAGCCGCGCACCGAGAAGCCGGAAGCGACCGCCGCAGGCGAAGAGAAGAAGCCACGCAACCGCCGCGGCAAGGGCAAGGCGAAGAAGCCTCGTGAAGGTGCTGGCGAACCCACCCAGGCGATCACCCGCCCGCCGCAGCTGCCGCCCGACCGCGACCCCGAAGAGTTTCTCGACGACGAGGTGGACAACTTCGGCAACCGGGTCGACTACGTCAGCCCGTACCAGAACAAGCCAGGCCGCGGCCGCCGCCCGGCATCGGGCAATACCGGCCAGCCGCGCGCCGCTGGCGCGGGTGCCGGCTCCAATTCAGGTCGTGGCGCCGGCGGTGCCGGCCGCCCGAAGGGCAAGGGCCAAGGTCAAGGTGCCAAGGGTCAGGGGCAGGGCCAGGGCCGCAACGGTTCACGGCGCAACGCCGACAACCGCCGCCGCGAGCCGGAGGTCGCCGCCCGCCAGCAGGAAGTGGCCAAGCCGGAAAAACAGCCGGTGATCATCCACAAGTCGCGCGGCGGCGTGATCAGCGCCGAGATGCTTGACCAGCTGCCGTCATCGCGAAAGCGCGAGGGCGAAAAGCCTGCGCTGCTGACGCGCAACCGCTGATCGACGAGACGAAAAAGCCGCCTGCAAGGGCGGCTTTTTTTTAGGTTCATCGCGCTTTCCCGGGGAAGGCGGCCTTGATTTTCAGGAAGAAGTACTCCGAGTCCCGGAATCCATAGGCCATGCGCTTGATTACCTTGATGCGGTTGTTAACACCCTCAAGGACGCTGGTATGCATGTGGAAGTGAGCACTGGCAAGGATGCCTCGCGCGTATTTGCGCAGGTTGCGAGCGAAGCGTTGCAGCGGCGCGAGGTCGCTCTCGCGAGCATGTCGCAGCCAGGTTCGCCAGCGCCGCCAGCCCTCTCTTACGCTGGGGGCGTACCAGACGTCCTTCAGCGCATCCTTGAGCACATAGACCGTAGCCAACGGCTGGTTGGCAGCAAGCAGCTCCTGTAACTGCACGGCCTGTCCGTCCCTCAGGTTGTCGCGATTGCGCAGCAGCAGCCAACGACTCTGCTTGACCGCCTTTCGTGCCGGCTTGTCTTCGCGCAGAAGGTTGGCCTGGTCGACCCGGATACGGTCGATCACATCCCGGCCGTAGCGCGCGACGACGTGAAACAGGTCGTACACCACTTCGGCCTGCGGGCAATGCTTCTTCACCTCCAGGTCAAAAGCCGTATTCATGTCCATAGCCACCGCCTCGATCTGTTGGCAGTGCTCGCCGAGCAATTCGAAGAACGGGCGGATCGCCTCACGGCTGTTGCCATGGCCGACCCACAGCACCCGTGTTCGCTCGGCATCCATGATGACCGTGGCATAGCGATGCCCCTTGTGTAGGGCGAACTCATCCATCACCAGGCGGCGGACACCGCTTGAATCGAAGGTGCCTACCTCGGCTTGTAAGCGTCGTTTATCGAGCGTCTTGAGGGTGTGCCAGTGCAGGCCGGTGAGCTGGCTGACGTGGCTGATCGGCAGCAGCCGCAGCAAGCTTTCGAGCCAGACCCGTAACCGCCGGGTCAGGCGAGATGCAGGCTCCAGCCAGTCGATCCGCTCGGTCACCCGACCACAGTGCAGGCAATCGACTCGGCGCACGGGTAGTTGAAGCAAGACGCGCTGATCGAACAGATCACGATCGCGCACCAGACGAATTCGGCGCTCGTGAATCAACGGACTGAGCTGACCACAACGCCCGCACTTGGGCACTGAACCGGCTTGAGGCTCGAGCTCAATCAGAAGGGAGTTGTTGGCGGATGAACGGCAGGCAACGGCGTCATAGCCTGGCCAGAACGAGGCAAGATCAATAGGATGCACGGCGACAGCAGGGACAGGTGGAGGGTGTGTTTGGCGACTGCCAATTTACCTGCTTCCCTGACTGTCAACTCGCTCTTCCCCCAGAGTCCGCGAAGAACCTTTTTTTATCCTGGCGGCTGAACGGGTCAGCCTTCGTCCGGCGCCTTGGCAGGCCGGGCCGAAGTGCTCTCCTGCCAGCCCCCGCCGAGCGCCTTGAACAGGTTGACCTCGCTGGTCAGCTGCGCGAGCCGGTCGATGATCAGCTGCTGCTGGGCTTCGAAAAGCTGCCGCTGGGCGTCGAGCACAGTCAGATAGCTGTCGATGCCCGTGCGGTAACGGCGCTCGGCAAGATTGAAGTACTCCTCGCTGGTCTTGACCAGGTCACGCTGCGCCTGGACCTGGCGCCGATAGGTGCCCTGTGCGGCCAGGCCATCGGCCACTTCGCGGAAGGCCGTCTGAATCGCCTGCTCGTACTGGGCAACCTGGATGTTCTGGCTGATGCGCGCATAGTCCAGATTGGCCCGCAGCTGCCCGGCATTGAAGATCGGCACGCTGATGCTCGGTGAAAACGTCCAGTACTTCGAGCCGCCCTCGAACAGACCGGACAGCTCGCCGCTGGCCGAACCCGCCGCGCCGGTCAGGCTGATGCTCGGGAAGAACGCCGCGCGTGCGGCGCCGATATTGGCGTTGGCTGCGCGCAGCTGGTATTCGGCCTGCAGGATGTCCGGGCGTTGCTGCAGCACATCCGAAGGCAGGGCAACCGGCAAGTCGCCGAGCTGCTCGCGATCGAGGCCGAAATTCCCGTCTATCGTCGCCGGCAGGTTCTGACCGAGCAGCAGCTCCAGCGCATTACGATCCTGCGCGACCTGGCGCGTGTAGCGCTCGATGCTTACCCGTGCCGTTTCCACGGCGCTGCGCGCCTGGCGCAGCTCGAGTGCCGAAGCGACGCCGACGTCGAAGCTGCGCTGGGTCAGCGACAGGCTGCGTTCGTAGGTCTGCAGTGTCTCCCGGGTAACATCGAGCAGCGCCCGGTCGGCCTGCAGGGTCAGCCAGGCGTTGGCGACGCTGGCGATGAGGCTCACCTGGGTACTGCGCTGCGCCGCTTCGCTGGCAAAGAACTCTTCCAGCGCCTGCTCACGCAGGCTGCGCAGGCGACCGAACAGGTCCAGCTCCCAGGACACGCCAAAGGTGGCGCTGTACTGGCTGCTGATCGCCGGCTCGCCGCTCATGTTCAGATCGCCAGGCATGCGCGTGCGGGTGCCGCCCGCATCGGCGCTGACCGCGGGCAGCAGGTCGGCGCGCTGAATACGGTACAGCGCGCGATAGGCATCGACGTTCAGCGCGGCGGCGCGCAGGTCGCGGTTGTTTTCCAGGGCGATGGACACCAGCTGCTGCAAGGCCGGATCGCGGAAGAAATTCCGCCAGCCGAGTTCGACAGCCTGCACGGCAGTCGCACGCTCGTCGTAGGCCGGCCCCTGCGGCCACTGGGCGGCCACCGGCGCTTCAGGGCGCTGGTACTCGGGAATCAGCGAACAGCCCCCGAGCGTCGCCAGCAATGCCAGACTCAACAGGGACTTGTTCACGATGAGCTCTCCTGCGCGCCTTTCTCGGCGGGCTTCTTGCGGTCGAACAGGCTGGCGATCAGCACGTAGAACAGCGGAATCCAGAAGATCGCCAGGACCAGCGCAGACAACATGCCGCCGATCACGCCGGTACCGATGGCGTGCTTGCTGCCGGAGCCGGCGCCACTGGAGATCGCCAGCGGGACCACGCCAAGGATGAAGGCCATCGACGTCATCACGATCGGGCGCAGTCGCATCCGGCAGGCTTCGGCAGCCGCGTCGACCAGGCTCATGCCTTGCTCGTGCAAGGCCTTGGCAAATTCGACGATGAGGATCGCGTTGCGCGCCGACAGACCGATGGTCGTCAGCAGGCCGATCTGGAAGTAAACGTCGTTGGACAACCCGCGCCCGTAGGTCGCCAGCAGCGCACCGATGATCCCCAGCGGCACCACCAGCATGACCGCGAACGGAATCGACCAGCTCTCGTAGAGCGCCGCCAGGCAGAGGAACACCACCAGCAGTGACAGCGCATAGAGCGCGGTGGACTGGGAACCGGCCAGTCGCTCCTCATAGGACAGCCCGGTCCAGGCGATACCGACGCCTGGCGGCAGCTGGGCGGCGATCTTCTCGACCTCTTCCATTGCCTCACCCGAGCTGTAGCCGGGTGCGGCGGCGCCAAGCATCTCCATCGCCGGCACGCCGTTGTAGCGCGACAGCTTCGGCGCGCCGTAAATCCACTCGCCCGTGGCGAAGGCGCTGAACGGGACCATCTGCCCGTCGGCATTGCGCACATACCACTTGGCCAGGTCCTCGGGGTTCATCCGCGCATCCGGACGGCCCTGCATGTACACCTTTTTCACCCGGCCGCGATCGATGAAGTCATTGACGTAGTTGCCACCCCAGGCGATCGACAGCGTCTGGTTGATGTCCGACAGCGACACGCCTTGCGCACGCGCCTTCTCGTCATCGATGGTCAGCTTGAACTGCGGCTCGTCACGCAGACCGTTGGCACGCACGCCGGTCAGCTTGGGGTTCTGCCCGGCCAGCTGCAGAAACTTGTCACGGGCCTGGCTGAGCACCTCGTGCCCGACACCGGCGCGGTCCTGCAGGAAGACGTTGAAGCCTGTCGCGTTGCCAAGCTCCATCACCGCAGGCGGGGCAAAGGCGAACGCCATGGCGTCACGGAAGGTGAAGAAATGCCGCTGCGCACGCTGGGCCAGATCGAACACGCTCTGGCCGTCCTCGCCGCGCTCCTCCCAGGGCTTCAGGCCGATGAACGCCAGGCCGGAGTTCTGCCCGCGACCGGCGAAGTTGAAGCCGTTGACGGTGAACACCGACCGCACCACGTCCTGCTCCTCGTTGAGCAGGTACTCGCGCATCTGCCGCAACACCTCGTAGGTCCGCTCCGCCGTGGAACCGGCGGGGGTTTGCACCTGGGCGAACAGTACGCCCTGATCCTCTTCCGGCAGGAACGAGGTCGGAATCCGCGTGAAGGTCCAGGCCATCACACCGATGATCGCCAGATACAGCAGCAGGTAAGGCGCCTTGTGCCGCAGCATGGCCTTGACGCCGCGCTCGTAGCGCCCGACGCCGCGCTGGAAGCTGCGGTTGAACCAGCCGAAGAAACCGCGCTTCTCATGGTGCTCGCCCTGGGCGATCGGCTTGAGCAGCGTGGCGCAGAGCGCCGGGGTGAAGACCAGCGCCACGAGCACCGAAAGCGACATGGCCGAGACGATGGTGATCGAGAACTGCTTGTAGATCACCCCGGTGGAACCGGGGAAGAACGCCATCGGCAGGAATACTGCCGAGAGCACCAGGCCGATACCGACCAGCGCCCCCTGGATCTGCCCCATCGACTTGCGGGTCGCCTCCACCGGCGACAGCCCCTCCTCGCTCATCACCCGCTCGACGTTCTCCACTACCACGATGGCGTCGTCCACCAGCAGGCCGATGGCCAGGATCATCGCGAACATGGTCAGCGTATTGATGCTGAAGCCGAAGGCGGCCAGGATGCCGAAGGTGCCGAGCAGTACCACCGGCACCGCCATGGTCGGGATCAGCGTCGCGCGGAAGTTCTGCAGGAACAGATACATCACCAGGAAGACCAGGACGATGGCCTCGAACAGCGTATCCACCACGCCCTGGATGGACTCGGCAATCACTGGCGTGGTGTCGTAGGGGTAATAGACCTTGACGCCCGCGGGGAAGAACGGCTCGAGCTCGCCGATGGTCTGGCGCACACCCTTGGCGGTGTCCAGCGCGTTGGCGCCAGTGGCCAGCTTGATGGCGATGCCGGTGGCCGGCATGCCGTTGTACTCGGCGCTGATGGCGTAGTTTTCGCCGCCGAGCTCGACGCGGGCGACGTCACCCAGGCGCACCTGGGATCCGTCGCTGTCGACCTTGAGCAGGATGTTGCGGAACTGCTCGGGGGTCTGCAGACGCGTCTTGCCGATGATCGTAGCCGTCAGCTGCTGGCCCTGGACCGCCGGCAACCCGCCCAGCTGGCCGGCGGAAATCTGTACGTTCTGCGCCTGGATCGCGCTCTTCACGTCAACCGGCGTCAGCGCGTAGTTGTTCAGCTTGGCCGGATCGAGCCAGATACGCATCGCGTACTGCGAACCGAACACCTGGAAGTCGCCGACGCCCTTGGTCCGCGACAGCGGATCCTGGATGTTCGAAACGATGTAGTCGGCCAGGTCGTTCTTGTCCAGCCGGCCATCCTCGGACACCAGCGCCACCACCATGAGGAAGTTGCGCACCGCCTTGGTCACGCGGATGCCCTGCTGTTGCACTTCCTGCGGCAGCAATGGCGTGGCCAGCTGCAGCTTGTTCTGCACCTGCACCTGCGCGATGTCCGGGTCGGTACCCTGCTCGAAGGTGACGGTGATGCTCATGCTGCCGTCGGAGTTGCTCTCCGAGCTGATATAGCGCAGGCCGTCGATACCGTTGAGCTGTTGCTCGATCACCTGCACCACGGTGTCTTGCACGGTCTGTGCCGAAGCGCCGGGGTAGCTGACCTGGATGCCGACGGCAGGGGGCGCGATGCTCGGATACTGGTTGATCGGCAGCTTGAGGATG
Source organism: Stutzerimonas balearica DSM 6083 (assembly GCF_000818015.1). NCBI lineage: Bacteria > Pseudomonadati > Pseudomonadota > Gammaproteobacteria > Pseudomonadales > Pseudomonadaceae > Stutzerimonas > Stutzerimonas balearica. The sequence continues at coordinate 4,011,676 of NZ_CP007511.1, forward strand.
GAGAGCCCACCCGCCAGCATGATCACCAGCGCGATCACCCAGGCGAAGATCGGCCGGTCGATGAAGAATCTGGACATGAACTCGCTACCCCTTAGCCTTCTGCGCCCTGGTCAGCGGGCGCCGCGCCAGTGCGCGGCTCCACATTGGTGGCCGGAACGGCGTTGACTTCGACGCCGGGCTGGATGAACTGCAGGCCCTCGGTAATCACGCGATCGCCAGGCTGCAGGCCTTCTTCGACCAGCCAGCGGTTGCCGACCGTGCTGCGGACCTTGAGGGTGCGGACTTCGACCTTGTTCTCGGCGTTGACCAGCATGGCGGTCGCCTCGCCCTTGGCATTGCGGGTAACGCCTTGCTGGGGTACCAGAATGGCCTCTTTCTTCAGGCCGGCGACGAGCTCCGCATGCACGAACATGCCAGGCAGCAACAGCCGGTCGGGATTCGGGAAGGTCGCGCGCAGGGTGACCGACCCGGTGCCCGGATCGACCGACACCTCGCTGAACTCGAGCGTCCCCTCGTGGGCGTACTGGCTGCCGTCCTCGAGCGTGAGCGTGACCTTGGCAGCGTTGTCGCCCGCCTTTTGCAACCGGCCCTGCTCCAGATCGCGCCGCAGCGCCAGCAGATCGCGTGCCGGTTGCGTCACGTCCACGTAGATCGGATCGAGCTGCTGGATCGTCGCCAGTTCCTGCGCCTGGCCGTTGCTCACCAGAGCCCCTTCGGTCACGGCCGACCGTCCGATGCGGCCGGAGATCGGCGCAAGCACCTTGGTGTAGCGCAGATCGATGCGGGCACGCTCGACCTCTGCCTCGGCCTGCAGGCTGGCGGCACGGGCTTCGTCGTAGGCCTGGCGGCTTACGGCCTGGTCCTTCACCAGATCGGCGTAGCGATCGGCCAGCGACTTGGTCGACGCCAGCTGCGCCTGCGCACTCTTGAGCGTCGCCTCATAGACGGCGGCGTCGATCTGATACAGCTGCTGCCCGGCCTTGACTTCGCTGCCCTCGGCGAACAGACGCTTCTGGATGATGCCACTGACCTGCGGGCGGACTTCGGCGATCCGGTACGCGCGAGTGCGACCGGGCAGTTCGGTGGTGAGAGCATAAGGCTCGGTCTGCAGCGTGACGATACCGACCTTGGGCGCTGGCTGCTGCTGTTCTGGCGCGGACTGCTCGTCGCAGCCGACCAGCAACGCAGCGAAGCAGAGAACGGAAACCAGAGCAGCACTGGCTGGCTTGATCGACATGGGAGACCTCTTTCAGAAGCTGGCTGGCCGTCGGCGGCGCACGCCGCAGCGGAAGGCGAAGCCCGGAAATATACTTACATCCACCACTGTTTGCAAACCGCCAGCGGCCGCATCTGCTGCCTTCGACGGCCCGCGGCAGAGCGCTTTGGCGCAAGCGACCACAAAGCAGAACGCCGGCAAGCGCCGGCGTTCAATCCCTCGGGGAGGCGTTACTGACGCACCCCTTCGACGGAAATGATCAGATCGACCGTCTGCGCTGCCGGGCCGAGGTCCTTGGCGATGTCGAAATCCTTCAGCCTCAGCGTCGTTTGGCCTTCGAAACCCGCCCGGTAGCCACCCCAGGGATCCTCACCTTCGCCGATGAACCGGGCGGCAATCACCACCGGCTTGGTTACACCATTGAGGGTGAGGTCGCCATGGATGTCAGCCGTGCCCTCACCGGTCGACTTCACCGAAGTCGACGTGAAGGTCGCCTTCGGATGGGCCTGCACGTTGAGGAAGTCGTCGCTGCGCAGATGCTTGTCGCGCTCGGCATGGTTGGTATCGACGCTGGCGGTTTCCAGGTTCACCTCGACCTTGCTGGCTTCGGGCTGGTCGGCATCGAAGCTGAAGCGCCCGTCGAATTCCTTGAAGGTGCCCCATAGCCAACTGTAGCCGAGGTGGCTGATCTTGAAGTTGACGAAGGCATGCTGGCGCTCGGTATCGATCACATAGTCAGCGGCCATCGCCTGGCCGGCGAACAGCGCCGAACCCAGTGCCAGGGCAGCGATGCGGTGCTTGAACATATCCGAGCTTCTCCTTTGGTTGTCAGCCACGACCCAGCATGCGCTGGAGGGTCGCGTCTCGATCGATGAAATGATGTTTGAGTGCCGCCAGGGCGTGCAGCACGGCAAGGATCACCAGCGCCCAGGCCATGTATTCGTGGATCACCCCGGCCACATCGGCTTGCCGCGGCAGGGAGGAAACCAGTGCCGGCACCTCGAACCAGCCGAAGACGTCGACCGGCCGCCCCTTGGCGGTCGAGATCAGGTAGCCGCTGATCATCACCGCGAACAACCCCAGATAGAGCAGCCCGTGCCCCAACCGGGTCAGGGTGCGAACGCCGGGACCGTGGTTGGCGAGCGGCTGCGGCTGAGGGTTGAATACCTTCCAGCCCAGACGAACCAGCATGACCAGGAAGGCCAGCACGCCGATGCCCTTGTGCAGGTCCGGTGCGGTGCGGTACCAGCTGCTGTAGTAGTCCAGGCCCACCATCCACAGGCCGAGCCCGAACAGGCCGAACACCGCCGCAGCGATCAACCAGTGCAGCAGGACGCTGACCAGCCCGTAACGGTGTGCAGTATTACGCCATTGCATGACACTTTCCCTCTCAACAATGCTGTGAAGCCTAGCGATAAACCTATCGACGTAGAGCGCATTTTTTCGCTTCGTACCATCGCACCTGTCGATATGATCCGCCCGCACCGACCTGCCGCCTTCTGCTAGGCTGCGGCGTCCCGATGAAGGAGCCCGACACCATGAGCCTGAACCAGATCTGGATGCAACGCGATCTCGCCGTGCTCTGGCACCCCTGCACGCAGATGAAGGATCACGAACAGCTGCCGCTGATTCCGATCAAGCGTGGTGAAGGTGTCTGGCTCGAGGATTTCGACGGCAACCGCTACCTCGATGCGGTCAGTTCCTGGTGGGTGAACGTGTTCGGGCATGCCAACCCGCGGATCAACCAGCGCATCCGCGACCAGCTCGATCAGCTCGAGCACGTCATGCTCGCCGGGTTCAGCCATCAGCCGGTGGTCGAGCTTTCCGAACGACTGGTGGCGCTGACCCCAGCGGGGCTCGACCGGGTGTTCTACACCGACAACGGCTCGACCGGCATCGAAGTCGCGCTGAAGATGAGCTTCCATTACTGGCGCAACTGCGGGCGCGAGCGCAAGAAGCGCTTCGTCACCCTGACCAACAGCTACCACGGCGAAACCGTGGCGGCGATGTCGGTCGGCGATGTCGCCCTGTTCACCGACACCTACAAGCCGCTGCTGCTCGATACCTTCAAGGTGCCCAGCCCCGATTGCTACCTGCGCGAGGAAGGCATGAGCTGGGAAGCGCATTCGCGCAGCATGTTCGCGCACATGGAGCGGACCCTGGCCGAGCACCATCAGGAGATTGCCGCAGTCATCGTCGAGCCGCTGATCCAGGGCGCCGGCGGCATGCGCATGTACCACCCGGCCTACCTGCAACTGTTGCGCGAGGCGTGCGATCGCTACGACGTGCACCTGATCCACGACGAAATTGCCGTGGGCTTCGGTCGCACCGGCACGATGTTCGCGTGCGAACAAGCCGGTATCACACCGGATTTCCTCTGCCTGTCGAAGGCGCTGACCGGCGGTTATCTGCCGATGGCCGCCGTACTGACCACAGACCGGGTCTATCAGGCGTTCTACGACGACTACGAAACCCTGCGCGCATTCCTGCACTCGCACACCTACACCGGCAATCCGCTGGCCTGCGCCGCCGCGCTGGCGACGCTGGATATCTTCGAGCAGGACAACGTCATCGAAGCCAATAAGCGCCTGGCAGCGCGCATGGCGCAGGCCACCGCACACCTGGCCGACCATCGCCATGTCGCCGAGGTTCGCCAGACGGGCATGGCCCTGGCGATCGAGATGGTCCAGGACAAAGCCAGCCGGGCCGCCTACCCCTGGCAGGAGCGCCGCGGACTGCGCGTCTACGAACATGCGCTGAGCCGCGGCGCGCTGCTGCGACCGCTGGGCAGCGTGGTGTATTTCCTGCCGCCTTACTGCATCACCGAGGAACAGATCGACTTTCTCGCCGAAGTCGCCGAGCAGGGCATCGACCTGGCCACCCGCGATGCCGTCACGGTCGCCGTACCAGGCCGCTATCCGGACTTCCGCGACCCGGGCTGACGGCGCACAGCCAGGGCCAACGCGCTACAATCGCGCACCCTTTCTGTGTGCAGCCGGCTCGCTCGTTACCCATGCGCCTATCCCGCTTTTTCGTCGATCTCACCCTGACTCTTGGCCGGCACGAGCTGCCGGATGCCCAGGCCCATTACATTGCGCGCGTATTGCGTCTGGGGGTCGGTGATGCAGTCCAGCTGTTCGACGGCAGCGGTTTCGAGTATCGCGGCCGGCTCTGCGCGGTCGGCAAGAAGCAGGTGCAGGTCGAGCTCGACGAACGGCTTCACGGCCAGGCGGAGTCGCCGCTGAAAATCCACCTGGGCCAAGGCCTGTCGCGCGGCGAGCGAATGGACTGGGCCATTCAGAAAGCCACGGAACTCGGTGCAACGGAGATCACGCCGATCATCAGCGATCGCTGCGAGGTACGCCTGAACGACGAGCGAGCGGACAAGCGCCTGGCCCATTGGCGGCAGATTGCGATCAGCGCCTGCGAGCAGTGCGGCCGCTCGGTGCTACCCACCCTTCACGCCCCGCAGACCCTGGCGCAATGGTTGGGCATCGAGGCCGATCTGAAACTGCTGCTGCATCCGGTTGCCAGCCCGCTCGCCGAGCACGCTGCGCCAAGCAACCTGGCGATGTTGATCGGGCCGGAAGGTGGCCTCAGCGAGGCGGAAATCGACCAGGCGCGCCAGCAGGGCTTCCTGCCGGCTCGTCTGGGGCCGCGCGTGTTGCGTACCGAAACTGCGCCAGTCGTTGCGCTCAGCGTAGCGCAGTATCTATGGGGGGACCTGGCCTGAAGGCCGGGAGCCTCAGATCAGCCCCGCGTCCGCCAGTTTCTGCTCCAGCGCGACCAGATCGGGAATACGCGCCTGCACGTCGCCCAGATTCACCGCATCGAGCTCTAGCGGGCCTAGCGCGACGTTCGCGCGCGGCAGGCCGGCATCGACCTTGACCGGACGCGGAATGCCCTGCACCAGCAGCGCGATGAACTTGACGTGATCGCGCCCGCCAAGCGCATTGAGCACCACGACCCGCGCCTGCGCGCCTAATCGGGCTTCGCCGCCGTCGGCCGCCTCGAAGCAGAGCAGCGGCAGGTTCAGATCTCGCCATTGCACCTGTCCCAGCAACCAGGCCGGCAACCCCGGCGTAGCCTGCGGCTGACGGTAGGCAATGAGCTCGGCCACCGTAACGTTGGGCATCAGCAGGTGGCGGTCGGCAAGCGGCACCAACAGACAGTTGAGCGTGGCCGGAGCCTCGGAAGAAACAAGCGATTGGCTCATGGCTGAACCCCCTGGGTGAGCGTGGCAGTGGCACGCTGTGCGAAATGGTTGACCAGCGCCTGGGCCAGCTCTCGCGGGTCCCCGCTCAACGCGCTGTAGCCGCCGTCTCGCAGATTGTCCGGCATGCTGGAGCAGGCGCAGGAATCGGCCCGCTGGGTCCAGATCCGCCCTCCCTGACGCAGCAGGTAGGCCGCCGCGGTACTGCCATCGCTGCCCATGCCGCTGAACACGATGGCCCCGCAACGCGCGCCGAACTGCTGCGCAAGGTTGAGCATCATCTGATCGATCGACGGACTGTAGGGCTCGGGCCAGCAGCGCGCACTGCGTGCCATGCGGCCATCGGCGCTGAACGCCAGCTCGTTGCCAATCGGCGCGATGACCACCTCGCCACAGCGCACCGCGTCGCCATCGCGGCACAGACTTACATGCCATTGGCTGTGCCGACCAATGACCTGGCATAGAGTCTGCTCGAAACTCGCCTCGATGTGCTGCGCGTAGACGAAGCCTACCGGCAGCCCTGCCGGCAACGCGTCGAGAAACGCCTTGACCGCTTCGGGGCCGCCCAGCGACGCCCCCAGCAACCAGACCTCAGGCGCCACCGTGCCGGGCTCGGCCAAGGCAGCCTGCAATGTCGGAGGCAGCGCCAGCCGGCCACTACCACCGTCGCCAGGCTTGCCTTGCAACACGTCCAGACGCGGCCCGACCTCCCGGCTGGGGTCGCCGACCAGACGCTTGAGCTTGCCGAACAGTCGACGCTCCCAGCGCGGGTAATGTTCCGAATGACGCTCGGGCGCATGGCCCTCGCCGAACAGCACCAGGGTGCCGTCGCGGGCGAGCAGCGCATCGACCAGCGGCGAATCTTCGGTCTGCGCGAGATCGACCAGCCACAGATCGGCCTCGGCCTCGGCGAGATCGGCCGGCTCCATACGAGCCGGGTCGCTATTGAGCACGACCTGATAACCATTGGCGCCAAGCGCCTGCTGCAGGACGTGCCGCTGCAGCGAGGTGTCGGCGAGCACGGCGATGCGAGCGGAACTGGACTCAGGCATGACCGTGCACCAACTGTTCGATACTCTCCAGCAAGAGCGACTCCTGATAGGGCTTGCCCAGGTAATGGTTGACGCCAATCGCCAGCGCCCGCTCACGGTGTTTCTCGCCGGTACGCGAAGTGATCATGATGATCGGCAGGTCCTTCAGACGCTCGTCATGGCGCACCAGCGCCGCGACCTCGAAGCCGTCCATGCGTGGCATCTCGATGTCCAGCAGCATGATGTCCGGCTTGCGTTCCTGCAGTTGACTGATCGCATCGACGCCATCCTTTGCGGTCATCACGTTCATGCCGTTGCGCTCGAGCAACCGGCTGGTCACCTTGCGCACGGTCACCGAATCGTCGACCACCATCACCAGCGTCGGCCGCCCATGTTCGGGCTCGACCGACTCGGGCACCTGCGGCAGCAGTTGCGGACGCTGCTGGATCAGTTGCTGCGCGTGTTGCAGGCGAATGGTCGCCAGCAGGTCGAGAATCACCACCACGCGTCCATCCCCGAGAATGGTGGCCCCGGAAATGCCCGCCACTCCGGCGAACTGCGCGCCCAGGCTCTTCACCACGATTTCACGCGAACCGGCGAGACTGTCCACCTGCACAGCAACGCTGTGGTCCTTGGAGCGCACCAGAATCACCGGCAACGGCAGGCTTTGCCCGACCAGCTTGGGTCGCTGACCATTGTTCAACAGGTCCCCCAGGTAGCGCAGTTCGTAGGCCTGGCCGGCATACTCGAAGCGCGGCGCACCGGGCTGGTAATAGGCCTCGAGTTCATAGGGCGAGACCCGCACGATGCCCTCGATCGTGTTGAGCGGAATCGCGTAGAGATCCTCGCCCGAATACACCATCAGAGCCCGGTTCACCGACACGGTGAACGGCAGGCGAATCAGGAAGCGGGTACCCTGGCCCGGCGTCGACTCGATACTCATGGAGCCACCGAGCTGCTTGACCTCCGAGTGGACCACGTCCATGCCCACGCCCCGCCCGGAGATCTGGGTCACCTGCGCAGCCGTGGAAAATCCGGCTTCCAGAATGAACTGCAGGATCTCGTGCTCGGTGAGCTCGCTGTCGTTGGTCATCAGCCCCCGCTCGATCGCCTTGCGCCGGACCGCCTCGAGATTGATGCCACCGCCGTCGTCGCTCAGCGTCAGCAGGATGTCGCCACCCTCACGGCCGAGATCCAGACGAATCGTGCCTTGCTCGGGCTTGCCGGCTGCCCGCCGGGCGGCGGTAGCCTCGATCCCATGGTCGACCGCATTGCGCAGCATGTGCTCCAGCGGGGCGACGATGCGCTCGAGCACGCTGCGGTCCATCTCGCCATTGGCGTTGCCGACCACGAATTCGACCTGCTTGCCCAGCTCGGAGGCAACCTGCCGGACGATGCGCCGCAGGCGCGGTATCAGCCGCTCGAACGGCACCATGCGGGTGCGCATCAGGCCTTCCTGCAGCTCGGTATTGACTCGCGCCTGTTGCAACAAAAGCGTTTCGGCATCGCGGTTGCGCGCCGCCAGCGTTTCTTTCAGATCGAGCAGGTCGGAGGCCGACTCGAACAGCGAGCGCGACAGCTGTTGCAGCTGCGAATGACGGTCCATTTCGAGCGGGTCGAAGTCATCGTAGCCGGCGCGCTCTGCCTCGGCCTGATAGCGGCTGAGAATCTGCGCCTGGGTTTCGGTGTCGAGGCGACGCAACTGATCGCGGACCCGCTCGATGGTGGCTTCCATCTCGCTCAGCGTGAAGCTCACATCGCTGACCTGCTGCTCGACCCGACCACGGAAAATCGAGGTCTCCCCGGCCAGGTTCACCAACCCTTCAAGCAGCTCGGCCGGAACCTTGATCATCTCCTGCGGTGCCCTGCGCGCCGCGGCGTCCTGGGCTGCCTGCTGGGCACGTCGAATGAAAGGCAGAACCTTGGCCGGCGTATGGTTGGCCAGGTCGTCCGCCGCACTCGCGGCGACGATGGGCCGTGGCAGCTGCGCGACCACAGCAGGCTCGGTGCTCTCGGCAGCGCTCGCTGTCTCGCCGTCACTGGCCAGAACTTCCTTGAGTTGATCGACAGCGTTCTGCAGCGCCTCATAACCACGCTGCACATCCAGATGCAGGCTATCGGCCCAGGGCGCTCCCTGCTGTTGCGCCTCGGTCAGACGCTGTTCGAGGTCATGCGCCAGATTGCCCAGGTCCGCCTGGCCGGCCAGACGGGCACCTCCCTTGAGCGTGTGAAGGATGCGCAGCATCTCGCCGAGCTGCCCTCCGTCCGCTGCCGCGCCGTCAAGGCGGCCCAAGGCAGCGTCCAGCTCCTCGAGCAGTTCGTCGGCTTCCTCGACGAAGATGTCCAGAATCTCCGCTTCGGCAGCTGCATTCGGCTGGCTGGCGGCACGCAGCGTGACCGTGCTTGGCTCGCTCAGTTGCTCTTGAGGGTTGAGACGGAAGTGCCGAATCGCCTCGATGTGGGCGTTCCCGTCAGGGATGGGAGCGCCGTTGCGTAGCGCCTCGAGCATGGCAGCGAGTGCATCCTGCGCACCAAGCAGCAGCTCGAACAGCACCGGACTGGCCCGGTAACGGCCAGCGCACAGACCTTCGTAAAGAAACTCCAGTTCATGAGCGAGATCGCCTACCTCGCGGACCTCGGCCATGCGCGCACCGCCCTTGAGCGTATGCAGATCGCGCTGCAAGGCTTCGAGCTCAAGACTGTTGTCGACATCGGCCATCCAGCGATGCAGGCCGGCTGCAGCGCTTTCGATCAGATCGAGCCCTTCCTCGAGGAAGATTTCCACCAGTTCGGGGTCGTGCTCGGGTGATACGGCAGGCACCGAAGACTCGTCTGCCATGGCCCGTGGGAGCGACGCGGGTTCGTCGGCCCCGACGCCCACATCCGTTTCGGTCTCCGCGGCTTCGGCTTCGGCTTCGGCTTCGGCTTCGGCTTCGGCTTCGGCTTCGGGCACAGCTTGGTCCAGCGGCTCGTCGACGAGAACATCGGATTGTTCGTCGGCCGGCAACGTCGATTCGGCTTGCAGGCGATCGACCGGCTCATCAAGCTCGGTCATCGCGCCCTGCCGATAGGCCCTGATCGCTTCGATCAAGGGTGCGGCAGAAACCATCGGCTCGTGCGCCTGTAGCTGCTCGAGCTGCTGGGCCAGCTGGTCGTGGCTGCGATGCAACAACCCGGAGAGCGCACCCGAGTAGGCATAGCGCCCGTCGGCCAGCCCTTCGTAAAGCGACTCGAGTTCGTGAGCCAAATCGCCTACTGGACGGACTCCCGCCATGCGTGCGCCGCCCTTGAGCGTATGCAGATCGCGCAGCAACGAGGACAGGGTCAACTGATCAGACGGCTCGGCCAGCCAGCGCTCCAGCGCCTCACCGGCGCTCTCCAGCAGGTCCACCGCCTCATCGAGGAAGATCTCGACCATATCCTGATCAAAATCTTGCGGTTCGGCTTCGGCTTCGGCTTCGGCTTCGGCTTCGGCTTCGGCTTCGGCTTCGGCTTCGGCTTCGGCTTCGGCTTCGGCTTCGGCTTCGGCACTAGATGATGCAGGCTCCAGAACCGGCTCATCACACTGCACGGGCTCGCTGACATTCAGCGTTGTCTCGGGCCGTGCCGCCTGACGCAGCCCCTGAAGGCGCTCGACCAACTCGGGCTGCGGCGTGACCTGCAGGGCCGCCGCCACCTGATCCATCATCCCGACAAGAGCCTCATGTGCGGCCTCGACGGTATCGAAAAACTGCTCGTCGAGCAGCAGACGGCCCTCTTGCGCCAAACCATAAAGCGCCAGCAGCGCCTGGCACAGATCGTCCATCTGCGGCAGATCGGCCATCTGCGCGCCGCGGCCCAGTGCGGCCAGCTCATCGAGCAGAGCGGTGAGTTCCTGACGCTCGGAGGGATGGTCGCGCCAGCTGCGCAGCAGTGCCTCGGCATCGAGCAGAATATCCATGCCTTCGGCCAAGAAGCGGGCGATCACACTAGGGTCACGCGCTTCGCCCTTGTCATTCTCGGTGCGTGAAGCCGCCTCGGCTAGGCGGCGCTGGTGCAACGCCTGGACGCGCTCGAGAAACGCGTCTGTGCCCGGGATGGCCGCCAGCGGCTGCTCGTCCAGATTCGCCAGCCCCTGGCGCAGCAGCTGCTCGGCATCGTGCAGCAGCTCTGCCTCGGCCAGGTCGATCTGCAGCAGGTTGTTCTTGAACTCCTTGACCATCCTCTCCAGTGGCGTCGCGATCTCCGCCACGGGCAATACACCGGCCATGTGCGCACTGCCTTTGAGCGTATGCAGGGCACGTTGCAACGCATCGGTCACCGGCTGAGGAAGGGACTGCGCGCAATCGGCGAGAAAACCGACCAAGGTCGCCAGATGTGCCTCCGCCTCGTTGCGGAATATTTCCAGCAACTGCGGATCAAGCTCGTCGGCGACCGGCAGTTCAAGAGCCGACGCGGACGAAGTGGTTGGCTGGGCCGGCATGATGGCCACAGGCGCCTCGCCTCTGGCCAGCGCATGCGCGGCGGCAGCCAGACGGTCGACATCGTCGCGCTGGCGCTGGGCCTTGCCGGCGAACTCTTCGACAAGCTCGGGCATCAACGCCACCACATCAGCCACTACATGCTGTACCGCTTCGTCGGTCTGGATACTGCCGTCGAGGACCCGATTGAGTAGGTTCTCGATCGACCAGGCCAACTCGCCGATCACCAGTGCGCGAACCATCCGTCCACTGCCCTTGAGGGTATGGAATGCGCGGCGGATCTCCACCAGCGCATCACTGTCATCGGCTGCAGCCCAGGCCGGCAGGTTCTCGCCGATCGTCTCCAATACCTCGGCAGCCTCCTCGATGAAGACCTCGAGCAATTCGTCGTCCACCGGCTCTTCGTCCGCCGGCGGCGGCAACAGGCTCGGCGGGGCATCCTGCGCCGGCGGGTTGATACTGGCTACCGGGGCGGCCATCACATCTTCAAGGGTGACCTGCTCCGGCTCGCTAGTGTGTTCCACCGTTTCCGCCGCCAGCGGCGGGAGCTCAACCTCCGGCAGTTGCAGATCGAGCAGCTCGCTTTCATCCCAGCTGGCAGGCCGGGAGTCGGAAACCGTCTCGTCGAACAGCGCCCAGGCCTCTTCGGAAGCAACCTCCGCCTGCATGAAGTCGGAAGAGAGGGCCGCGTCATCATTGGCCAACGCCGCCTCTTGAGAGCCTTGGCTGTCGACGGGCAAGTCGCTCGACCCCAGCGTCGCATCGCCGCTGTCGGCTATGACCGGAAGCTCCGGTTCAATTGCCCAGGGATCGGACGGCTGGGTGTCGAAATCGATTTCCTCGACCAAGAGCTCGGCCGACAACGCGATTTCGTCGTTCGACGCGTCAGCGGCAACGAGCCATTCCTCTCCGGCCCCTGCCGCCGGCTCATCCGCAGGGAGCACCTCGATCTCGTCGGGCTCGTTCGACACCGCGTCGGCACTGCTGCACGTCTCGGCGTGCGCGGGGCCCTCAACCGGATAGCCCAGATCCGCCAAGCTGTCCGCGGCGACATCTAGAATCAGATCGCCCTGGCTGCCACAATCGTCGGCCAGTCGCTCCAGGTAGTACTCGACGCTGGTGATCGCATCGGCCAGGGCGTCGAGGCTCTGCCAGTCAGGTACCGCCTTGCGGGCCAGCAGCTGTTCTTCGATGTAGCCGTTGCAGGCCTGCAACAAAGCTGCCGCGCGCTGCAGGGGGATCATCGCCAGGCCGCCACGCGCTTGGGTAAGCAATTCAGGCACCCGCGCCAGATGCTCGTGGTTCCATTGCGAGGCAATGAATTCGATGATGGCGTCCTTCGCCTGTTCCAGGGCCGTGCGCGCTTCCTTGATCACCAATTGATGAATGCGCGCGACGTCGGTCGTCGGCAAATGGCTGTCTTCGCCCCGATCCTCGCTCGAGCCCACCATGCCGGCAAGCGTGGCCTCGACATAGAGCAGTGCGCCGGCGATGTCCATCAGGACTGCATCGTCCGGCTCGCGGTCGCCATCGACCAGCGCCTGTACCAATACGATCTGGTCAAGAATGATCCGACGCGGTTGGGCGAAGCCCAATACCGCCAGCGTGTCGGCAATCTGCTTGAGCGGTGCCGGGAGTCCGAGCAACTCGGTCAGTATCTTGCGCTCGCTGCGAACGAAAAGATCGAGACTGTCCTTGACCCTGACCAGCTCCTCGCAGAGCGCGGCAACCACAGAGCGCATGGCGCCCCGGTCAGGGCCGGCCAGCTGCGCGCGTTCCTGGTCGACGATCGCGGTGTCCGGCAGCGCTTCGTCTAGGCGATATTGCTCCTTGACCGCGAGCAGCCGGGACGACTGCCCGGGCGCCTTGGCCACGTAGAACAACAGATTCTTGATCAGCTCTTCCGGAGCCGGCTGATTGAGGCCGTCCACGCCCTGCTCGACCAGACGTTTGAGCTCACGGTCGACTTGGCGTAGCAACGTTCGGATGGATGCACCATTGGCAACGCCACCGCTGGCGAGCCCTTCGACGAGCGCCGCGGATATCTGCCAGAGCGGCGCGAGCGGCGCGTCCTTGCATAGCTGTTCGAGCCGGACGAACACCCTCGCCATATAGCCGAGGTTGGTTGCCAGGTCCTGGTTGCGAATGATCCCGACCAGCGCCGTCTGTTGCATCTGGCGCAGCTTGCGCAGCAACCCCGGCAGGTCGTCGGTCCGCAATCGCTCCACCGACTCGCGCGGCAGCGCCGGCAGCCGGCTGGACAGATCGGGAGCGAACAGGCTGGTTTCCGAAAGCAGCTTTTCTCCGCGTGCGGCACGCAGGTCGTTGAGCAAGGGCAGCACGACCATAGGCAGGTCGCGCCGCGCGCTCTGGATCCGATCCAGGTAAGCAGGCAGCTGCAGGATCGACTGCATCAGGACCTCGAGCGACTCGGTGCGATTGGCCACACGCTCCTCGAGCAATGCGCGAGCCAGCTGCTCCATCTCTTCGGCGAGCAGCGCAGCACCGAAGAACTCGACCATCTGCAGCGTACCGTGGACCTGATGCACATAGGTCAGGCAGAAGCCCATCTGAGTCGGGTCCGCCGGCGACTCAACATAGGCTTCGAGCGCCTGGCGTGCCTGCTTAAGCGTCTCGGCGATCTCGCCTTTCACCCACTCCAGGGCGACATAATCGTGCCGATCACCCATAGCGACTCCGCTCATTGTTTTTTCCGGATAAAGGCCAGAACCCGATCGTCGTCCAACGGCGTCAGGTCCGGATGTTGCCAAGTTGCCATTTCGCCCACCCCGATCAACAGTAAGCCGCCAGGCGCAAGCCGTTCAGCGAGCCGATTGAGGATCTCGCGCCGACGCCAGCGTCGGAAATAGATCAGCAGGTTCTGACAGAAGATGACGTCGAGGCCGGACATTGGCGCGTCGGCCAGGTCCAGCACGTTCAGCTTCGCAAAGCAGACGCGCGAGGCCAGCGTAGCGGTGACTTGGAAGCGACTGTCGGCGACGCTCTGAAAGTAGCGTTCCCTACGCTCAATCGGGACCTGCTCCAGGCGCCTGCCCGCGTAAGTCGCCTCACGGCATTTGCCCAGCGCGCTGAGGCTGATATCCGTCCCGGTGACGCCGAAACTGCCGCTAACCGAGGCTTCACGCAGCACCTCGGCTGCACTCATGGCCATGGAATAGGTCTCTTCGCCGCTGGAACAACCAACGCTCCACAGCGACCAGGGTCTGCGCATCCCTTCGCGGGCCAGGCGGCCGGCCAGGTAAGTCTCCAGGGCGAAAAACGAGGGCGGATGCCGAAAGAAACAGGTTTCCTGCACCGTCAGCCGATCCATGAGGGTCGACCACTCCACCGCGCCGCGGGGACCGTCGGTCACCCGCCGGTAATAGCTCGCGTAATCACCGACACCGACCTCGCGCATGCGCGCCCGGAGGTTTGTCTGGAGAAAGGCGCGACGCCCCTCGTTCACCACCATGCCGGAGCGCTCTTCGAGCAGCATCTGCCAATCACGAAATTCCGTGAGCGACATATCGACCGGGGGTTCGAGCGACCAGTCAAACTGCGGCTGCATGTCGTGCCCTCGTTCAAGACCGGCGACGGCAGGTTCAGCCGCCATCGCCCAGCGCTCAGGCCTGTCCGTTCGTTTCCGGCAAGGTGAAGCCCGAAACCGACTGACGCATCTCGTTGGCCATCTTCGCGAGGTTACCGATGCTCTTCGCCGTAGCGGTGGTACCCGAGGACGTTTGCGAAGTGATCTCCTGGATCACGTTCATGGTGTTGGAAATGTGGCCGGCCGAGGATGCCTGCTGACGCGCCGCGTTGGAAATGTTCTGGATCAGCGCCGCAAGCGTCTTGGATACCTTCTCGATCTCTTCCAGGGCGACACCCGCGTCCTGCGCCAGGCGCGCTCCACGCACCACCTCCGCAGTGGTCTGTTCCATCGAAATCACCGCCTCGTTGGTGTCGGTCTGAATGGTCTTGACCAGCGCCTCGATCTGTTTGGTAGCCGCCGAGGAGCGCTCTGCCAGACGCTGAACCTCGTCCGCTACCACCGCGAAGCCACGACCCGCATCGCCCGCCATGGATGCCTGGATCGCGGCGTTGAGCGCGAGGATGTTGGTCTGGTCGGCGATATCGTTGATCAGGCTGACGATGTCCCCGATCTCCTGTGACGACTCCCCGAGACGCTTGATTCGCTTGGAGGTGTCCTGAATCTGCTCGCGGATGTTGTCCATGCCGGTGATGGTGTTATGCACCACCTCATTGCCCTTGTTGGCGATGGCTACCGAGCGCTCTGCTACCGCCGAGGACTCCGCGGCGTTGGCCGATACCTGGTCAATGGACACCGCCATCTCGTTCACCGCAGCCGAAGCCCCGGCGATTTCCTGGGCCTGATGCTCGGAAGCCTCCGCGAGGTGCATCGCGGTTGCCTGGGTTTCCTGGGCCGCACCGGACACCTGCACCGCGGTCTGGTTGATCGTCGCCACCAGTTCGCGCAGCTGATCGATCGAGTAATTGATCGAGTCGGCGATGGCGCCAGTGAAATCCTCGGTCACGGTCGCTGCCACCGTCAGGTCGCCGTCTGCGAGGTCGCCGATTTCATCGAGCAGCCGCAGGATCGCGGCCTGGTTACGCTCGTTCTTCTCCGCCGTCTCGCTGAGACGCCGACGGGCCTCCCGAACCATGACCAGACCGATCAGGATGATCGCCGCCAGAGCCAGCGCACCCAGCACATAGCCAGCAAGCGTATTCAGGTAGCGCGCATCGGCGCGCGCCTGCAGACCGCCGGACAGCGCCGAGGTCTTGTCGAGCAGGGTTTGCGAGACTTCAAAGATGCTATTCGCCGACTCACGCACCTGGAACAGCTCAGGCGAGGTTTCGAGAATTTCGTCTACCGAACCGGAGACGAACTGGAACAACTCGGAAATCTCGCCCAGGCGGTCCAGGGCTTCCTCGTCGGACACCTTGGAGATGCCCATGGCAACGTTGCCTTCGAGCATCGCATTCAATACCCGGCCAAAGAGGCTGGCGTCGCGACCAAACATGTCCGCCGCCTGTACCGAATCCTCGTCGCCGGAAAGTACCTTGTTGACAGAGCCAAGAATACGTTCGGCGAGCAAGGACTGGCGCTGAGCGACCGAAACCTGCGCAGCGGGTGCGCCGCTTTCGAGCAGGATGTCGACCACCTCTTCGTATTCGACCTGCAGCTGCGGAATCGTCTCGGCGAGCGTCGTGGCGACCTGATGCAGTGAGAGTACGGTCTGCTCGCTCGCCAGGATGGCGTCGGTGTCGCGGCGCAGGGTGTTCCAGTCCTGCTGCACGGCCTCGACTTCGGTCGCCAGCGACTGCGGCACAGGCGGCAGGCCGATGGCCTCATCGCCCTGAGCGAGGTAGCCCCAGCGCTTGTCGAATTCGTTGCGTGCTTCCTTGAGAGACACGAAGGCTTCTTGCGTACCGGCCGCGGCTTCAACCGCGTTCTTCGCGATACGCTGGGACAGCACTCGCAGCTCGCCAGCATGGGCGATGTATTCGTTGTCGTAATCGGCCTGCGTATTGATGTACGCGAAGTTCGCGAACAGCAATACGATGGCAACGATCAGAACGACGAAGAGACCCGTGATGAGCGTGTTGCTCCGCACTCCGCTCAACAAAGCATTGGCATTGATCTTTCTCATTATCCGAGCCCCCGCCTGGCCCCCAGTACGCTTCCATCAAGAACCAAAAGGCCGGCCCAAGGCCGACCTCGCCTACAACTCATCCGTTTAGCACGACACATCCATGAATGACGGATGCCCAACCAGAGCGTGCGGACTGAACACCAACCAGGGCTGCTCGCGCTGAAAAACACCGTGCAGGAAAGGCTGGATCGCCGCTTCCACTGGCGGCAGCTCCTCGGAGTAGGCTTCCACCGGGAAATGCTGCATGCCGAAGACCTCGTCCACGGTCAGCCCCGCGAAAACTTCCTGGTGATCGACGATCAGCACCCGCCGCTGCTTACGCAGTGGCGCCAACTCGTACCCCAGGTAACCGCACAGATCCATTACCGGCAACAGCCGGCCTCGCACGTTGGCCACTCCCTTCACCCAATCCTTGACGCCTGGCAGAGCGGTGAAACGAGGCTCGTGGAGAATTTCGCTGACCTCCCCCATCGGCGCGACAAACAGCCGCCCGCCCATACGAAATCCGATCCCCCCCCAGGTCTGCACCGCCTCCTGTTGCGAGGGCAAACCGGCAGCCGATGCGCGCGACCGCGCATCAAGCTCAAGCAATCGCTGGAAGGGTGTCTGCTGTTCCGACATACCGGCCATTCCCTTGTCCGCGTGCGCGATGCTTAGCCCGCCAGCACGGCGTTCAGGGTCTTGAGCAGGGTTGCCTCGTCCACCGGTTTGGTCAGGTAATCCTTGGCCCCCTGGCGCTTGCCCCAGACCTTATCGGTTTCCTGATCCTTGGTGGTGACGATGATCACAGGAATGTGACTGGTTTCCGCATCCTTGGTCAGCTGGCGCGTGGCCTGAAAGCCGTTGAGCCCCGGCATCACGATATCCATCAGAACCGCATCGGGCTTTTCCTGCCGCGCGAGGGCCACGCCGTCGGCGCCGTTCTCGGCCTTGAGCACTACGTGGCCATGCTTCTCGAGCATCGCAGCCAGCTTGTACATTTCGGTCGGCGAGTCATCAACAATAAGAACGCGGGCCATGTTATCTCCGTTACAAAGGCTTCAGCGGCAAGTCTATGCCAAGGTTCAGGATGCCTGCTCCACTGGCGCGAAGTCCGGCACATGGGCCTTGATCGCACCGAGCAGCTCTTCTTTGCTGAACGGCTTGGTCAGATACTGATCAGACCCGACGATCCGCCCCTTGGCCTTGTCGAACAGCCCGTCCTTGGACGAGAGCATGATGACCGGCGTCGACTTGAAGGAACTGTTGTTCTTGATGAGCGCACAGGTCTGATAGCCATCCAGCCTGGGCATCATAATGTCTACGAAGATGATGCGGGGGTGGGTATCGGCGATCTTGGCCAATGCATCGAATCCATCCACCGCGGTGATGACGTCGCACCCTACCTTTTTCAGCAGGGTTTCAGCGGTCCGACGAATCGTTTTCGAATCGTCGATCACCATGACCTTCAAGCCCTCGGAGTGCTGTTCCATTTCGCCCTACCATCGCCTCGGTGAATCAATCTTCGTTCGTTCTTCGCGCAGTGCGAGCCGCCGCATGCTGGGGCATCGGCACGAGCGCAAGCCTTTGTAGCACAGTCGATTGACGGCATGCCATCGACGCCGCAAGTGGCTGTTTTTTCCTTGACCCAGTGCTCAACCGACGCCAATCTGCCGCGGTCGAACCCAGGCACAAACCTGCCAACCGCCGGAGCAACGCACATGACCATTCGCGTCGGAATCATCATGGACCCCATCGCGCAGATCTCCTTCAAGAAGGACAGCTCGCTTGCCATGCTGCTTGCCGCACAGGCGCGCGGTTGGTCACTGCACTATATGGAGCAGCGCGACCTCTACCAGCTGCAGAGCCAGGCGCGCGCGCGGATGTGTTCGCTCAGGGTGTTCAATGATTCGCAGCGCTGGTTCGAGCTGGGTGAGGAAATCGACGCGCCGCTCGCCGAGCTGGACGTCATCCTCATGCGCAAGGACCCACCGTTCAACAGCGAGTACGTTTACGCTACCTACTTACTCGAACTCGCTGAAAAGGCCGGCACGCTGGTAGTCAATCGTCCGCAGAGCCTGCGCGACTGCAACGAAAAGTTCTTTGCCACCCAATTCCCACAGTGCACCCCGCCGACGCTGGTCAGCCGGCGCTCGGACATTCTGCGTCAGTTCGCCGCGGAGCATCGTGACATCATTCTCAAACCCTTGGACGAGATGGGCGGCGCATCGATCTTCCGTCATCGCGAGGGCGACCCGAACCTCTCGGTAATGCTCGAGGTACTGACCGAGCACGGCAGCCGGCAGATCATGGCGCAGCGCTACATCCCTGCGATCAAGGACGGCGACAAGCGCATCCTCATGATCGACGGTGAACCGGTGCCTTACTGCCTGGCGCGCATCCCAGCGGCTGGGGAAACGCGGGGCAACCTGGCGGCCGGCGGACGCGGCGTGGCGCAGCCGCTTTCCGAACGCGACCGCGAGATCGCGTCGATCGTAGGACCGGAACTACGCGCACGCGGGCTGCTGTTCGTCGGCCTGGACGTGATTGGCGATTACCTGACCGAAATCAACATCACCAGTCCGACCTGTATCCGCGAGATCGATAATGCCTTCGATACGCGAATCGGTGAGCGGCTCATGGATGTCATCGCAGCCAGACTGCAAGCTTGAACCAGCTAACAGCTTTGAGCGCCGCGCTTGCAGCCTGAAGCCCAAAGCCGGCAGACTGCGCCGCACTTCGAACCGACCCCATAGCGATGAACGCAGCAGCCCGTCAGCCCACCCCCCAACCTTCTCAGGTGCGCCCTGCGGATCGTCTGGGCTTCACCTTGTTTGTCGCAACGGTATTGCATGTGGCGCTGATCCTCGGGCTCGGCTTTTCACTGAGCGAGCCGCGCTCGATCAGCAAGACGCTGGAAATCACGCTGTCCACGTTTCGCAGCGAGAAGCAGCCCGAACAGGCCGACTTCCTCGCACAGGACAACCAGCAGGGCAGCGGTACGCTGGAGCACAAGGCAGCGCCCAAAACGACCGAGCAGGCGCCATTTCACGACACCGAGGTGCGCAAGGTGTCACCGCCGGCCACTCCGCCCCGCTCGGTGCGCCAGGAAGCGCCCAAGGCTGCAGTCGCGACGCGCGCGCCACAGCCGGACAAGACACCGGTCAAGCGCCAGGAAAAACCCCAGCCCGAACCTCAACCGACGCCGGCTTTCGACTCCTCACAACTGAGCGCCGAGATTGCCAGCCTCGAGGCCGAGCTTGCGCAAGACATCGAGCGCTATGCCAAGCGCCCGCGGGTGAACCGTCAGAACAGCGCGGCAACCATGCGCGACATCAGCGCCTGGTATCGCGACGAGTGGCGTAAAAAGGTCGAGCGCATCGGCAACCTCAACTATCCGGACGAAGCCCGGCGCCAGCGCATCTACGGCAGCCTGCGGCTGCTCGTGACGATCAATCGTGACGGCACGGTACAGGAACTGCGCGTCATCGAATCGTCAGGACAAAAGCTGCTGGACGACGCCGCCATGCGCATCGTTCGGCTCGCGGCCCCCTTCGCGCCGTTCAGCGGCGAGCTGGCGAAGAAGTTCGATCAGGTGGAAATCATCCGGACCTGGCGTTTCGAACGCGGCGACCGCCTCTCCAGCCGCTGACCCGGGTCGGTTCGCACCACCCAGTAGCCGGCCGCCCGCCCAGCGCTTAAGCTAGCCGGCATGAAGAACACCGCGCCAAGCTACCTCAAGCATCAATTCCTGATGGCCATGCCACACATGGCCGACCCCAACTTTGCCCAGAAGCTGATCTATGTCGTCGAGCACGGCCCGGAAGGCGCGATGGGGCTGGTGGTCAACGACCCGAGCGGCCTGAATCTGGCGGACGTTCTCGAGCAACTGCGCCCGGACGAGCCTTGCCCGATCATCTGCCAGAGCCTGCCGGTGTTTGCCGGTGGCCCGGTCCAGACCGATCGCGGCTTCGTGCTGCATCCGGGCAGCCACAGCTATCAGGCCACCCTTGCACTGGGCGAGCTGGCCATGACCACGTCGCAGGATGTGTTGTTCGCTATCGCCGACGGCCACGGCCCACAGCACTACCTGGTCGCCCTCGGCTACGCCGGCTGGGATGCCGGCCAGCTCGAAGCGGAGTTGGCCGACAATACCTGGCTCAGCTGTCCGGTTCGGCACGACATCCTCTTCCAGCTGCCGCACGAACAGCGCCTGAAGGCCGCGGCCGCCAGCCTCGGCATCGATCTCGCCTTGCTCAGCAGCCAGGCGGGCCATGCATGAGCGCGCCGCGACTGCTACTCGGCTTCGACTACGGTACCAAACAGATCGGCGTAGCCGTCGGCCAGGCCGTCACCGGCCAGGCGCGCGAACTCTGTGTCCTGAAGGCGCAGAACGGCGTGCCGGACTGGGACCAGGTCGCCAGGCTGGTCAGCGAGTGGCAGCCCGATGCGATCGTCGTCGGCCTGCCACTGAACATGGACGGAACGCCCAGCGAAATGAGCGAGCGCGCGCTCAGATTTGCCCGCCGGCTGCAGGGTCGCTTCAACCTGCCCGTGCACACTCACGACGAGCGCCTCACCACATTCGAGGCCAAGGGCCAGCGCCTGCACCAGGGCCAGCGTGGCGGCTACCGCGAGCGCCCGGTGGATGCGCTGGCTGCCGCACTGCTTTTGGAAGGCTGGCTTGACCAGCACGGCCAGCATGACTGATTTCAAGGAGACCGCATGAACCTGCCCAACCCCGACCAGCTGCTGCCACAAATGGCCGCGGCACTGGACGATCATCTGTCGCGCCGCGGTATCGCCGAACCACGCTTCGTCGGCATTCGCACCGGTGGCGTCTGGGTCGCCCAGGCGCTGCTAGCCGCCGGCGGCCGGGAAACGGCCCTGGGCATCCTCGATGTCTCCTTCTATCGCGACGATTTCACGCAGAACGGACTGCACCCGCAGGTGCGCCCGTCGGAACTGCCATTCGAGATCGAGGGGCAACATCTGGTACTGGTCGATGATGTGCTGATGACCGGCCGTACTATTCGTGCCGCGCTGAACGAACTGTTCGATTACGGCCGCCCCGCCAGTGTCACCCTGGTCTGCCTGCTCGACCTCGATGCACGCGAACTGCCGATCCGGCCCGATGTGGTGGGTGCAACGCTGTCGCTGCCCGCTGACCAGCGGGTAAAATTGCTCGGCCCTGCGCC
Source organism: Stutzerimonas balearica DSM 6083 (assembly GCF_000818015.1). Lineage (NCBI taxonomy): Bacteria > Pseudomonadati > Pseudomonadota > Gammaproteobacteria > Pseudomonadales > Pseudomonadaceae > Stutzerimonas > Stutzerimonas balearica. Next base: position 4,033,448 of record NZ_CP007511.1, read on the forward strand.
ACTCGCACTCGAATTCCAGACGCTCGACGCCGCCAACTGAGATCCCGCGATGATGCCTACCGCTGCCAAGCGCCCGCTGCAGCTGAACGACAACGGACAGCTGCGCCACTTCCTCTCGCTGGACGGTCTGTCCCGCGAACTGCTCACCGAAATCCTCGATACGGCCGATTCCTTTCTCGAAGTCGGCGCACGGGCCGTCAAGAAGGTTCCGCTGTTGCGCGGCAAGACGGTGTGCAACGTGTTCTTCGAGAATTCGACGCGCACCCGCACAACCTTCGAGCTGGCCGCCCAGCGCCTGTCAGCCGACGTCATTACCCTGAACGTTTCGACATCCTCGACGAGCAAGGGTGAAACGCTGACCGACACCTTGCGTAACCTGGAGGCCATGGCCGCCGACATGTTCGTAGTGCGGCACGCCGAGTCGGGCGCGGCACATTTCATCGCCGAACATGTCAGCCCCAACGTGGCGGTGATCAATGGCGGCGATGGCCGCCATGCGCACCCGACCCAGGGCATGCTCGACATGCTGACCATCCGCCGACACAAAGGCAGCTTCGAAAACCTTTCGGTCGCGATCGTCGGCGACATCCTGCATTCGCGGGTGGCGCGCTCGAACATGCTGGCCCTGCGCACCCTGGGTTGCCCCGACATCCGCGTCATTGGCCCGCGCACCCTGCTGCCCGAAGGGCTCGAGCAGTATGGGGTGCGAGTGTTCAACGATATGAACGAGGGCCTGCGCGACGTCGACGTGATCATCATGCTGCGGCTGCAGCGCGAACGCATGCAGGGCGGGCTGCTGCCGAGCGAAGGTGAGTTCTACCGCCTCTACGGCCTGACCACTGCGCGTCTTGCCCTGGCCAGACCCGATGCCATCGTCATGCACCCTGGACCGATCAACCGCGGTGTCGAGATCGAATCCGCCGTCGCCGACGGCCCGCAATCGGTGATCCTCAACCAGGTCACCTACGGCATCGCCATTCGCATGGCCGTCCTGTCCATGGCGATGAGCGGCCAGACCGCCCAGCGCCAGCTCGAATCCGAACATCTCACCGAGGAGCAGACCCGATGCTGACGAGCATCCTCGGCGCGCGCGTCATCGACCCGGCCAGCGGGCGGGACGAGATCGCCGACATCCATGTGGAAAACGGCCGCATCGCCGCCATCGGCACCGCACCGGCAGGCTTTGCCGCCGAGCAGCGCATCGAAGCTGGCGGACTGGTCGCCACGGCGGGCCTGGTGGATCTGTCAGTGGCGCTCCGTGAACCGGGCTACAGCCGCAAAGGCAGCATTGCCAGCGAAACCCTGGCGGCCGCAGCCGGCGGCGTGACCAGCCTGTGCTGCCCGCCGGACACCAAGCCGGTACTCGACACTACCGCGGTTGCCGAACTCATTCTCGACCGGGCCCGCGAGTCCGGCCATGCGAAGGTGTTCCCCATCGGCGCCCTGACTCGCAACCTGGCCGGCGAACAGCTGGCCGAGCTGGTCGCGCTGCGCGACGCCGGCTGCGTCGCCTTCGGCAACGGGCTGACCGAGTTTGGCAGCACGCGTAACCTGCGCCGGGCGCTGGAGTACGCCGCGACGTTCGACCTGACGGTGGTCATTCACTCGCAGGATCGCGACCTGGCCGCCGGCGGCCTCGCTCACGAGGGCCCGGCCGCCAGCTTCCTTGGCCTGGCCGGGATTCCCGAGACGGCCGAAACGGTTGCCCTGGCGCGCAACCTGCTCCTGGTCGAGCGCGCCGGCGTGCGCGCGCATTTCACCCAGCTGACCAGCGCCCGCGGCGCGCAGATGATTGCCGACGCCCAGGCCCGCGGCCTGCCGGTAACGGCCGACGTCGCCCTCTACCAACTGATTCTCACCGACGAAGCGCTGCACGGTTTTTCCAGCCTGTATCACGTGCAACCGCCGCTGCGCAGCCTGGCCGACCGCGACGGCTTGCGCGAGGCAGTGCGCGCGGGCGTGATCGGCGCCATCGCCAGTCACCACCAGCCGCACGAGGCCGATGCCAAACTGGCACCGTTCGGTGAAACCGAACCTGGCATCAGTGGCGTGGAAATCCAGCTGCCACTGGCCCTGACGCTTGTGCAGGACGGCCTGCTCGACCTGCCGACCCTACTGGCCCGGCTGGCGTCCGGCCCGGCACAGGCCCTCGGGCTGCCGGTAGGCCGGTTGGCGGTAGGCGAAGCCGCGGACCTGACGCTGTTCGACCCTAACGCCTCGACCCTGGTCGGCGAGCGCTGGCTATCGAAGGGGCGCAACAGCCCCTTCCTCGGACATTGCCTGCCCGGCGCGGTGCGCTACACGCTGGTCGACGGCAAGCTCGTCTACCAGGCGTGACGCAAAAGGCCGGAGCCCGCTCCGGCCTTTGCTTTTTTCAGAGCCCGCGACGCTCGGCGTTGCGCACGGAAATCTGGTCGTTCAGCGTCCAGAAGTCGTAGAGCACCCCGATAAAGAACAGGCCGCCGGTGAACAGGTAGAGGATGCCGGTGATCCACTTGCCCTGATACAGACGGTGCACGCCAAATACGCCGAGAAAGGTCAGCAGAATCCAGGCGATGTTGTAGTCGATCGGACCGGCCTGAAAGCGCAGATCTGCCTCGCGGTCCATCGAGGGAATCAGGAACAGGTCGATGATCCAGCCAACGAAGAACAGGCCGAGCGTGAAGAACCAGATGGTGCCGGTAACCGGCTTGCCGTAATAGAAGCGATGCGAGCCGAGAAAGCCGAAGATCCATAGCAGGTAGCCAATGACCTTGCTGTGGGTGTCCTGATACATGAGTTCTCCCCCTTCGTTGCCGACCGTTCGCCGGCCGGAGTTGTAAGGCTCGCGCAGCGTGATACTGTACGCATAAACAGTATCACGTGCCCCGCCATGCAATTGATCGAAAAGCTCAGCATTCTTGCCGATGCTGCCAAGTATGACGCGTCCTGTGCCAGCAGCGGCGCCCCCAAGCGTAGCTCGAGAGGGCGCAACGGCCTGGGTTCGACCAGCGGCATGGGCATCTGCCACAGTTTCACGCCCGACGGCCGCTGCGTCTCACTGCTCAAGGTCCTGCTGACCAACTTCTGCCTCTACGACTGCCAGTACTGCATCAATCGCCGCTCCAGCGACGTGCCGCGAGCGCGCTTCGCGCCGGAGGAGGTGGTCCGCCTGACGCTCGACTTCTATCGGCGCAACCTGGTCAGCGGGCTGTTTCTCAGTTCCGGCATCATCCGCTCGGCCGATTACACCATGGAGCAGCTCAATCGCGTGGCCCGGCTGCTGCGCGAGGAGCACGCCTTTCGCGGCTACATTCACCTAAAGACCATTCCCGATGCCGATCCGCTACTGATCGAGGAAGCCGGCCGCTACGCCGATCGCCTGAGCGTGAATATCGAGCTGCCCACCGATCAGAGCCTGTCACGCCTGGCACCGGAGAAGCAGGCTGGCAGCATTCGCCTGGCCATGAAGGTGATTCACGAGGGTGCACATCAGGCGCAAGCCGAACACAGGGCGGCCAGCTTCGCGCCAGCCGGGCAAAGCACGCAGATGATCGTCGGTGCCGACGCGACCGATGATCGGACCATCCTGCGTACCGCCGAGACCCTTTATGGCGCCTATCGTCTCAAGCGCGTCTACTATTCGGCCTTCAGCCCCATTCCGCAAAGCCCGCGCTCGGTACCGCAGCAACCGCCGCCGCTGCTGCGCGAGCATCGTCTCTACCAGGCGGATTTTCTGCTGCGCGGCTACGGATTCAAGAGCGAGGAGCTACTACCGAAAGCTGGCGACCTGGCTTTGGATATTGACCCCAAGCTGGCCTGGGCGCTGGCCAACCGGGCACTCTTTCCACTGGACCTGAACCGTGCCGAGCCTGCGCTGATAGCGCGGGTACCGGGGATTGGGGTCCTCAACGCCCGGCGGCTGGTCGAACTGCGCCGCGAGCGGCGACTGCGCTACGCCGACCTGCAGCGTTTGCGCTGTGCCGTGGAAAAAGCGGCCCCCTTCATCATCACCCAGGACTACCGGCCGCAGCAGGCCACGCTCGAATCGGCCGTCCTGCGTCAGCGCCTGCGCGATCACTCGACCCAACTGGAGCTGTGGTGATGCAGCCGATCCGCTTCGACGGCACCTTCGAGGCGTGGCGTCTGCAAGCCCGCCACTGCCTGCTGGCAGGCCTAGCGCCATCCGAAGTCGTCTGGCTGGACGCTACCACCGACCAGACCGAGCTCTTCAGCGCGGCGACGGATTTACCCCCAACCGAGCCGGCAGGCTCGCTCCGCATACCGCGCGAACTCCCCGCCCTGCTCCAGCTCGCCGCCCGTTTTCGCAGCGAGGATCGCTGGAGCCTGCTCTACCGAGTACTCTGGCGTGCCAGCCGGGGCGACCGCTGCGCGATGCTCGCCGGCGACCGCGACGGCAGCCTGTTGCAGCGGCGGGTAAAGGCGGTGCAGCGCGAGCTCCACCATCTACATGCCTTCGTTCGCTTCCGCCCCCTGGGCGAGCCGGCCGAGCACTTCGTGGCCTGGCACGAGCCGGCACATGATGTGCTCGACCTGGCGATCGAGCATTTCGCCAATCGCATGGGCGGGACGCCCTGGATGATTGCAACGCCACAGGCTGCCGCCCTCTGGAACGGTCGCCAGGCCGCGCTGATCAGCCCCTGCCCGCCCACCTGGCAGGCGCTCGCGCGCACCACGGCGGATCCGGACGAGGCGCTCTGGCAGACCTATTACCGCAGCGTCTTCAACCCGGCGCGGGTCAACCGCGAGGCTCTGCTCAAGGGTCTGCCGGCGCGGTTCTGGAAGGACCTCCCCGAAGGCACTGCCATCTGCGAACTGCTGATCGACGCACGTAACGGTGACCGACGCACCGGCCAGGCGGCGGCTCTGGTAGGACGCGCCGGCCGGCGCATCGGCCGGGAAGCGCCCGGCGTTGCGTCGAGCCGGCCCGGCATCAGCGCATCCGGAAGCCCGGATCGTCGTCACTGACTTCCAGGCGCAGCCCCTGGGACACGCTGGTGAGGTGCTCGCTGTCGGTTTCCGAGCCCAGCTTGATCATCAGGCGCAGGTCGTTGGCCGAATCGGCATGAGCCAAGGCGTCCTCGTAGGTGATCTCGCCTTGCACATAGAGGTTGTAGAGCGCCTGATCGAAGGTCTGCATGCCTTGCTCGGTGGATCGCTTCATCAGCCCCTTGAGCTCATGTACCTCGCCTTTGCGGATCAGGTCGGCGGCCAGCGGGGTGTTGATCAGCACCTCGATCACCGCTCGCCGCCCCTTGCCGTCGGGTGTCGGCACCAGCTGCTGGGCGACGATGGCCTTGAGGTTCAGCGACAGGTCCATCCATACCTGCTGCTGCCGATCAGCCGGGAAGAAGTTGATGATGCGGTCCAGCGCCTGGTTGGCGTTGTTGGCATGCAGCGTGGCCAGGCACAAGTGGCCGGTCTCGGCGAACGCCACGGCATAATCCATCGTCTCGCGGGTCCGCACTTCGCCGATGAGGATGACGTCAGGCGCCTGGCGCAGGGTGTTCTTCAGCGCCACCTCGAACGACTCCGTATCGATGCCCACCTCGCGCTGAGTCACGATGCAGCTCTGGTGCTGGTGGATGAATTCGATCGGGTCTTCGATGGAGATGATGTGGCCACTGGTGTTCTTGTTGCGGTAGCCAATCATTGCCGCCAGCGACGTGGATTTGCCAGTACCGGTCGCCCCGACGAACAGCACCAGCCCCCGCTTGGTCAGCGCCAGCTTCTTCAACACGTCGGGCAGTTTGAGGTCTTCGAGCGTGGGGATGTTGGTCTCGATCCGCCGCAGGACCATGCCGGCGAGGTTGCGCTGGTAGAACGCACTGACCCGGAAACGCCCGATCCCCCGAGCGCTGATGGCGAAGTTGCACTCGTGGTTCTCGGTGAACTCGCGACGCTGCTGCTCGTTCATCACCCCATGCACGGTTTCGCGGGTCATCTCCGGCGACATCGGCGTCTTGCTGACCGGCATGATCTTGCCGTTGACCTTCATCGACGGCGGCACGCCGGCCGTGATGAACAGGTCGGAGCCGCCCTTCTCCACCATCAGGCGCAACAGTTTCTCGAATTCCATTTGGCTGACTCGCAATCGTCTGGCGAAGCCGCGTCATGCGGCACTTGGCGACCGGGCGGCAGGGCCGCCGGGCCGATCAGATATTTTCCGGGGTCTTGGCTTTCTCGCGGGCGCTCTCGCGGCTGATCAGGCCCTTGGCGACCAGCCCCTTGAGGCACATGTCGAGCGTCTGCATGCCCAGCGCACCGCCGGTCTGGATGGCCGAATACATCTGCGCCACCTTGTCTTCGCGGATCAGATTACGAATCGCCGGGGTGCCGATCATGATCTCGTGAGCCGCAACCCGACCGCCTCCGATCTTCTTCAGCAGTGTCTGCGAAATCACTGCCTGCAGCGATTCGGAGAGCATCGAGCGGACCATGGCCTTTTCCTCGGCCGGGAACACGTCGACCACACGGTCGATGGTCTTGGCCGCCGAGGTGGTGTGCAGGGTCCCGAATACCAGGTGTCCGGTTTCGGCGGCTGTCAGCGCCAGCCGGATGGTTTCCAGATCGCGCATCTCGCCGACGAGGATGATGTCCGGGTCCTCACGCAGTGCGGAACGCAGCGCCTCGGAAAAACCCAGGGTGTCGCGATGGACCTCGCGCTGGTTGACCAGACACTTCTTCGACTCATGGACGAATTCGATCGGGTCTTCGATGGTGAGGATATGGTGGTACTTGGTGTTGTTGAGGTAGTCGAGCATCGCCGCCAAGGTGGTCGACTTACCCGAGCCGGTCGGGCCGGTAACCAGCACCAGGCCACGCGGCACGTCGGTGATCTTGCGGAACACCTCGCCCATTCCCAGGTCTTCCATGGTCAGCACCTTGGACGGAATGGTCCGGAATACCGCACCGGCGCCGCGGTTCTGGTTGAACGCGTTGACCCGGAAACGCGCCACGCCGGGGACCTCGAACGAGAAGTCGGTTTCGAGAAACTCCTCGAAATCCTTGCGCTGCTTGTCGTTCATAATGTCGTAGATCAGCGCATGCACCTGCTTGTGGTCCATCGCCGGCAGGTTGATCCTGCGCACGTCGCCGTCGACGCGAATCATCGGCGGCAGGCCGGCGGAAAGGTGCAGGTCCGATGCACCCTGCTTGGCGCTGAACGCCAGCAGCTCAGTGATATCCATGGGACTCCCCAATTACAGGCAAGCGGGTAGAATGCCGCGCAGACCCTAGGCGGCGGGCGCAGGTAATGTCCACGATAGCGAACAATATTGCAAAGGTCGCAGCACGCATCCGTGAGGCGGCTCAAGCTGCGGGTCGAACCCCGTCAGCAGTCGGTCTGCTGGCCGTGAGCAAGACCCAGCCGGCGGCCGCGATCCGCGAAGCCTTCGCCGCCGGCGTGGGCGATTTCGGCGAGAACTACCTGCAGGAAGCACTCGACAAGCAGGCGCAACTCGGCGACCTGGCGCTGACCTGGCATTTCATCGGGCCCATCCAGTCGAACAAGACCAAACCCATCGCCGAGCATTTCGACTGGGTGCATTCGGTGGACCGTCTTAAGATCGCCCAGCGCCTCTCGGCTCAGCGTCCAGCGCACCTGCCGCCACTTAACCTCTGCCTGCAGGTCAACGTCAGTGGCGAGGCCAGCAAATCCGGCTGTGCGCCCGAAGACGTCACGGCACTGGCCGAATCGGTCGCGGCTTTGCCGAACCTGCGTTTGCGCGGCCTGATGTGCATTCCCGCACCCACTGACGATCCTCAGGAACAACGCGCAGCCTTTGCCCGCCTGCGTCACTTGAAGGACTCGCTCGACCTGCCGCTCGATACGCTTTCGATGGGCATGAGCCAGGATCTGGAAGCCGCGATCGCCGAAGGCGCGACCTGGGTCCGCATCGGCACGGCACTGTTCGGCGCCCGTGATTACGGGCGCCCTGCCTGAATAGACCAAAGGAGTTCCCGTGAGCAATCCCCGCATCACCTTCATCGGTGCCGGCAACATGGCTGCCAGCCTCATTGGCGGCCTGCGCGGCCAGGGCATCGCCGCCGAATCCATCCGTGCCAGCGACCCGGGCAGCGAGCAGCGTGCGCGCCTGGCAACCGAGCACGGTATCGAGGTCTTCGCCGACAATGCACAGGCGCTCGCCGGCGCCGAGGTGGTGGTGCTGGCGGTCAAACCCCAGGTGATGCAGACGGTCTGCCGAGAGCTGGCCGCACACCTGGGGGCGGAGGCGCTGATCGTCTCCATCGCCGCCGGCATCAGCTGCGCCAGCCTCGAACGCTGGCTTGGCGAGGGCGCCCGCGGGCCGCGCCCGATCGTTCGCTGCATGCCCAACACACCTTCGCTGTTGCGCCAGGGCGTCAGCGGCCTGTACGCCAACGCCCAGGTCAGCAGCGCGCAGAAGCAGCAGGCCGAGCAGCTGCTCAGCGCAGTGGGCCTGGCCCTGTGGCTACAAGACGAGGGACTGATCGACGCGGTGACCGCAGTTTCCGGCAGTGGCCCGGCCTACTTCTTCCTGCTGATGGAAGCCATGACGGCAGCTGGCGAGCGCCTCGGCCTGCCACGCGAGACAGCTGCGCAGCTGACTGCCCACACGGCCTTGGGCGCGGCCCGCATGGCGTGCGAAAGCGACGTCGAACCCAGCGAGCTGCGCCGCCGGGTAACCTCGCCGAACGGAACCACCGAGGCGGCGATCAAAGCCTTCCAGGCCGGCGGCTTCGAGCAGCTGGTGCAGCAGGCCCTGGACGCCGCCGCCAAGCGCTCGGCCGAACTGGCCGAACAACTGGGCCAATAAGGAGCATTCATGTCCCAACTCTCGCAAGCCCTGATTCTTGTCGTGCAGACGCTCGGCAGCCTGTACCTGCTGATCGTACTGCTGCGTTTCATCCTGCAGCTGGCGCGCGCCGACTTCTACAACCCGCTCAGCCAGTTCATCGTCCGCGCCACGCACCCGCTGCTGCGCCCGATGCGCCGGGTCATTCCCAGCATCGGCAGTCTCGACCTGTCATCGCTGATTCTCGCGCTGCTGGTGCAAATGGTACTGATGGGCCTGATCCTGCTGATCGCCTACGGCACCACCGGCAACCCGGTGCTGCTGCTGATCTGGGCACTGGTCGGCATCACCGGCCTGTTTCTCAACATCTTCTTCTGGGCTCTGCTGATCAGCGTGATCCTGTCCTGGGTCGCCCCACAGAGCCACAACCCGGCCGCCGAGCTGATCAACCAGTTGTGCGAGCCGGTCCTGGCACCTTTCCGGCGCTTGCTGCCAAGCATGGGCGGCCTGGACATCTCGCCGATCTTCGCGTTTCTCGCGATCAAGCTGCTGGACATGCTGGTGGTGGGCAACCTGGCGACCATGACGCACATGCCCAACATCCTGCGCACGCTGATCTGAGAACCGTTTCAAGCTCTGATCATCGACCGCTCGCCGGGCGGGCCTGCGCGGTTTGCAGCTCCGCCGGCCCGCTCTAGACTAGCCTGGCCATCGGCTGCGGCCGGGCCTCGCAGCGGGCGCGCGGCCTGGCGAACAGAATCGCCACCGCGCGAGCCACTCCGTTTCCAACACGGCAGGGATGCACATGGAACGACTCGACCGGCAGGTGGACGCCTACATTGGCTGGAAGCGTGATCTCATCCGCGAGATCACCCGCTATCGCAGCTGGCTGGCTCACAACCGCCTGACCAGCGAAGCGGTGGACGCTCGACTGGAGCGCGCCCTGCGCCTGCTGCGCACGGACCACATCACCCTCGCCTTCGTTGGCGAGTTCTCGCGCGGCAAGACCGAACTGATCAACAGTCTGTTCTTTGCCAATTTCGGCCGTCGCATCCTGCCTTCGCAGGCCGGGCGTACCACCATGTGCCCGACCGAGCTGTTCTTCGACCCGCGCTCGGAGCGTTCCTACATCCGCCTGCTGCCAATCGAGACGCGCCTGGAAGATGCCGGGCTCGCCCAGCTCAGGCGCATGCCTCGGCAGTGGCTGCAGTTGCCACTCGATCCGCATGACCCGACCAACATGACCGAAGCCTTCGGCCAGATCGCCACCACCAAGGCGGTGCCGGCCGAGGTCGCCATCGAACTCGGATTCGACGCCCAGGCGCTGGAGCCGGCTGATGTGCCGGGCAAGGTACTGGTGCCGGCCTGGCGGCATGCCTTGGTCAACTTCGACCACCCCTTGCTGCGCCAGGGCCTGCGCGTGATCGACACGCCCGGGCTCAATGCCCTCGGCAGCGAGCCGGAACTGACCCTGTCCATGCTGCCCAACGCCCAGGCGGTGCTGTTCATGCTGTCGGCCGACGCTGGCATCACCGCTAGCGACATGCAGATCTGGCAGCGACATATCGCGCCCCTTGGCGAGGACACCGAGGGCAATCTGTTTGCCATTCTGAACAAGATCGACGTGCTCTGGGACGACCTGGCCGGGGAAGGCTTCGTGCAGGAGAGCATCGACCAGATACGCGCGACCACCGCCCAGCAGCTGGGCATTTGCGTCGAAGACGTGCTGCCGCTGTCCGCCAAGCAGGCACTGCTGGCCAGGGCCCGGAACGATGAAGCGCTGCTCGAGCGCAGTCGCATCGACCAGCTCGAACGCCTGCTCAGCGAACGGGTCCTGGCACACAAGGAGCGACTGATCGAAGAAGGCGTGGTGCAGCAGGTTCTGAGCCTGATGCACAACAGCCAGCAAGTGCTCAACGGGCGCCTGGAGCGAATCACCGAGCAGCGCAACCTGCTTGACGAACGCCGGCAGGGCAGCGGACAGACGCTGCTGGAACTGACGGCCCGCACTCGCCATGAGCACAATCGCCATCACAAGCGCCTGCTCGACCTGAAAACCAACCAGCGTCTGCTGCAACGCCAGGGCGAGCAGTTGCGCGTGGCGATTCGTGCCGAGCGTCTGCAGGAGCACCTTGGTCGCCTGCGCCGGAGCCTCACCGGCAGCCTCACCACGCTGGGAATCAACCTGGCGATCCAGCACTTCTTCCGTTCGCTCGATCAGGATCTTGCTGCGCTTGAGCTCGAAGCCCAGCGCGCGAACAAGATGCTCGAGGCCATCTACCGCCGGCACAACGAAGAGAATCCGCTGCACGGCCTCGATGCCCCGAGCTTTCGCACCGAACCCTTTCTGCGCGAGCTACGCGGACTGCAGCACAAGGCCGATCAGTTCCGCCGACAGCTCAAGACCCTGCTCACCGAGCAGCACGCCCTGACCCGCCGTTTCTTCGCCACCCTGGTTCAGGAAGTCATCGGCCTGCATGCCCGGGTGCGCCAGCAGGCCGATCTGTGGGCCAGCGACGCGCTGACGCCGCTGCTGCAGTTCTCGCTGGAACACAAGCAACAGATCGAAGGCCACATGCTGCAACTCAAGCAGCTGGCCAGCGATGCCCGGCGCGGCGAGCTGCTGGCGCGCTATGTCGACGAGCTCCAGCAGCAGGCCGCGCAGGCCGGCGAGATGCTCCGCGCGCTTCGCCGCCCGTCGCCGATCCGCCGACAGCACAAGGTGGTCAACCTGGTCGGCCTCGGCCAAGCCGAGCGGGCCGGCGATACAGGATGAATTGACGCGCGCTTCCCTTTAGACTCTGCGACCTTCCGTCTGCAAGAGCCAGGGTCGATGCCCACTGCCATTCCAGCCGATTCCGTTGGCCTGGTGAGCCCGCAGGTCGCGCACTTCGCCGAACCGCTGACGCTCGCCTGCGGCCGCACGCTGGCCGATTACCAGCTGATCTACGAAACCTACGGCCAACTCAACGCCAGCCGCAGCAATGCGGTGCTGATCTGCCACGCGCTGTCCGGCCATCACCACGCGGCCGGCTACCACAGCATGGACGATCGCAAGCCGGGCTGGTGGGACAGCTGCATCGGCCCGGGCAAACCTATCGATACCGAACGCTTTTTCGTCGTCAGCCTGAACAACCTCGGCGGCTGCAACGGCTCGACCGGGCCCGGCAGCCTGAACCCTGCCACCGGCAAGGTCTACGGCGCGGACTTCCCGGTCGTCACAGTGGAAGACTGGGTCCACAGCCAGGCGCGCCTGGCCGATCAGCTCGGCATCGAGCAGTGGGCAGCAGTCGTTGGCGGCAGCCTCGGCGGCATGCAGGCGCTGCAATGGACGATCACCTATCCCGAGCGCGTCCGCCACTGCCTGGCGATCGCCACGGCGCCGAAGCTGTCGGCGCAGAACATCGCCTTCAACGAAGTCGCGCGTCAGGCGATTCTCTCGGACCCGGAATTTCATGGCGGCCACTTCCAGGAAATGGGCGTCATTCCCAAACGCGGCCTGATGCTGGCGCGCATGGTCGGGCATATCACCTATCTGTCCGACGATGCCATGGGCACCAAGTTCGGCCGCGAGCTGAAGAGCGAGAAGCTCAACTACGACTTCAACAGCGTCGAGTTCCAGGTCGAAAGCTACCTGCGCTACCAGGGCGAGGAGTTTTCCTCTCGTTTCGACGCCAATACCTATCTGCTGATGACCAAGGCGCTGGATTACTTCGACCCCGCCGCCGCGCATGATGACGACCTGGCACGGACTTTCGAGGGTGCCAAGGCAGGCTTCTGCGTGATGTCTTTCACCACCGACTGGCGCTTCTCGCCGCAGCGCTCGCGCGAGATCGTCGACGCCCTGCTCGCCGCGCGCAAGGACGTCTGCTACCTGGAGATCGACGCGCCGCAAGGGCACGACGCCTTTCTCATTCCCAACCCGCGTTATCTGCAGGCCTTCCGCGGATACATGCACCGCATCGCCGTATAAGGAGCGAACATGCGCGCCGATCTGGACATCATCCAGGAGTGGATTCCGGCCGGCAGCCGAGTGCTCGACCTCGGCTGCGGCAATGGCGAGCTGCTGGCCTGGCTGCGCGACCACAAGGGCGTCAGCGGCTACGGGCTGGAGATCGACCCGGACAATATCGCTGCCTGTATCGAAAAGGGCGTCAACGTCATCGAGCAGGACCTGGACAAGGGGCTGGGCAACTTCGCCAGCGACAGTTTCGACATGGTCGTCATGACCCAGGCCCTGCAGGCCGTGCACTACCCGGACAAGCTGCTCAAGGAAATGCTGCGCGTCGGTCGCGAGTGCATCATCACCTTTCCCAACTTCGGTCACTGGCGTTGCCGCTGGTATCTGGCGAGCAAGGGCCGCATGCCGGTCTCGGAGTTCCTCCCCTACACTTGGTACAACACGCCGAACATCCATTTCTGCACCTTCGAGGACTTCGAGCGCCTCTGCCGTGAACGGGGTGCGCGAGTGCTCGATCGGCTGGCGGTCGACCGCGATCACCGCCATGGCTGGGCCAGTCGACTGTGGCCCAACCTGCTCGGCGAAATCGGCATCTACCGCGTCATCGGACCTGGCCGCTGAGCGGCCGTTTGGACAGGAGAACCACCATGAAACGTGCCCTGATCGTTCTGTTGGCCAGCCTGCTGGCCCTTCCGGCACTGGCCGAGCGCAAGCATAGCGTCGGCGAGTACGACATCCATTACAGCGCCTTCAACTCGGGCTTCCTGCAGCCCGAGGTGGCCGCTGCGGCGGGGCTGGTGCGCAGCAAGAAACAAGGCGTGGTCAACGTATCGGTGCTCAAGCAGGGCAAGCCGGTGCCGGCGCTGGTCAGCGGCAAGGTGAAGAACCTGCTCGGCCAGGACTACCCCTTGCAGTTCAAACAACTCAAGGAAGGCGACGCCGCCATCTACTACCTGGCGCAATTTCCCTTCGATTCGCAGGAGACCCTGCGTTTCAGCCTGAGCGTGCAACCCATGGGCGGCGAGCCGGTCAACTTCGACTTCAACCAGGAATTCTTCCCAGACGAATGATGCCTTTCAACGAACTGGTGCTGGCCAGCCACAACGCCGGCAAGCTCAAGGAACTGCAGGCCATGCTCGGCGATGCGGTGCGCGTGCGCTCGGTCGGTGAGTTCAGCGACGTGGAGCCCGAAGAGACCGGCCTGTCGTTCATCGAGAACGCGATTCTCAAAGCACGCAACGCGGCACGCGTGTCCGGCCTGCCGGCGCTGGCCGACGACTCGGGCCTGGCCGTGGACGCCCTCGGCGGGGCTCCGGGGATCTATTCGGCACGCTACGCCGATGGCCTGGGCGACGCCGCGAACAACGCCAAGCTGCTGGATGCCCTCAGTCAGGTCCCGGATGCCGAGCGCGGCGCGCAGTTCGTCTGCGCGCTGGCGCTGGTTCGGCATGCCGAGGATCCGCTGCCGATCCTTTGCGAAGGCCTGTGGCACGGACGCATCCTGCACGCCCCGCGCGGCGAGCACGGTTTCGGTTACGACCCTCTGTTCTGGGTACCGGAAGCCGACTGCTCCAGCGCCGAACTGCCACCCGAGCAGAAGAATCGGCTGAGCCACCGGGCCCGGGCCATGGCGCAGCTGAAAGCGCGACTGGGGATATGATCCCCGCCGCCAGCCAGACACTCCCGGGGTTCGCGCTGCCACCGCTGGCCGCTTACGTGCATATCCCCTGGTGCGTGCGCAAATGCCCGTACTGCGATTTCAACTCGCATACCGCCGATGCGCAGCTGCCCGAGGACGCCTACGTCGCGGCGCTTGAGGCCGACTTGCGCGAAGACCTGGCCTACGTGCAGGGCCGTCGCCTGACCTCGATCTTCTTTGGCGGCGGCACGCCCAGCCTGTTTTCCGCATCGGCGCTGGGGCGCGTACTCGAGATGCTCGAGCGGGCCGTGGGCTTCGCCGACGATATCGAGATCACCCTTGAAGCCAATCCCGGTACGTTCGAGCAGGCCAAATTCCGCGATTACCGCAGCGCCGGCATCAATCGCCTGTCGATTGGCGTACAGAGCTTTCAGGCCGACAAGCTCAAGGCGCTGGGCCGCATCCATGATGGCGCCGAAGCGGTCCGTGCCGCCGATATGGCGCGTACGGCGGGCTTTGAAAACTTCAACCTCGACCTCATGCATGGGCTGCCGGGGCAGAATCTGGCCGATGCACTGCAGGATCTGCAGACCGCCATCGCCCAGCAGCCGACGCACTTGTCGTGGTATCAGCTCACCCTCGAGCCGAACACGGTGTTCTGGAGCCGGCCGCCGCAGCTGCCCGAGGACGACCTGCTCTGGGACATCCAGGAAGCCGGCCAACAGACACTGAGCGAAGCCGGCTACCGACAGTACGAAACCTCTGCCTATGCGCAGCCCGGGCGTCAGGCGCGACACAACCTGAACTACTGGACCTTTGGCGACTTTCTCGGGATCGGCGCCGGAGCCCACGCCAAACTGACCCTGGCCGACGGGCGCATCCTGCGGCGTTGGAAGACGCGCTTGCCCAAAGACTATCTGGCGGCCGACAAGGCCTTTCGAGCCGGCGAAAAGTGCCTGCCGGACGAGGAGCTGCCATTCGAGTTCCTGATGAACGTGCTACGGCTCACCGACGGCGTGCCCGCGATGCTGTTCACTGAGCGCACCGGCCTGCCGCTCGAGCGGCTCGCCGAGGGCCGTCGCCAGGCCGAAGTCCGCGGACTGCTCGAGCGGGATGCCCAGCGCCTGCTGGCGACACCGCATGGCCAGCTGTTTCTCAACGACCTGCTGCAACTGTTCCTGCCCTAAGGA
Organism: Stutzerimonas balearica DSM 6083; assembly: GCF_000818015.1. Classification (NCBI taxonomy): domain Bacteria; kingdom Pseudomonadati; phylum Pseudomonadota; class Gammaproteobacteria; order Pseudomonadales; family Pseudomonadaceae; genus Stutzerimonas; species Stutzerimonas balearica. Next base: position 4,049,015 of record NZ_CP007511.1, read on the forward strand.
AGCCGAATGGACCTCGTACTCGACTTGATCGCCACACTGTCGCGCTGGAGCCGCAGCCATCTGTCGGACATCTCGCTGGCGATCATGGCCACGCTCTTCGTGCTCTTCGGCCCGGCGCTCAATGCCTGGGTACAGAAGAACATCGGCGGCCTGAATTTCATCCTGCGCACCCTGCTTTTCGTGATCTTCTGCGCCATTGTCTACGGGCTGGGCATCATCTATCTGAGCCCGTGGCTGGCCAAGGGCCTGGCGCAGTTCAACAACTATACGCTGGCGCCCGTGCTGCTTCTGGTGCTGTTCATCATCGGCGTGATCGCCGACCGCAACTAGCCCAACGGCATCCGGCTAATCGCCCGCCCCGCTACGCAGGAAGCGCTCCAGGTCGATCGGCTCGCCCGGCTGACAATGCAGCTGCCGACGCAGGTCCTCGAACATCGGATCGTAGTCGGCGTGCAGGCCGAACAACGGCGCCCGAGCCACGCGCAGACCGCGCTGGCGCAGGCGCTGGCCGATCCGCTGCAGGAAGTTGAAGGCCACGTCCCGGTGCATGCGAAAACGCTCGTCGACCGCCACCTGGCCGACTGAGCCATGCAGATGGAAACAGGCCCATTCGGGCACTGCCGCCTCACCCTCGACGTGGTAGTCGAGCGTTAGCTGATAACCGGGAACGGTCTCGGAGGGTAACTGGCTGACTTCCACCTGGCCGGGCTTGAACATGATCGCTGTCCTCCTGCTGGCTCGCTCGCGGGCGATGCGAACGCTGTGGTGCATCGTCCCGCGGCCCGGCAGCGAAGGTGTTGACGGGCATCAAGCCGCGGTGTGTAGCGCCTGACGGCGCGTCCGGGCTCGGCTGGAGACCGCCCCGGGATGCCTCGATGCCCGTTCGGCCACGCCGCACGCCAGCGCCCGACCCACGCGGCAGCCTGCTGAGGATCAGAGCCCGCGGCGCAGTGCCTGCGGCGAGAAGTCGCGCGGCGTCAGTCGCACGTCGAAGTCGTACATGGGTTCGTTGTTGTCCAGGCCATCGACGAAATAGTTGCCATCCTTGAGGTGATACAGCGTCTCCAGCGTGCTGTTGAACATCGGCACCTCGTAATAGCTGATCGGATGGCTTTCCTGCAGGCCGATCAGTTCGCCCTTCTCGTTGTACAGGTCGGCCGCGAGGATCGCCCAGCTGTCCTCGTCGATGTAGAACCGGCGCTTGTCGTAGGAATGGCTGAACCCGGTGCGCAGGGTCGCCTCGACCACCCAGACGCGGTGCCGCTCGTAACGCAGCAGCTCGGGATTGAGCGTGCCCGGACGCACGATATCGTCATAGGCGATGCCCTTCTGGTGCACCGCATAACTGTTGTAGGGCACCAGCATTTCGCGTTTGCCGAGCAGGGTCCATTCGTAGCGATCGGGGGCGCCATTGAAGGAATCCACCACATCGGCGGTTGCCAGGCCGCTGGTGTCCGGCTGCGGCGAGTCGTAGGCCAGCGAAGGCAGGCGGCGAACACGGCGGTCGCCCGGGCTGTAGCGCCAGGCCTTGCGGATGGTCAGCACCTGATCGACCGGATCCTGGACCACCAGTGCGGTGCCGGACAGCTTCGAAGGTGCGGTGACGCGATACTTGTAATACAGCAGCGTGTTGTTCAGCTCGCCCTGCGTCATGCCATCACGGTTGTAGACGTAATAGACGTGGCGATCGCGCTTGATGTAGGACGCCTTGCCGCCGATCACCACCGCCTGGTTGTTGATCATGTGGGTCTGGTCGCCCTTGTAATGCAGGATGTGGTTCCAGATCACCTCCATGCCGTCCTGCGGCAGGGGGAAGGGGATGCCGGATGCCGCGCCCTTGATGCCGTTACCGTTGGCGATCAGCTCGGCGCTCTGCGCATTGAAGCGGGTCGCATCATAGATGCGCTGCGGCGCCGCAGCGCTTCGCCGAGTGGGAAATACGCGCAGGTAGAAGTCCGGATGACGCTCGAGCAGATCGCGCAGCCCGGCCGGAATCAGCTCGGCATATTCGTTCAGGTTGCTCTGATCGACGCGATAGAGCGGTGTATCGCTGGCGAACGGATCGGGGTGATGCATGCCCGGCTGGTAGCCGGCCGGTGCTGTCACGCCACCGCTCCATGGCGGAATGGTACCGCTGGCATTACCGGCTCGCTCGGCGCCAAGCGGGGTAAGATCCGTGCCCAGACGGGCGGCCTGTGTGGCGTCAACCTTGGCATACGCCGACGAAGCGGCACAGGCGGCCAGCAGCAGCACTCCCAACTTTGCGTTCATCGTCTTCTCCCTGTGGATCGGACGACCGAGCGCTACCCTGCGGGCACCAGCTGCCGTCCGTGGCCTAAGTGTTGGATTGGCGACGAGGACATGGCCCCGCCTGCACCGCTTCTCCGGCGGCGGTGGTCGATCATTCGCAGCGCTGGAACTTCAGGTCCCAGACGCCATGCCCCAGGCGCTCACCGCGCCGCTCGAACTTGGTGATCGGGCGCTCCGGCGGGCGTGGCACGTAACGGCCGTCCTCGGCCAGGTTGCGGTAGCCGGGCGCAGCCATCATCACCTCGAGCATGTGCTCGGCATAGGGCTCCCAGTCGGTAGCCATGTGCAGCACGCCACCGATCTTCAGCTTTTGCCGCACCAGCTCGGCAAATGCCGGCTGCACGATGCGCCGCTTGTGGTGACGGCTCTTGTGCCAGGGGTCGGGGAAGAACAGCAGCACCCGATCCAGGCTGGCGTCGGCGACGCATTCACGCAGCACTTCCAGCGCATCGCAACTGTAGATCCGCACGTTTTGCAGATTTTGTGACAGAAGTCCGCTGAGCAGCGCACCGACACCCGGCTTGTGCACCTCGACGCCGATGAAGTCCTGATCGGGCGCTGCCGCCGCCATTTCCAGGGTCGAGTGCCCCATGCCGAAACCGATCTCGAAGGTCCGCGGGGCCTGACGCCCGAATACCTGGTCGAAGTCGAGCCGACCGTCGCTCAGCTCCAGGCCGAACCTGGGCCAACCCAGCTCCAGCCCGCGCTGCTGGCCGAGGGTGGTGCGCCCGGCTCGCATCACAAAGCTCTTGATGGTGCGCATGCGCGGCGCAGCGTCAGCCGGTTGCTGCGCCTGTTGGGTTTCATCGGTCATGAACGGCATCCTGAAATGAACGAAGCCGACTCCACAGTCGGCTTCAGGGTCAAGCATCGGCAGTGCGCACGCACCGCCGAGGGGTCAGCGGATCAGCCCTTCCAGCGGCGACGAGGCGCTGGCATAGAGCTTCTTCGGCATGCGTCCGGCGAGATAGGCCAGACGCCCCGCCTCGATCGCATGCTTCATCGCACGCGCCATCAACACCGGGTTCTGCGCATGGGCGATGGCGCTGTTCATCAGCACCGCCTCACAGCCGAGTTCCATGGCGATGGTGGCGTCCGAAGCGGTGCCGACACCGGCATCGACAAGGACCGGTACGGTCGCCTCTTCGAGGATGATGCGCAGGTTGTACGGATTGCAGATGCCCAGCCCGGTGCCGATCAGGCCGGCCAGCGGCATCACCGCGATACAGCCCATCTCGGCGAGCTGGCGCGCGATGATCGGGTCGTCGCTGGTATAGACCATGACGTCGAAGCCGTCCTTGATCAGCACCTCGGCGGCCTTGAGGGTCTCGATGACGTTGGGGAACAGGGTCTTCTGGTCGGCCAGCACTTCCAGCTTGACCAGCTTGTGCCCATCAAGCAGCTCGCGCGCCAGGCGGCAGGTCCGCACCGCCTCTTCGGCGGTATAGCAACCGGCAGTGTTCGGCAGGATGGTGTAGCGCTCCGGCGAAATGACGTCGAGCAGGTTCGGCTCGCCCGGGTTCTGGCCGATATTGGTGCGGCGCACCGCCACCGTGACGATTTCGGCGCCGGACGCCTCGATCGCGGTGCGGGTCTCTTCCAGGTCCTTGTACTTGCCGGTACCGACCAGCAGACGCGATTCATAGGTCCGGCCGGCCAGGATAAAGGGCTTGTCGTGCGCAACTGCGCTCATCGGGAATTCCTCGTTCGGACGTTGCGGGAAGCGACTGGGTCGCCGGGACTGCGGGCTGCGCGGCGCTCAACCGCCGCCGATGGCATGGACCACTTCGACGCGGTCACCTGCCTTCAGGCGCGTTGTGCCGTGCTCGCTACGCGGAACGATGTCCAGATTCAGTTCCACTGCAAGCCGGCGACCGCTCAGCTCCAGCCGCTCGAGCAGATCAGCGACGCTCTGGTCGTCGGGCAGCTCGTAGGGTTCGCCATTCAAGTGAATCTGCATGGGGATCGCCGCCATCGATTGGGGGTCGGGCATTCTAGCCCGAACCTCATCCACGACCAAGGCAAAGGCGCCGGGCTGTTGCTGGCCGGCTAGCGGAGCCGCCAGCCGGCCAGCAGCAGGCAGAACCAGCCCACCATGAAGGCGACGCCCCCGATGGGCGTGACGATGCCGAGCTTGCCTACCCCGGTCAGGGTCAGCAGATAGAGGCTACCGGAGAACAGCAACACGCCGAGGGCGAACGACCAGCCGGCTGCAACCGGCAAACGCCCCGGCAGGTGGCGCGTCAGCAGCGCGACACCGAGCAGCGCCAGCGCATGGACCAGCTGGTAGAGCACGGCGGTCTGAAATATCGCCAGGTATTCGGCAGTCAGCCGGGCGCGCAGACCATGCGCGGCAAACGCGCCAAGGGCGACGCCGGTCAGTCCATAGAAGGCAGAGATCAGCAGGAACGGACGAATCATGACAGGCAACGTGAGCGGGCCGAGGAGGCCGCTATAATGCCCGCTCCTCCCGCCGCCGACCAAGCGCCCATGCTTCGCTCCCTCCTGCACCGCCTACTCAAGCTGCTGTTCTGGTCCGCCGCGCTGTCGGCCCTGCTGGTGCTCGCGCTGCGCTGGGTGGCCCCGCCGTTCACGGCACTGATGATCGAGCGCAAGGTGCAGTCATGGGTCTCCGGCCCGAGCATCGACCTGGAGCGCCAGTGGCGCCCCTGGAAAGAACTGCCGGACGACCTGAAGATGGCGGTGATCGCCGCCGAGGATCAGAAGTTCGCCGAGCACTGGGGCTTTGACTTCGCCGCGATCCATGCGGCCCTGCAGCACAACCAGGCCGGCGGCTCGCTACGCGGAGCCAGCACGCTGAGCCAGCAGGTGGCCAAGAACCTGTTTCTCTGGTCGGGCCGCAGTTGGTTGCGAAAGGGCCTGGAGGCCTGGTTCACGGCGCTGATCGAGCTGCTGTGGCCGAAGCAGCGCATTCTCGAGGTCTATCTCAACAGTGTTGAATGGGGCGACGGCATCTTTGGCGCCGAAGCAGCCGCGCGCCAACATTTCGGCCGCGGGGCGCCCTATCTGTCGGCACGCCAGGCCAGCCTGCTCGCCGCCGTGCTGCCCAACCCGCGCAGCTGGAACGCCAGCCGGCCGACCCGCTACATCGAGCGCCGGGCCAGTTGGATCCGCCAGCAGGTTCGCCAGCTAGGCGGTAGCGACTACCTGCGACGCCTTGACCCAGCCGATGGATGACCGGCGGCAAGAAAGGCGTGACGCAGTTCATTGAAAATCCATCTATCATTGTGCCGTTTGCACGGCCGCTCGGGCCGCTGCGTGTCCCGCCGGGCGGGGCCTTCATGAAGTACCGGTGACCGGTTTTGAAGATGAACAAGCATCTGCTGCGGCTCAGCCTCGGCTATTTCGCACTCTCCATGCTCTGGCTGCTGTTCAGCGACCCGCTGCTGCATTGGCTGCTGCAGGACGACGATAGCGCCTACCTCTGGCAGCTCGGCAAGGGCACGCTGTTCATCCTGCTGACCAGCTGCATGCTCTATGTGCTCGAACGCCGTCACCTGGGGCGCCTGGCCGCAGAGCAGAAGGCGCTGCGCCTGAAGGAATGCAGCCTGCGCCAGGCGGCCGCGGTGTTCGACAGCACCCTCGAGGGCGTGCTGGTCACCGACCATCGCCAGCACATCATCCATGTGAACCCCGCATTCAGCCGCATCACCGGCTATTCCATCGAGGAGGTACTGGGCAAGACACCCCGGCTGTTCGCTTCGGGCAAGCACGACCCCGATTTCTACCGCGAGATGTGGCGGATCCTGCAGAAGGACGGCGCCTGGAGCGGCGAGATCTGGAACCGGCGCAAGAGCGGCGAGGTGTACCCGCAGTGGCAGAACCTGCGCTGCATCTATGACGAAGCCGGCCAGATCAGCCACTTCGTTGCGGTGTTCTCCGACCTGTCCGCACTCAAGCGCTCGCAGGACGAGCTCGACCAGCTGGCGCACTACGATCCGCTGGTCCGGCTGCCCAACCGCCTGCTGTTCAGCGAGCGGGCAACGCAGAGTTTGGAGCGCGCCCGGGCGAGTCGGCGCAGCGGCGCGCTGCTGCTGATCGACCTGGACCATTTCAAGGACATCAACGAAAGCCTCGGCCACAACCTCGGCGATGCCCTGCTGCAGGCCGTGGCGCGCCGCCTGGAGGAATTCGTCCAGCCCGGCATGACGCTGGCGCGACTGGGCGGCGATGAATTCGCCATCCTTCATGAAGACTGCAGTGCCGACCAGGCCGCCGCCCTCGCCTTGCATGTGCTCGATGCGCTCAACCTGCCGTTCGAGCTGCAGCAGCGCAACCTGTTCACCAGCGCCAGCATCGGCATCGTGCAATACCCCAACGACGTCCGCGACGTCGAGCAGCTGATGCGCAACGGCGACTCGGCGCTGTTCAAGGCCAAGGGCAGCGGACGCTCGACCTACGCGTTCTACAGTCAGGAGCTGACCAGCCTGGCGCAACAGCGCGTCGAGCTGGCCACCGCCCTGCGCCAGGCCCTCGAGCAGCACCAGCTACGCGTGCACTACCAGCCGATCTATCATCTGGCCACCGGCCGCATTCAGGGGTTCGAGGCGCTGGTGCGCTGGGAACACCCGCAGCACGGCCATGTGTCGCCCGCACTGTTCATTCCGATGGCCGAGGAAAACGGTCTGATCGGAGCCATCGACCGCTGGGTGCTGGAGCAGGCCTGCCGACAGATGCGCCAGTGGCGTGCCCAGGGTCGCCCCGTCGAGTTCGTTGCGGTGAACATTTCCAGCCGCCTGTTCGGCCTTGGCGAGCTCGACCTGCAGGTCGCCACGACGCTGGCTGAAACCGGCCTGGAAGCCCGCTATCTCGAACTCGAAATCACCGAGAGCGCCGTGATGCAGGATCCGGACGCCGCCATCGAGCTCCTGCACCGCTTGCGACAACTCGGGGTGCGGCTGGCCATCGACGACTTCGGCACCGGCTACTCCTCGCTGCTGCGGCTCAAGCGCATGAACGTGCACAAGCTGAAGATTGACCAGGGCTTCGTCTCCGGCCTGCCGGATGACCGCGAGGATGCCGCGATCACCCGTTCAGTGATCGGCCTGGCGCACAACCTGGGGCTGAAGGTGGTCGCCGAGGGCATCGAGCAGGCCGGACAGGCGCGCTTCCTCCTCGAGCAGCACTGCGATTACGGCCAGGGCTTCGGCCTGGCGCGCCCCTGCGCCGCCGAGGCGATCGACTGGCAACGCGAACTCATGCCCTATGGCCAGCATGAACGCCAGCATTGCTCGTAACGCCGGTATCAATGGCCCGGGACCGCGGGTAAGCTAGGTGGCACCGCCACGCTGACGTGTCCCCGACCCCGTGGAGCGGGCCATGATCGAGCCGTAATCCCTCGCGCCCAGCGGCGCCCAGCAGTGAAGGCCATGAGCGACCCTGCCATCGATCCAAGCCCGATACCGGGCCTCAAGCAGTTGTTCGACTGGCGCAACGGCGTTGCCTGGCTGGTGCTGGTTTTCACGCTGTTGGTCCAGCTGGTGCTGTTTCAGCATTTCCAGAACCGCGAAGTGCGCGCAGCACGCCAGCAGTTCCATATGCTCAGCGAAAAGGTCACCGAGTCCATTCGCAAGCGCCTGCTCGATCACGAACAAATCCTGCTCGGCGGCGCCGGGCTGTTCGATGCGAGCGGCACGGTCAGCCGCGAGCAGTGGCGTCTCTATGTGCAGCGCCTGCAGCTGGCCGATCATTATCCCGGTATCCAGGGGGTCGGCTTCAGCCGTGCGATCCTCCCCGAGGAGCTGGAGGCGCACGAGCGTCGGGTGCAGCAAGAAGGGCTTGCCGAGTACGCCGTTCACCCGCCCGGACAACGACCGCTATACACCTCGATCGTCTACCTGGAACCGCTCACCGCACGCAATCGCGCCGCGCTGGGCTTCGACATGTATTCCGACCCGGCACGCCGCCAGGCCATGCAGCGCGCGGCCGAGCAAGGCCTGACGAGCATCACCGACAAGGTCACGCTGGTCCAGGAAACCCACGGCAAGACTCAGGCCGGTGTGTTGCTCTACGTGCCGGTCTATCAGCAGGGCATGCCGCTGGGCAGCCCAGAGCAGCGTATGCAGGCGCTCAAGGGCTTCGTCTACAGCCCTTATCGCGTCGGCAATCTGGTCAACGGCATCCTGCGCAACATGGACCTGCCGCTGCAGCTGAACATCTATGCGGGCCAGGGCGAGCAGCCCGAGAAGCGTATCTTCGCCTCCGACGAAGGCCGCGCTCCGGTGCTCGGGCAATACAGCGAGCTGCAGCAGCTGCGGGCCTATGGCCAGGTGTGGACGCTGCGCATGACCAGCCTGCCGGAATTCGACGCACGCTTTCACGGCAACTGGGGCACGCTGGTGCTGCTCAGCATCGGCATGAGCCTGTTGCTGTTCTTTCTCACCGCCTCGCTGGCGCTGCGTCACCGCCGTGCCAAGGCGCTGGCCGAGCGCATGACGCAAACGATCCGGCGCAGCAAACACGACCTGCGGCTGAGCGAAGAGCGCCTTTCACTCGCCCTGAAGGGCAGCAATGACGGCCTCTGGGACCTCAATCTGGAGGCCGGCACGCTGTACGCCTCCGCACGCGCCTGGGAGATGCTCGGTTACCGTGCCGAGGAATTCCCCTGCGACCTGCGGCTGTGGGAGCGCTTCGTGGTTGCCGAAGACCTGCCCCACGAGCGTGCACGGCTGGCCAGGACGATGCTGTCGCAGATCGATCATTTCACCGACGAACTGCGCCTGCAGCACAAGAGCGGGCGTATCGTTCCGGTGCTGCTGCGTGGCTATATCCAGCGCGATGCCGATGGCCAGGCCCAGCGCATCACCGGCACCGTGATGGACCTGACCGAACGCAAACGCATCGAGCAACTGAAGAATGAGTTCGTCTCGACGGTCAGCCACGAGCTGCGTACGCCACTGACCTCCATTACCGGCGCGCTCGGCCTGATCAACGGCGGCGCACTCGGCAAGGCGCCTCCGGCCATGCAGCAGATGCTGGAGATCGCCTACCGTAACAGCGTGCGCCTCGGCCACCTGATCAACGATCTGCTGGACATGGAGAAGATCGCCGCCGGCAAGATGACCTTCGACCTGCGCGAACATCGCCTGCCGCAACTGCTCGAAGAGGCGCTGACCAGCACTCAGGGCTTCGCCGAACAGCACGGGGTGCGCTGTACGCTCGAGCCGGTGCCGGACGTGCGCGTCTGGGTCGACGGCCTGCGCCTGCAGCAGGTGCTGAGCAACCTGCTGTCCAATGCCATCAAATTCACCCATCAGGGCGGCGAGGTCCGCGTGCATACCCGGCACGGCGACGGCCGTATCCGCGTCTGCGTAACCGACCAGGGCCCTGGCATCCCGGACAGCTTTCGCAGCCAGGTCTTCACCAAGTTCGCCCAGGCGGACTCTTCCGACAGCCGTACCAAGGCCGGCACCGGGCTCGGCCTGGCGATTACCAAAGAGCTCGTCGAGCGCATGGGCGGCAGCGTAGGTTTCGACAGCGAGGAGGGCCGCGGCTCGACCTTCTGGTTCGAGCTGCCGATTCAGCCGGCAATGGCCAGCGAATCGCCGGAGCAAGGTGATCGCCCGCGCCTGCTGGTTGTCGAGGATGAGCCCGACACCGGCCGCCTGCTGCACCTGATGCTCAGCGAGGGGGGCTATGCGGTCGACCGCGTACAGAGCCTGGAACAGGCCCGCGAGTGCCTGGCCAAGGTTCCCTATCAGGCGATGACGCTCGATCTGCACCTGCCCGATGGCAGCGGCCGGCAGTTTCTCGAGGAGATCCGCGCCAACCCGGCGCTAACGGCCCTGCCGGTCGTGGTGATCTCGGCAGCGGCACAGGTCGAGGTGTCCGCTCCGGCCGCGCACCTGTTCTGGCTGCACAAGCCGATCAGCAGCGCGCAGCTGCTCGATACCCTGCAGGCCGCGATCGCCAGCGCCACGCCGGATTGAGCAACACGGCGCACGCCGAACCACGGAAACGAAAACGCGGAGCCTGCACAGGGCAGGCTCCGCGTTCTGGTCGTTGCCGCAATCTCAGGCCTGGATGCAGCCCTTGAGCTTGTTCATCGCGTTCTTTTCAAGCTGACGAATACGCTCGGCGGAGACGTTGTACTTGGCGGCCAGATCATGCAGCGTCGCCTTCTCCTCGCTCAGCCAGCGCTGCTGGAGGATGTCGCGGCTACGCTCGTCCAGGCCTTCCAGCGCTTCGTGCAGGCTGGCCGAAGAGCTGTCGCTCCAGTCGGCGTCCTCGAGCTGGCGCGCCGGGTCGTAGCGCTGGTCTTCGAGGTAGTGGGACGGCGACTGGTAGGCGCTGTCATCGTCCGCATCGTCCAGCGGGTCGAAGGCCATGTCGTGACCGCTGAGACGGCCTTCCATCTCGCGCACCTCGCGCGGTTCGACTCCCAGGCTGTCAGCGACGCGGTTGACCTCGTCATTGCTGAGCCAGGCCAGGCGCTTTTTCTGGCTGCGCAGGTTGAAGAACAGCTTGCGCTGCGCCTTGGTCGTGGCGACCTTGACGATGCGCCAGTTACGCAGGATGAATTCGTGGATCTCGGCCTTGATCCAGTGCACCGCGAAGGACACCAGACGCACGCCCATCTCGGGATTGAAGCGCTTGACCGCTTTCATCAGTCCGACGTTGCCTTCCTGGATCAGGTCGGCCTGGGCCAGCCCGTAGCCCGAGTAGCTGCGAGCGATGTGGACGACGATGCGCAGGTGCGCAAGGACCATCTGCCGAGCGGCCTCGAGGTCCTGATGATAGAAGAGGCGCTCAGCCAGCTCGCGCTCCTGCTCGACGGTAAGCAGCGGCAGGCTGTTTACGGTCTGCACGTAGGCCTCGAGATTGGCTCCCGGGACCAGGGCGTGAACAGGTTGCAGAGAAGTTGTCATGCAGTTCCTCCAGATGTGAAGCTGCTGCAGTGTAGCACTGGGCCCTATGACTGCAAGGGCTGTGGATAAGTTCCCACAACCCCCGGAAAAAGACCTTTCAAAACAGAAAATTAGCCTACCGCGGCGCCAGCTCGCTGAGGTGCCGCGCGACCGCCAGCCAGGCGCCGATGTAGCCCAGCAGCACGGCACCGACCACCAGCGACAGCGCGTCGCCGGCGGGCACGCCGGCCAGGCCGAAATCGCTGCCGTAGAGCCCGGCGAGCCGCACCACCGCCTCGTTCAGCCAGCCTAGGCCGTAAGCCAGCAGGCCCCAGGCGATCAGCCCGGCGCCCAGGCCGTAGATCGCCCCCATGTAGAGAAACGGTCGACGCACGTAACCATCGGTCCCACCGACGAGCTTGACCACCTCGATCTCGGTGCGACGGTTCTCGATATGCAGGCGGATGGTATTGCCGATCACCAGCAGCAGCGTGGCCACCAACAACAGGGTCAGACCAAAGACGAAACGGTCGCCGAGCTTGAGGATCGCCGTCAGCCGCTCGACCCAGAGCAGATCGAGCTGCGCCTGTTCGACGCCAGGCAGCTCGGCCAGGCTCTGGCGCAGGGCCTCGAGCTTTTCCTTGTCGATTTCCTTCGGCGTCACCAGCACCGAGCCGGGCAGCGGATTATCCGGCAGCTCCCTGAGCGCTTCGCCGATACCCGACAGCTGCTGAAATTCCTCGAGCGCGGCGTCACGACTGATCCACTGCGCCTCAGCCACGTCCGGCATCGCGGCGATCTCGTCGCGCAGGCGCTCGCCCGCGGCGGCGTCGACATCCAGCTTGAGGAACACCGAAATCTGCGCGGCACGCTGCCAGGAGCCGCCTAGCCGCTCGACGTTGTCGAGCAGCAACGCCAGGCCCATCGGCAGGCTCAGCGCGACGGCCATGACCAGGCAGGTGAAAAAACTGCCGATCGGCTGCTTGAGCAGGCGCCCCAGGCTATCGACGAGACTGGCGCGGTGGCTCTCCAGCCAGGCATGGAACAGCGTCTTGAAGTCCGGCTCATCGTGTTTCGCTTCGACTTTCTTGACCGAGCCACCGACACGCTCGGCCGTGCTCGGGCTGGCTTTGGTGTCGTTCTTGCGGGATGCGCTCATCGGCCGGCCTCCCCGTCGCCGATCAGGCGACCACGTTGCAGGGTCAGCATGCGGTGACGCATGCGCGCGATCAGAGCCAGGTCGTGGCTGGCGATCAGCACGGTGGTACCGAGACGGTTGATGTCCTCGAACACACCCATGATTTCCGCCGCCAGACGCGGATCGAGGTTACCGGTCGGTTCGTCGGCCAGCAGCAGCGCCGGCCGGTGCACCACCGCGCGGGCGATGCCGACGCGCTGTTGCTGGCCGGTGGAGAGATCCGCGGGAAACTGCAGCGCCTTGTCCTTGAGGCTGACGCGCTCGAGCGCGGTCATCACCCGCTGGCCGATCTCGCGCTTGTTCAGCCCGAGAATCTGCAGCGGCAGGGCGACGTTGTCGAACACCGTGCGGTCGAACAGCAACTGATGATTCTGGAACACCACGCCGATCTGCCGACGCAGAAAGGGGATCTGCGCGGTGGTAATGCGCGACAGATCCTGCCCGGCCAGCAGCAGCTTGCCGCTGGTCGGGCGCTCCATGGCCAGCAACAGACGCAGCAAGGTGCTCTTGCCCGCGCCGGAATGCCCGGTCACGAAGAGGAACTCGCCCCGCTGCACATGGAACGACAGCTCATGCAGCCCGACGTGGCCGTTGGGATAGCGCTTGCCGACCTGTTCGAAGCGGATCATCGCTCGTCCTGACCGAACAGAGCCTTGACGAAGGCATCGGCCTCGAAGGTGCGCAGGTCGTCGATCCCTTCACCGACGCCGATGTAGCGGATCGGCGTGCCGAACTGCTTGGCCAGCGCGAAGATCACGCCGCCCTTGGCCGTGCCGTCGAGCTTGGTCAGGGCGATGCCACTGAGCGCGACCGCCTGGTTGAACTGGCGGGTCTGGTTGATCGCGTTTTGCCCGGTGCCGGCATCGAGCACCAGCAGCACTTCATGGGGCGCGGTCTCGTCCAGCTTGCCGATCACCCGGCGCACCTTCTTCAGCTCCTCCATGAGGTTGTCCTTGGTATGCAGACGACCGGCGGTATCGGCGATCAGCACGTCGATGCCGCGCGCCTTGGCCGCCTGCACCGCATCGAAGATGACCGAGGCGGAATCGGCGCCGGTATGCTGGGCAATCACCGGAATACGGTTGCGCTCGCCCCAGACCTGCAGCTGCTCGACTGCCGCGGCGCGGAAGGTATCGCCGGCGGCGAGCATGACCTTCTTGCCTTCGTTCTGCAGCTTCTTGGCAAGCTTGCCGATGGTGGTGGTCTTGCCGACGCCGTTCACCCCGACCACGAGGATCACGTAGGGCTGCTTGGCGCCATCGACGACCAGCGGCTGCTCGACCGGGCGCAGCAGCCCGGCCAGCTCTTCCTGCAGCGCGCGATACAGCGCGCCGCTGTCGGCCAGCTCCTTGCGCGAGACCCGGCGGGTCAGGTTCTGCATGATCGCGCCAGTCGCCTCGACGCCGACGTCGGCGGTCAGCAGGCGTGTTTCCAGCTCTTCGAGCAGGTCGTCATCGATCGCCTTCTTGCCAAGGAACAGACTGGCCATGCCCTCGCCGATGCTGGCGCTGGTCTTGGACAGGCCCTGGCGCAAACGGGCAAAGAAGCCCAGCCGGGTCGGCGCAGCGGGCTCCGGCGCAGCAGCGGTCGGCTGCGTGGGCTCGGCACTCGGTACAGGCTCGGGCTCGGGGAGCTGCACCGAGGGCGGCTCGACCGGCTCAGGGGCGGGCTCATGCACCGGCGCTTCGTGCGCCGCGGCCAGTTGCTCGCGCTCCGTTTGCTCGGCTTCGCGGTCGGGCTCATCGGCCAGTGGCTGGCTCTCTTCCGGCGGTTCGGTCGCCGGCGGCTCGGCGGCAGGCGTCTGCGGCTTCTTGCGCAACCAGCCGAACAGCCCTTTCTTTTCGCCGGCCTCGGCCGGCGTCTTCTTGTCGTCGTTTGAACCAAACATGCAGACGGTATTCTCAAGGGGGCGTTACGCCGGCAGCCACGCCGCCGGCCGGACGGGGGCTTATCCTAGCACCTACCCGAGCGCCTGCGCCAAAGGCGCCCGAGCCGCGACAGGCCGCCGCGGCAGGCCGCTTCGACCAGCGGCTTTGCCTGGTCGGCGCAGCTCAGTACCATGGCCGCGTGCTGGCGTCGGCACACGGTCTACGCCATCGAATCCGGAATCTTCTGCATGTTCCCGACATTCCGCCGCGCTGCGGCCCTGCTGCTCATCGCGCTGCATGTCCCGCTGGCTTCGGCCGCGGACAGCCAGCCCACTCACGAATTCTTCCTCGACAATGGTCTGAAGGTCATCGTGCGCGAAGACCACCGCGCGCCGGTCGTCGTCTCCCAGCTCTGGTACAAGGTCGGCTCGAGCTACGAGAGCGCCGGGCTGACCGGCCTGTCCCACGTGGTCGAGCACATGATGTTCAAGGGCAGCGCCAAGCTGGGCCCGGGCGAGGCCTCGCGCATCCTGCGCGAGCTGGGTGCCGAGGAAAACGCCTTTACCAGCAACGACTACACCGCCTACTACCAGGTGCTGGCCCGCGACCGCCTGCCGGTCGCCTTCGAGCTGGAGGCCGACCGCCTGGCCAGCCTGCGCCTGCCACCGGAGGAGTTCGAGCGCGAGATCGAAGTGATCAAGGAAGAACGGCGCCTGCGCACCGATGACAAACCCAGCGCGCTGGCCTTCGAGCGCTTCAAGACGATCGCCTACCCGTCCAGTGGCTACCGCAACCCGACGATCGGCTGGATGAGCGACCTGCAGCGCATGACCGTCGACGACCTGCGCACCTGGTACGAGAAATGGTACGCACCGAACAACGCCACCCTCGTGGTGGTTGGCGATGTGACCGCTGAGGAGGTCAGGACCCTGGCCGAGCGCCATTTCGGCCCGGTGGCCCGCCGCGAGATTCCCACCGCCAAGGCTCCGCTGGAGCTTGACGAGCCCGGCGAGCGGCGCCTGACGCTGCATCTGCGCACGCAGCTGCCGAGCCTGCTGATGGCCTTCAACGTGCCCAGCCTGTCCACCGCGGAAAACCCGCGGCAGGTGCATGCACTGCGCCTGATCGCCGCCCTGCTCGACGGCGGCTACAGTGCGCGCCTGGCCGAAACCCTCGAGCGCGGCGAGGAGCTGGTGACCAGCGCCTCGGCCTGGTACGACGCCTATACCCGCGGCGACAGCCTGTTCGTGCTCAGCGCCACGCCCAACCTGCAGAAGGGCCACGATCTCGAGGCGGCCGAAGCCGGACTCTGGCGCCAGCTCGAGCGCCTGCAGCAGACGCCGCCGAGCCCCGATGAGCTCGAACGGGTGCGCGCGCAGGTCATCGCCGGCCTGGTCTACGAGCGCGATTCGATCACCCAGCAGGCCACCACCATCGGCCAGCTGGAAACCGTTGGCCTGTCCTGGCGGCTGATGGACGACGAGCTCGCCGCACTCGAGGCGGTGACGCCGCAGGACATCCAGCAGGCGGCGCGCCACTATTTCACCCGCTCGCGAATGAGCGTTGCCCACGTATTGCCGGAACAAGGCCCCGAGCAGAAGGAAAGCCAAGATGAATAAGCCAAGCCTGTGGCCGCGCGGCGCCATCGCCCTGCTGCTGGCAGCCTGTCTCGGCCTGTCCGCCTGTGACCAGGCGACCGGCACGAACGCACCGCTGGCGGTCGCTCAGCCCGCCGAATCGGCCAGCGCGCCCACCGCGCCGGTCAAAGAGGCGGAAGACGCCAGCAAGGCCGTCGACGCGGCCGAGCCTCGCCTGGAAACGCTCGAGCAACTGAGCGACAAGCCCCTGGCGCGGCGGCATCTGGACATCCAGACCTGGCGGACCGCCGAAGGCGCCAAGGTGCTCTTCGTGCGCGCGCCCGAGCTACCGATGTTCGACATGCGCCTGACCTTCGCCGCCGGCAGCGCGCAGGACGAAGGCACGCCTGGCCTGGCGCTGCTGACCAACGCGATGCTCAACGAAGGGATCGAAGGCAAGGACGTCAGCGCCATTGCCCGCGGTTTCGAGGATCTGGGCGCCGACTTCAGCAACGGTGCCTACCGTGACATGGGCGTCGTCGGCCTGCGCAGCCTGAGCGCGCCGGACAAGCGCGACGCCGCGCTGGCACTGTTCAGCCAGGTGGTCGGCAAGCCGACCTTCCCGGAGGAGTCGCTGCAACGGATCAAGAACCAGCTGCTGGCCGGCTTCGAACTGCAGAAGCAGAACCCCGGCAAGCTGGCCAGCCTGGAGCTGTTCGCCCAGCTCTACGGCGACCATCCCTACGGCCACCCCAGCGAAGGCACTGCCGAATCGATCCCGGCGATCAGCGCCGAGCAGCTGCGCGCCTTTCACCAGCGCGCCTACGCCGCCGGCAACCTGGTGATCGCGCTGGTCGGCGATCTCAGCCGGGAGCAGGCCGAGGCGGCAGCGGCCCAGGTCTCCGCCGCGCTTCCGCAAGGCCCGGCGCTGCCGGCGACCGCGGCGCCGAGCGAGCCGCAGCCGGGTAAACGGCATATCGAGTTCCCGTCCAACCAGACCCACCTGATGCTCGCCCAGCTCGGCATCGCGCGTGGCAACCCCGACTACGCCGCGCTGTACCTGGGCAACCAGATTCTCGGCGGCGGCGGCTTCGGCACCCGGCTGATGGAAGAAGTGCGCGAGAAGCGCGGGCTGACCTATGGCATCTATTCGGGATTCAGCCCGATGCGTGCCGCAGGGCCTTTCATGATCAGCATGCAGACGCGCGCCGAACTCACCGACGGCTCGCTGCAGCTGGTTCAGCAACTGGTGCGCGACTATCTGGCCAAGGGGCCGAGCGAGGCGGAACTCGAGCGCGCCAAGCGCGAGGTCGCCGGAAGCTTCCCGCTGTCCACCGCGAGCAACGCCGATATCGTCGGTCAACTGGGCAGCATCGGCTTCTACGACCTGCCGCTGACCTACCTTGAAGACTTCATGGAGCAGGTCCAGGCCCTGACGGTCGAACAGGTCAGCCAGGCAATGCGCAAGTACCTGAGCGCCGATGACTTCGTCATCGTCACCGCCGGCCCGAGCGTGGCGCAGCAGCCGCTGCCGCCGCCCACCGACCACCCTGCTGAACGACCCAGCGCAGTTCCGGAGCACTGATGGCCAACCCACCCGTACGCCCCTCCGCCCATGGCGGCAAGGGCCAGCTTCGCATCATCGGCGGCGAATGGCGCTCGCGGCGCTTCGCGTTTCCGGACGCCGACGGGCTGCGGCCGACGCCCGACCGGGTGCGCGAGACGCTGTTCAACTGGCTGATGCCCTACCTGTCAGGAGCGCGCGTGCTGGATCCTTTCACCGGCAGCGGCGCGCTCTATCTCGAGGCACTGTCACGCGGTGCCGGGATGGCCCTGGCGCTGGACACCAATGCCAATGCCATCGCCAGCCTGCGCAAGCACCTGGACACGCTCAACTGTGGCAATGGCCAGCTGCTGCAGAGCGATGCCCTGCGCTATCTGGAAACCCAGGCCGCGACCCCGTTCGACCTGGTCTTTCTCGACCCGCCGTTCAACAAGAACCTGCTGCTGCCGGCCTGCGAGCTACTCGAAGGCAAGGGCTGGCTGGCCGAGCGCGCCTGGATCTACACCGAAAGCGAGGCGGCGCCGTCGGCACTCGGCCTGCCTGCCAACTGGCGGCTGCACCGCGAGAAAAAGGCCGGCAAGGTGTATTACGCGCTGTGGGAGCGCAACGCCGCCTAGTAGAAATCCACCGTCTGCCCGGCACGGTCGAAAGCGGCGAAGCGACCCACGCTGCCGCTCTCGATGGACGCGACCATCGCCTCGAGGGGTGCCTGCGCATCCTCGCTGCCCGGCGTCAGCCCCCCCACGCCGGGTAGCGCGGCGGCGAACACCAGGTCCCAGGCCTGCCCGGTGCGTTGCGACTCGGCCAGCAGCACGGCGAAGCTCTCCAGCTCCTCCGGCAGCTTGTCCACGCAGAGCACCGGGCGCAGCGAGCCGCCGCCGCCCTGGGCGAACCGTTCGCGCTCGGCGGCGCTGGCATCATCGGGCAATTCCGCCACGGCGAAGACGAACAGCAACCGCTGCGGCTCGGTCTGCTGGCGGGCGGCGTGCAACAGGTGATCGAAGGAGCAAGGCATCGTGAGTGTTCCCGAGCGTTTCTGGCCAGCCGACACTCTCGGACGGCCCGCCAGGCTTGACCATATCCCCAAAGGCATATGCCCTGCCCACGGCCGTGCATTCAGCGAGTGCATGGCCCTTGCGACGCGACCGGCGGCGGCTTAGCTTCGTGCCATGAACGCCATGCAAGCCCCCGCAGAGCTCCCGTTTCAGCCCGCCTGGTGGCTGCCGGGGCCGCACCTGCAGACGCTATGGAACCCCTTTTTCCGCCGTGCACCGCAACTGGCGCGGCGGCGCGAGCGGCTGTGGCTGGCCGATGGCGACTTCATCGACCTCGACTGGCACGGCCCGCACGACGCGCAGGCCCCGCTGACGCTGGTGCTGCACGGGTTGACCGGCTCGTCCGCATCGCTCTATGTGCTCGGCCTGCAGCAGCGTCTCGCGGCACAGGGCTGGAGCAGCGTGGCGATCAACTGGCGGGGCTGCTCGGGCGAACCGAACCTGCTGCCGCGGGCCTACCACTCGGGCGCCAGCGACGACCTGGCCGAAGTCATCGAGCACCTGCAGGCGTGCCGGCCGCAGGCTGCGTTACACGCGGTGGGCTATTCGCTGGGCGGCAACGTGCTGCTCAAGTACCTGGGCGAGCGCGGCGCCGACTGCCCCGTGCGCGCCGCCGTCGCGGTCTCGGTGCCCTTTCGCCTGGACCAGTGCGCCGACCGCATCGGCCTGGGCTTTTCACGCGTCTATCAGGCGCATTTCATGAAGGCGATGATCGCCTACGTGCGCGACAAGCAGCGTCTGTTCCGCGAGCGCGGCCTCGATCAGCACCTGGCCACGCTCGACGCACTCGGCACGCTCGACGGCATGCGGACATTCTGGGACTTCGATGGCCGTATCACCGCACCGCTGCATGGGTTCAGCGATGCCAGCGACTACTACCGACGCGCATCGAGCCGCTACTACCTCGGTGGCATCGCGGTACCGACCCTGCTGATCCAGGCCGAGGACGACCCGTTCGTGTTTCGCCACAGCATTCCCGAGGTGGCCGAACTGTCGCCTTGCACCCAGCTCGAACTGCATCGCCACGGCGGCCACGTCGGCTTCGTCGAAGGCACGCCATTGCGGCCGCGCTACTACCTGGAACGACGCATCGCCGGCTGGCTCGGCGAACGCCTGCGCAGCGCCGTTCAGCCAGCGCCGAGCACCGCCTCCAGCGGCACGTAGAGGCGCGCGAGCAAGGCGTCGACCTCGCCCCGCGCCGACTCCGTGACGAACGCGGTTTCCAGCGCCAGCAATTGATAGATGCCGCGCCGCAGCTGGGCCTCGTCCAGCTCGCCGGAGTCGCCTCGCACGGTGCCGAGAAAACTGACCCAGGACGTGAGGACGATCCAGGCATTGACCACCAGCGCTTCGATCTGCGCCGGGGTCATGCGCAGCACGCCGATCTCGACAAAGCCTTGATACAGCGTTGCCGCCTGCGCCATGCAGCGCTGCGCAAACTGGCGGTAGCCCTCGGCGAGCTGCGTATCGGCCGCCAGGAGGTGCTCCAGGTCGCGGTGCAGGAAGCGATAGCGCCACATGGCCTCGAGCAGGGCCTCCAGGTAAGCCGCCTTGTCGGCCACGGTCAGCGACCGCTGCTCCGGCAGGCGGAGAAACTCGGCGACACGCCGCTCGTAGGCGCCGAACAGCTCCGCGACGATCGCCTGCTTGTTGCGGAAGTGGTAGTACAGGTTGCCAGGCGAAATGCCCAGGTGCTGGGCGATGTGGTTGGTCGTCACCGCGCGCTCACCCTGGGCGTTGAACAGCTCCAGGCTGGCTTCGATGATGCGATCTCGGGTCTTTGCACGTGGGGCCATGGCAGGCGACTCGAAGGGACGACGGCGAAAGAGCGCCACGGTACACGCTCACGCGTCCGGCGGCACGCTGCGTTGACAGATTAGAGCATTTACTCTAGAAATCTCGCATCAACCCTTGCCGAGCCTGCCCATGCTTGTCGACCAGTCCGCCGAGACCAAGCGCCTCCACGCGCTTTACGCCAGCCAGCGCAGGGCCTACGACAAGCTGCCCATGCCGGACCTCGAGCAGCGCCTGCAATGGCTCGAGGCACTCCATGAGGTCATCGCCAGCCACCAGCAGGCGCTGGTCGAGGCAATCAGCGCCGATTTCGGCAACCGCTCGGCCGACGAGACGCTGCTCGCCGAGGTCATGCCCAGCCTGCACGGCATCCGCCATGCCAAGCGCCACCTGGCCCGCTGGATGAAACCCTCACGGCGCCGGGTCGGGCTGGCCTTCCAGCCGGCCAGCGCGAGGGTGCTCTACCAGCCGCTGGGCGTGGTCGGCATCATCGTGCCGTGGAACTACCCGCTGTATCTGGCCATCGGCCCGCTGATCGGCGCGCTCGCCGCCGGCAACCGGGCGCTGCTGAAGATGAGCGAATCGGCGCCGGCGACCGGCCGCCTGCTGCGCGACCTGCTCGGCCAGGTTTTCGCCGAACACGAAGTTGCGGTGGTTCTGGGCGATGTCGAGACCGGCAAGCAGTTCACCCGCCTGCCCTTCGATCACCTGCTGTTTACCGGCTCCACCGAGGTCGGCCGGCAGGTCATGCAGAGCGCCGCGGCCAACCTGACGCCGGTGACCCTGGAGCTGGGCGGCAAGTCGCCGGCCATCGTCGCGGCCGACGTACCGCTGGAGCAGGCCGCCGAGCGGATCGCCTTCGGCAAGACGCTCAATGCCGGCCAGACCTGCGTTGCGCCCGATTACGTACTGGTTCCCCAGCAGCGCCTGGAAGCCTTTGTCGAGGCCTATCGCCTGGCCGTACAGCGCTTCTTTCCGCAGCTGACCGACAACCCGGACTACACCAGCATCATCAACGAGCGTCAGCTGCTCCGCCTGGAGGGCTACCTGGCCGACGCCCGGGCACGCGGCGCGCTGCTCCTGCCGCTGTTCGACGAGGGCCAGGGCCGGCGCCTGCCGCATCACATCCTGCTCGACGTCAATGACGACATGCAGGTGATGCAGGACGAGATCTTCGGCCCGCTGCTACCGGTACTGCCCTATGCCTCGCTCGACGAGGCGATCGCCTACGTCAATGCGCGCC